>JANQMI010000026.1 GCA_028280165.1 Oceanicaulis sp. | reverse complement strand
CGGCATTCCAGACACGCAGGCGCGCATCCGCATCCAGATCGGATTCCAGAGCTAAGAGTTGGTCGAACGCATAGCGATCCGCCAACGCCTGAACCTGTGCAGTAGACGGCGCAAGCGGGCCTTTGGCATCGCGCGCATCAATCAGCACAAAGGCGTTGCCCGCCCCATTCATTCGATAAGCTTTCATAGGCCGGTATGTAGTCGCCCGCGCGCCCGTTCGCAAAGTTTACACCGTGTTAATGTGTAACGCTTTGACGCGCACGCTGGCTCAGGCTTTTATGCCCGCCAAATTAGTCCAAGGGGAGACTTCACCATGCGCCGTAACGGCCTTGCCTGCACCGCTGCCCTCGCCGCCCTGGCGATCGCAGCCTGCTCGCCCGCTAGCGAGCCCGAAGGAGACACCGACGCGATGACCGATACCGGTGCCGCCGAGACCGAAACCGCTGCGGTCGCACCCGGCGCGGAGCTCAATGCCGCGATCCAGGCCGAGACCGAAAGCCTGGAATGGCTCGAAGAGGTTGAAGGCGAGCGCGCGCTCGAATTTGCCCTGGGTATGAATGAGCCCACGCTGGCACGCCTTCAGGCTGACCCACGCTATCAGCAGCTCAAGGACAGCGCTCTGGAAGTGCTGCAAAGTTCTGATCGCATCGCCTATGTGGGTGTGCGCGGCGGGGAGTTGTGGAATTTCTGGCGCGATGCAGACAACACCCACGGCCTGTGGCGCAAAACCACCGTCGAAAGCTACGCCACCGACGATCCTGAATGGGACGTTGTGCTCGACCTTGATGCCCTGGCCGATGCCGAGGACAAGAATTGGGTCTGGCGCGGCTCATCCTGCCTGGCCCCAGATTATAATCACTGCATCCTGACTCTATCGGACGGTGGCTCTGACGCCGCTGTTCGTCGCGAGTGGGATATGGAAACCCGCAGCTTTGTCGAAGATGGCTTCGAGATTGAAGAGACCAAGGGTGCAACCGCCTGGATCGACGAAGACCATTTGCTGATCGCCACAGCCCTCGACGAGGCGGAAGCCACCACATCCGGCTATCCCTTCGTGGTCAAGCGCTGGGCGCGTGGGACCGATATCGCAGATGCCGAAGTCGTGCTGACCGGGGCGGCTGACAATGTGGGCGTCTGGCCGGCCCGCTTTGAGGCCGCTGACGGCACCGCCTACATGGCTGCAGTGCAGTCTGAGAGCTTCTTTGAACAGGTCTATTGGTATCTGCCCGACGGCGCGTCGGGTGAGCCGGTGCAGTTCCCGCTGCCGCGCCGGGTTTCGCCGTATGCCTTATTCGGTGACCAGTTCGTCTTCGGGCTCGATCAAGACTGGACGCCGGTTGAAGGCGGGGAAACCTATCCGGCCGGTGCCGTGATGTCCTACTCCATGAGCGAATTTGCCAGCACGGGCGAACTACCGCAGCTGCATGAAGTGTTCACGCCAAACGATCGCCAGTCGGTCGGCTCGGTGGCCACCACGGCAGAAAACCTGCTCATTGTGATCAACGACAATGTCGTGGGCACGCTCAATGCCTTCCAATTCGCAGAAGAGGAATGGACCCGCCGCGCCATCGACGCGCCAGAAAACTCCACGATCTCAATCGTGACAGCCGACGATCAGGGCGATCTGGCCTATGTGAATGTGGAAGGCTATCTGACCCCGGAAACGCTGTATCGCCTGACCCCGAGCCTGGAGCTGGAGCCGGCGAAATCCGCCCCTGCCTGGTTCGACACCACCGGTCTTGTGGTCGAACAACGCCAGGCGACCTCTACGGACGGCACTCAAATCCCCTACTTCATCGTCCGCTCCGAGACCGCCACTGAAGCGGGCCCGACACTGCTATACGCCTATGGCGGCTTCCAGGTGTCCCTGACCCCGAATTATTCGGGCACGACGGGACGGCTATGGCTGGAGCAGGGCGGCACCTATGTGCTGGCCAATATCCGCGGTGGCGGTGAGTTCGGCCCCGCCTGGCACCAG
>JANQMI010000235.1 GCA_028280165.1 Oceanicaulis sp. | reverse complement strand
AAACAGGATTGCGGCTTGGGTCATGGACGCAAGCGCGCTCGTGATCTTCTTCGTTGGGGCTTTTTGGGCGTGGGCGCTGGTTTTCGTGGCGGCTCGTTTCGTCCGCGGCGCACCGACGCCGCTGGGCTGGATCAATCTGGTTCTGCTTCCGGTGGCGTTGATGATGGCGCTGGTCTGGCAGACGTCTCTCTCTTTCTTCTGAATTCCCACAGGAACAGCATAAATGTTCGATCTTTCTGGAAAAAAAGCGCTCGTGACGGGTGCAACCGGTGGACTTGGTTCTGAGATTGCCCGCGCGCTTCATGCGGCTGGAGCCCATGTTGCCCTGTCCGGCACCCGTGTTGAGAAGCTGGAGGCGCTGGCCGCCGAGCTTGGTGATCGCACGGCAATCACTCCGGCCAACCTGTCGGATGCCGACGCCGTTGATGCCCTTCCAAAGCAAGCCTCAGAGGCTTTGGGCGGTCTCGATATCCTGATTTCCAATGCCGGCGTGACGCGTGACCAGCTGCTGATGCGCATGAAGGACGAGGACTGGGAGACGGTGATCAAGGTCAATCTTGAGGCCCATTATCGCCTGTCCAAGGCTGTGCTTCGCGGCATGATGAAACAGCGCTGGGGCCGTATTGTCGGCATCACTTCGGTAGTGGGCGTCACCGGCAATCCGGGTCAAACCAATTACGCCGCGTCGAAAGCCGGCATGATTGGCTTCTCCAAAGCGCTGGCTCAGGAAGTGGGTGCACGCGGAGTAACAGTGAATTGCGTGGCTCCGGGCTTTATCGAATCACCCATGACTGACGAATTGAACGATGATCAACGCGCTGCGATCCTGGGCCGTATTCCGAATGGAAAGCTTGGGACCGGGGCTGATATCGCAGCAGCCTGTGTTTATCTGTCGAGTGAGGAAGCGGGTTATGTGACCGGCCAAACCTTGCACGTGAACGGCGGCATGGCGATGATCTAAGCCGCTCTCGGGCTGTTCACACGGGCTTGCCAGCATAACCGGTGCTGGCGTAGCTGAATTTAGCGTGGTATCAGCCCGCCCAATCCTGACCTGGGACATGCGCGTGCATGGTTTTGGGGCAGGGCCTATCCAGCCTTCGGCATTCACTGGACGAATGCTGACAAAATTTGAGAAAAAGGGTCTGACATGTCTGACGTTTTAGAGCGCGTGAAGAAAATCGTCGTCGAGCATCTCGATGTTGAAGACGAGAAGGTGACCGAGAAGGCGTCCTTCATTGATGATCTCGGCGCTGACTCTCTCGACAATGTTGAGCTTGTTATGGCGTTTGAAGAAGAGTTCGACATCGAAATTCCTGATGACGCTGCTGAGCACATCCAGACCGTGGGTGATGCCGTGAAGTTCATCTCCGAGAAGCAAGGCTAAGGCCGCTTCCATGACTAAGCGCCGCGTCGTTGTTACCGGGCTGGGGCTCGTAACCCCGCTCGGTTGTGGCGTAGACCACGTGTGGAGTCGGCTTTTGGCCGGCGACTCGGGTCTTGCCAAAATCGAGCATTTCGACGTCTCCGATATGGCCAGCCAGGTGGCGGGCATTCTGCCGCGTGTGGATGGACGCAATGGTGGCGGCGCAGATGTGCCGGGGTCTTTTGACCCCGACGCAGTCATGCCTGCGCGCGAGCGCAAACGGATCGACGAATTCATCCTCTACGGCATTGCTGCAGCGGATGAGGCGTTGGCCCATTCCGGTTGGGAGCCTGCGGACGAAGCCGCCAAGGAACGCGCAGGCGTTCTGATTGGATCGGGCATTGGCGGTCTGCAGACCATTTATGATGCGTCGGTTACGCTTCATGAGCGCGGCCCGCGCAAGCTGTCTCCCTTTGTCATTCCGGCAATGCTGATCAACCTGGCCTCGGGTCAGGTGTCGATCCGCCACGGGCTTAAGGGTCCGAACCATTCGGTCGTCACTGCATGCTCCACCGGCGCTCATGCCATTGGCGATGCGGCCAAGCTGATTGCTTACGGCGATGCCGACATGATGGTGGCCGGCGGAGCGGAAAGCGCCATCACCCGCCTGGGCTATGGCGGTTTCGGCGCAGCTCGTGCGCTTTCCACCGGCTATAATGACAACCCCAAGGCGGCCTCGCGCCCCTGGGACAAGGGCCGTGATGGCTTTGTCATGGGTGAGGGCGCAGGTGTCGTCATCCTTGAAGAATACGAAGCGGCCAAGGCGCGTGGTGCGACCATTTACGGCGAAGTCGCCGGCTATGGCCTGTCCGGCGACGCCTTTCACATCACCTCGCCGGCTGAAGACGGGGATGGCGGCTTCCGCTCCATGTCCGCAGCGATCAAGTCTGCGGGTTTGACCCCGGCTGACATCGATTATGTTAATGCCCATGGGACCTCCACACCCAAAGGTGACGAAATTGAACTGGGCGCAGTTGAGCGCCTGTTCGGCGATGCCGCTGGCGATGTGGTGATGAGTTCCACCAAATCCTCCATCGGTCACCTCCTGGGGGCCGCTGGAGCTGTTGAGGCGATCTTCTCGATCCTGGCCATGCGCGACGGCATATGCCCGCCGACGCTGAATCTCGATGATCCCTCGGTGGAGACCAAGCTCAACCTAGCCCCCCATAAGGCGGTTGAGAAAAAGATCGACGCGGTGCTGTCGAACTCCTTCGGCTTTGGCGGAACCAACGCGTCGGTCGTGATCAAGCGCGCCAGCTAACCGGCCATGAGTGACGAAGCCCCCAAGCCCCAGGCGAAAAAGGGCGGCTTCGGTCGCGTTCTTCTTTGGCTGGGCGTGGCCCTGCTGGTGGTCATTCTGATCATGGCCGGGGCCGCGATTGGCGGTTGGGTTTGGATCAATCAGCAGTTTGAAGCTGAAGGGCCCGCTGGGCCTGAAGAAACGGTGCTCTTGCCGCGTGGCTCTGGCCTGATTGCCATTGCCAATCAGTTGGAGCGCGAAGGCCTGATTGCCGATTCCCAAATCTTCCGCGCGATGGTGACCCTTGATGGTGGCGACCGCTCGCTGCGCGCTGGCGAATTCGCCATTCCTGAGGGCGCATCGATGGCCGACATCTATGCGATCCTGCAGTCCGGCGACACCATTCAGCATCCCATTACTGCGGCGGAAGGTCTGACGAGCGCCATGATTGTGCGCGTCCTCAACGAGGCCGATGTCCTAAGGGGCGAAATCGGCGAGATTCCGGCTGAAGGCACGCTTCTTCCAGAAACCTTCCTTGTGGACCGCGGCACATCGCGCCAGGAGCTCCTGGATCGCATGGAAAGCGCCCAGACCGCATTGCTGGACACGCTGTGGGACGACCGCGCTGAGAATCTACCCTTCGACACCCGCGAAGAGGCGATCATCCTGGCTTCGGTCGTCGAGCGGGAAACCGGGATTGGCTCGGAGCGGGGCCTTGTCGCCTCAGTCTTTGTGACCCGGCTGCGCCGCGGCATGCGCCTGCAGAGCGATCCGACGATTATCTACGGCACCACCGGCGGGGAGCCGCTCGGCCGGGGTATTCGCCGGTCTGAGCTGGATAACGCGGACAATCCGTACAATACCTATCAGAATGATGGTCTGCCGCCGACGCCCATTGCCAATCCGGGCACGGCCTCGATCCGCGCGGTGCTCAATCCGCCGCAAACCGATTATCTGTTTTTCGTCACCGATGGGACAGGCGGCCATGCCTTTTCGGAGACTTATGCCGAACACAATGTCCATGTGCGCGCGCTGCGTCAGCGCGAGCGCGAAGCAGCGCGGCGCGGGGGCTAGGCCATGACCCAAATCACCGGCATGACGGGTTTTGGGCGCTCGGAGCGATCCGGCAGCTATGGCACCGTGGCCGTCGAGGCGCGCAGCGTGAACGGCAAGGGTCTGGATCTGCGTTTGCGCCTGCCGTCTGGATTCGACGCGCTTGAGCCCAAGCTGCGCGAACTGGCCAAGGCCCGCTTCAATCGCGGATCGGTGACGATTAATCTCAATATCGCTCCACCCGAAGGCGGGCCGGGCGTCCAGATTGATGAAGCGCGCCTCAATCTCTACGCCAAGGCGGCTCACCGCCTCTATGAGCAGGGTGCCGCGGCTCCTGCAACCGGCGGTGAGCTGTTGGGCCTGAAGGGCGTGATCATTGCCGATGACGGCGAGGCCTCTGCTGAGGATAGCGAAGCATTGCAAGCCGCTGTCCTGCTCGCCGCCGCTGAGGCTCTGGACGGCTTGAAGGAGGCTCGCGATAGCGAAGGCGTCGCAATGGTCGCTGTTCTGAAGGGCCATCTGGATGAGATCGAAGAACTGCGCGCTGATGCCGCTTCCAATGCCGAAGCGCTGCCCGCAGCCATCAAGGCGCGCATTCAGTCCAAGTTTGATGACTTGCTCCCCAACGGCCTTGATCCAGAGCGCCTGGAGCAAGAGGCGGCCATGCTTGCCGTCAAAGCCGATATTCGCGAGGAATTGGACCGCCTGACGGCCCATATCGAAGCGGCCCATATGCTGCTCGATGGGGGTAGCCCGGCGGGGCGTAAGCTTGATTTCCTGGCCCAGGAGTTCAATCGCGAGGCCAACACTCTATGTTCGAAGTCAGCCGATCCGGCGCTGACCCGAACCGGCCTTGCGCTCAAAGCAGCCGTCGATCGGCTGCGCGAGCAAGTACAAAACGTGGAGTAAGCATGAGCGGCGATCTGTCCGGTCCTGTCTTCCGTGGCCAACGCCGTGGATTGATGTATGTCCTGTCCAGCCCGTCTGGTGCGGGCAAAACCACACTGTCAAAGCGCCTGATCGCGATGAATCCGGACCTGGTGCTGTCGGTGTCCTACACGACGCGCCAGCCGCGGCCTGGCGAGGTGGACGGCGAGGACTATTACTTCACCGACGAGGCCGCCTTCCTTGAAAAGGCCGGGGCCGGTGAGTTCCACGAATGGGCCAAGGTGTTTGACCATTATTACGGTACGCCCAAGACCGAGGTCGATGAGGCGCTGTCTGAAGGCCGCGATGTGGTGTTCGACATCGATTGGCAGGGCGCGCGGGCGTTGGCCAAGAGCGCACCTTCCGACGTGGTTCGCGTTTTCATCCTGCCGCCTTCATTGGCGCTTCTGCGCGACCGGCTGCAGAAGCGGGCTCAGGACACCGAAGAGGTGATTGACGGCCGCATGGCCCGCGCCAAGGAAGAAATCGAGCACTGGGACGAATATGACTATGTCGTGCTCAATGACGACTTTTCCCGCGCGCTGGAAAAGCTGTCCGACATCCTCCAAGCTGAACGCTTAAAGCGGACGCGCCATCCCTGGGTGGCGGGCTTCGTGGACGCCTTAATGCACGAATAGACGCAGGGTACGCCGCGCGGGCCTGTGATAGCCTCTCCGACACATGTTTGTGAGGAGGGACTGATGACCCGCTGGACTGCTCTATTCGCCGCCCCGATAGGGGCGTTTGCCTTGACCGCCTGCCAACCGGGTCAGGAGGCTGAGACACCGCCGGTCGAAAGCGCCGCGCCGGAAACGCAAGCCGAAATGACGGAGTCCGCGCAATCGGTTATCGCCGAGCTTGGTCATTCCGCAGAAGTGTTCTTCAACACAACGTCCTTCTCCATGGCATCGTCGGCCGGGCTCGGTTTTTCCGCAAGCACCGGTGAAATTCTGATTTCCTCGGACGAAACCGGCGTGTTCAACGCCTATGCGCTAAACCCCGAGACTGGTGAGCGCCGCGCGCTGACAGGATCGACCACCAACGCGACTTTTGCGGTGTCCTGGTTTCCTGATGGCGAGCGTTTTCTGGTCAGCGCCGACGGCGGCGGCAATGAGCTGACCCATATCTATGTCGGGACGGCAGGCGCTGAGCTCCAGGACCTCACCCCGGGTGACAATGTGCGGGCCGGATTTGTGGGCTGGTCAGCCGACCGCAGCGAGCTGTGGATCAGCACCAATGAGCGCGACTCGGCCGCCTTTGACCTCTATGCCTATAACGCTGAGACCTATGAGCGCCGCCTGGTCTATGAAAACACCAACGCGCTGCAGATGAGCGCCGTCAGCCCGGACGGGCGCTGGCTGGCGCTGAACCGGCCGCGCACCTCGGCCGACAGCGATATCCTGCTCGCAGACCTTCAAAGCGGCGGTGATCCAGTTCTGATCACTGAGCATGAGGGCAATATTGCCTACAGCGCCTATACCTTCACCCCGGACAGCAGCGCTCTGATTTACGCCACCAACGAGTTTGGCGAGTGGAATCAGGCCTGGTCCTACGATATCGCCACCGGTGAGCGGACCGCGCTGATTGAGGCGGATTGGGATGTCATGTATGTCGGCTATTCGCCGTCGGGCCAGTATCGGGTCAGCGCCATCAATGCGGACGGATTCACCGAAGTCAGCCTGGTCAACACCGCATCGGGCGAGGCTGTGGCCCTGCCAGCGTCGGTACCGGCTGGTGATCTGGCCCAAGTCCGGTTCAATTCCGATGAAACCCAGATGGCCTTTATGGTGACATCCTCGGTCTCACCGGCGAATGTCCATGTGGTCGATGTTGCCACCAGCGCGCACCGTCAACTCACCGAAGCGCTGAATCCGGTCCTCAGCCCAACCGATCTGGTTGAAGCTGAAGTTGTCCGCTTTGAGAGCTTTGATGGTCTTACCATTCCCGGCATCATGTATCGGCCTCACAATGCCAGCGCGGACAATCCAGTCCCGGCGCTGGTCTGGGTCCATGGCGGTCCGGGCGGGCAGAGCCGGGCGGGCTATTCGGCGATGATCCAGCACCTGGTCAATAACGGCTATGCCATCTATGCCGCCAACAACCGGGGGTCCTCAGGTTACGGTAAAACCTTCTTTCACATGGACGATCGCCGCCACGGCGAGGAAGACTTGCGCGATATTGTGGCGGCCGGCGACTATATGCGCCAGCTCGACTGGGTGCGCGATGACGCCGTGGGTGTGATCGGCGGCTCCTATGGCGGCTATATCACGGCCGCGGCGCTGACCTTCCATCCCGAAGAATTTGACGTCGGCATCAATATCTTCGGCGTGACCAACTGGGTGCGCACCCTGGAATCTATCCCGCCCTGGTGGGAAAGCTTCCGCGAGGCGCTGTATGACGAAATGGGGGATCCTGCCACCGACGCGGAGCGCCATCGCGCCATTTCCCCGCTCTTCCACGCCGACCAAATTGTCCGGCCGATGCTGGTGGTTCAGGGGGCTAACGATCCGCGCGTGCTGCAGGTGGAAAGCGATGAATTGGTGGCCGCAGCCCGCGAAAACGGGGCCATCGTTGAATACGTGCTCTTCGAAGATGAAGGCCATGGATTCCGCCGCCGCGAAAACCGGATCACCGCGTCCGATGCCTATTTGAGTTTCCTGGAGGAGCATCTGGCACCGAGCGAGTAGGAATTCGCAACCTGTCGCCATCTTTCCCGGCGCAGGCCGGGACCCAGTGATCGCGGGGCTCAGCGCTTGATGGCTCTGGGCCCCGGCCTGCGCCGGGAAAGAGCGATTGGGGGATTACTCTTTCGCCGCCCGCCAAGTTCTCGCCAGCGCCATAAAGCCTTCAGGGTCAATCGTTTCTGCGCGTGCTGACGGCTCGATGCCGGCTGCTTCCAGCAAGCTTTCAGAACTCACGCCGGCCTTGCCTGCAGCGGCCCCCAGCGACTTCCTCAAGGTCTTGCGGCGTTGGCCGAAGGCACTTTCGGTAACGACAGACAGGGCCTC
>JANQMI010000230.1 GCA_028280165.1 Oceanicaulis sp. | reverse complement strand
TGGGCACCGTCTGGGTTTGCTCGTCCTCCAGCATCTGGATGCGGTGCTCGATGGCGCGCAGCGCACGATAGGCTGCGGCCATCACGGCTGCGTCGTCATCGCTAATGAGCTGCTCCGCCGCCAGAGCGGGGAGCGCTTTCAGAGTCCCTGGCACGCGCAGAGACCGCCGCCGCCCGCCAAACACCATTTGCAGGATTTGAGCGAAGAATTCGATCTCACGGATCCCGCCGCGCCCAAGCTTCACGTCATGGCCGGCGACCATGATTTCCGAGCGCCGCCCCTTGGACTGGATCTGCCGGGCAATGCCGCGAATGTCATCGACGGCTTCAAAGTCCAGCGAACGTCGCCAAATAAAGGGGTCGAGATCGGCTAAGAAATTATCGCCGGCTTTGCGGTCGCCGGCGCACACGCGGGCCTTGGCATAGGCAGCGCGCTCCCAATTCTGTCCCAGGGCCTCAAAATAGTGCCGGGCCATGTCCGCATTGACCGCCGCCGGAGTGGACGACGGGTCTGGGCGCAGGCGCAGATCAACCCGGAAGACATAGCCGTCCTCGGTGATCTCATTGAGATAAGCGGACAGTTTGCGGGTCAGGCGGGTATAGCGCTTGGACGGATCGCTATGGCCTTCAGTCCCGATGAGCTCGGGCTCCCACATCACAACAAGATCGATATCTGAGGAATAGTTGAGGCTGCGCTGACCATGCTTGCCGAGCGTCAGCACAAACAGGCCGGGGGCGGGATTGTCCGGGGTCTCGACAGGCAGCCCACACTCCCGCGCGGCGGCCTCCAGCGCGCCTTGAACGACCGCGTCGGCAAAGTCTGACACCGCCCAGACGGTGTCTTCCAGGCTGAACACACCGCCAAGGTCGGCCAGCGCGGTGGCCAGGTGCATGTCGGCCTTGGCCTGGCGAAGCACCGTCATGGCTGTGGTGGGGTCCCGGCCCGCATCGCGCGCCGCCGCATTGGCCTCGGCGAGCACCACTTCAACCGGATCCGTCGCCAAACGGCGAAGGGTCTCCGGTCGGCGGCAGGCCAAGCGCCCGATATAGGGCGCTGCGGCGAAGACCGCGTCCAGGAAATCGCCCTTTGGGCCCCAGGCCTCAAACGCTCCGGGCGCAAGACGGTGCCGGCACCGCTCCGCGCGTCCAGTATCAGTGAGCGGCAAAGACGCGGTGATGCGGGCAGGAAGCGGGGCAGACATGGGCGCAGGCTGGCCCGCACCGGAACGCTTTGCAAGGGAGCTTAGACCTCATTATCAATGCCAGGCACTTGGTCCTATAGGGTTAGGAGAGACTGCCGTGTCCCAGCTTCAATCTCTTGCGGTCGTGCTTATACGGCTTTGGGCGGCGGTGACCTTCACTAGCATTGTAATGTTCAGCTTACCCTCACTGGTCGGAGATCTGGTTCAGATCTTTTCGCCTCAGCCACCGCCCGCCATATACGGATCTTTGCCAACCATTGTCATGATCATCGGGCCCCTACTCGTGAGTGGTTTAGCCTATGCAAAGAGCCACTCCTTGGCGTCGTTCATGTGTAGAGGCGTAAGCCAAGAGGCTTTTTTCGAGGGTATCTCCGCACGAGCCATAGCCACAATCGGAACCGGCTTGCTGGGGCTATATCTTATCACGACCGGGATTCCGGGCGCGGTGCAGGCCTTCCTGTTTGCCTCTCAGCGTCAGGCTGACGGAATGGATGGAGTTGTTATCACCAATGCTGCGTTCTGGGAGCAAACGCTACCTGTGATCGTTGGCGTTTTAATTCTGGCAAGTTCGGTGTCGATCGGCCGCCTGCTCAGCGATTACAGGAAGCTTGGCTTAGAGGATTCTTCCCCTACCCGTCCTTCCCAAAACACAAAGCAATCCTGAGCCCTGGGCCGGTCTTGGCCCCATCAACGGCGCCGGGTCCGTCATCGAGAACCAGCTTGGCCCCGTGGACTTCGGCAATGGCGTGGACCAGGGACAGGCCCAACCCAACCCCAGGCAAGGAGCGCGACTTTTCAAGACGCACAAAGCGTTCAAGAACACGGCTACGGTCATCGGCAGGGATGCCCGGCCCGGTATCGGTGACCGAAATCTCCACCTCGCCTTTGCTGGTCTTGCGCCCGCGCAGCATCACCGCACCGCCGCCTGGCGTGTATTTCACCGCATTGTCGATGAGGTTGGCGATCGCCTGGGCCAGTAATTCACGATCACCTAATATGGTCAGATTGGTGGGACAATCGCTTTCAAACTCCAGCCCGGCATCCTCGCAAACCGGCTCGTAGAGCTCCACAACGTCAGCGGTGAGTTCGCACAAATCCACCTTCTCAAATGCCCGGCGGCGCTCGCCT
>JANQMI010000214.1 GCA_028280165.1 Oceanicaulis sp. | reverse complement strand
CAAAACTCCCTCTTCCCCGACGAAGGTCGGGGCCCAGAGCCGTCAAGCGCAGCATTTTGTGATCCCTGGGTCCCGGCCTTCGCCGGGAAAGAGACAGATTGGACGTACAGGCACCTGACCCCACAACACCCCAAGAGCTTAGCGACGGTCTGGACCGTTTGATGACAGCTGAGGGGGCCAACGTCGCGCCCGACTGAGCGGACGCGAAGGAGGACAAAAAAGATCTGATTTCCGTCGAACAGTCCCCCGGACTGTTCTTTAGGAAATCAGCCCTCAAACTCTTCTTCACGGGGGGTGAGGACGTGATCGAGGCGCAGGACCTGGCCGTCGAGATCGTCGACCAACAGATAGATGGATCCGTTCGGGCCCACTCGCACATCGCGATAGCGCTGTTCGCGGTCCACCAGCAGGTCTTCTGAGCTGATCACCCGGTCGCCGTCCATTTCCAGGCGCTCGATCTTATAGCCCGCCAGCGCAGACACGAAGAGATCGCCCTGCCAGGCTTCAAACTGGTCACCGGTGTAAAAGGCCATGCCGGACGGTGCGATTGAGGGCACCCAATACCAAAGCGGGCCGACAAACTCGTCACGCTCGCGCTCATCAGTCAGCACTGTGCCGGAATAATTGATCCCATAGCTGACGGTCGGCCAGCCAAAATTCGCCCCCGGCATAATGATGTT
This sequence comes from Oceanicaulis sp., assembly GCA_028280165.1. Classification (GTDB taxonomy): domain Bacteria; phylum Pseudomonadota; class Alphaproteobacteria; order Caulobacterales; family Maricaulaceae; genus Oceanicaulis. The sequence continues at coordinate 63,983 of JANQMI010000214.1, read as the reverse complement.
CAGCTCATCGCCGCCGCGTGGGCCGTGTTCATGGGTCCAAACCGTCCCGGTTTCGGGATGGCGCGCAATGCCCTGGGGATTGCGATGACCAAAGCTGTAAATGCCCTCGGCCGCACCCTCAATCGCCGGATTATCATCCGGAATCGAGCCATCCAGGTTCAGGCGTACGACCGTGCCGAGATGGTTCTCAACATTTTGAGCCTGTTGCAGCGTGCGTCCGCCATCGCCGATTGTGACAAAGAGCGTGCCGTCGTCATTGAACAGGATCCGGCCTGCGAAATGGAAACCGGCCGGGGTATCCCGATTAACGCGGAACAGATCTTCGACGCCGTCCAGAGCTGTCAGCGCCTCATTCAGCCGGCCGCGCGCCAGCGTGGTTCGGTTGGCCTCTGAGCTGCCTTCGGCATAGGTGAAGTAAACATGCCGGCTGGTCTCAAAATCGGGTGCCAGCGCGATATCCATCAGGCCGCCCTGGCGTTCCACCAGCAAGTCATCGGGAATGCCCGCCACCGGCGCGTCACGCAGACCGCCATCGGTCGTCACAACGCGTAGGCGACCTTCGCGCTCACTCACCAGCATTTCGCCAGACGGCAGAAAGGCAATGGACCAGGGATATTCCAGCCCCTCTGCCACCACGGCGACGGTGAAGCTTTCCTGCTCGGTTTCAATGAAGTCTTCCTGAGCAAAGGCCGGAAGAGCGACCGTCAGGGCAAAAAGGCTGGCAGCGCAAAGGCGAAGCATGGCTTGTCTCCGTTAAGCGTGGCGGGTTGACGCGCTACATAGCGCGCCAAACGCAAAACGGAACTGACAGCTCTGTGATGACGCTATGCAGCAATCCGCTTCGGGGCCTGGGCGAAGGCGACCGCAAAGCGCATCAGACGCGCTCCATAGTCCGGTTCAATCGCCGCAGTCTGAGCCCAGCGCCGGCGCAATTTGATCGGAGCCTTTGACAGCGGTCCGGGAAGGATGGCCCCGGCCTGTTCAGCAAGCTCCCAGCCCGCCACGCGGGCCGCAGTGACGCCGGGGCGTAGAGCGCGGCCTGAGGCCAGAGGCATCTCAAAGTCGGTATAATAGGCCTTATAGGCGTGCTCGCCCTTGCCCAGATCAATGCGCGACAGGCCCAGCTCGTCCGCAGCATCGATAATGCCATGCAGGAGGATCAACCCGGGCGAGACGCTGGCAAAGCGCCGATCATAGGCTGGCATCCAGCTGTGATACGTCCCCCCCGCGACAAGCCCGGTTTCCACCGCAGCCAGTCGGTTGCCCAGATAGAGCGCGGCCGTCAGCCCCCGGAAGGGTCCAAAAGAGCGGGCCGAGGCCCGCGCCATCACCCCTTCGGTCCAGGGTACGGCGAAAAGGTCAATCAGGCCGGCATCTCGGTATTGCTGGCTCTTCCAGGATTTTAGCGCGTCATAGCGCTCACCCAGCGGGTCGCCGAAAACCACACGAATCTCACCGAATTCGCGCTCGGCTTTGCGGATTCGCTGCTTCATCTTCTTAAAATGCGACCGGTGCAGGCTGCGCCGTTTCGCAAACCAATGCTCCGCGCCGTCGCTTAAGTCCAATATGGACGACCCGGCGCGGTCGCGAATCCGGCCGGGCGCTCGACCCTGCCAGTTATCATAAATCAGGGCGCTGGCCCCCAGCACATCCAACAGCGCCTCGGGCTCGATCGCAAAGCCTGGCTTTGCGGCAAATCCCTGATAGTCCGACAGCGGTGCCCCCACGGGGCGCACGACACCGCCCACCGCTTGATGACAGGCAAAATAGCCGACCGGCGCACCGTTTTCTTCCGCGATCACGACGCGTACATCATGGCGCTCCGCATTCACCAGATCGGCAAATTCAGGCAGCAGATAGGGGCTGATCAGCTCACCGTCACGATGCGCCAATTCGCGCCAGGCGGTGCGATCCAGGGCTCCAAGCTCGTTCAGCGGTGTTTCAAACAGGCGCATTCTGCACTCCTGGGCTGCCATTCGCAGGTGAAGATGCAAGGCGCGCGCCGAACGCGAATCCGCTATGGTCTTGTTTCGTTCTGGATTGGGAGAGGTTCCATCATGGATCCCAACACCATCGCACTTATGGCCGTCGGCGGTGTCGGATTGGCCGCGATTGCTGTGCTCACCGTCATAACGCTTAATGCCTGGAAGCGCGCCGCGGCGACCGATCAGGCATTGGAGAGCGCGCGCGAAGATATGCGGTCGACGGAATTGGAGTTGGCCCAGCACCGCGCCGAAGTGGCGCAGTTGGACGGGCTGCGCCAGGAATTGGTGACCGAGCGCACCCTGCGCAGCGAAGCTGACAAGCAGATTGAACGCCTGTCCGCCCAGATGCACGAACGCGAGCAGGCCGTCGAAGCCGAGCGTCAGCGTCTGACAAAGCTGTCTGTGGACATGCAGGACCGCTTCAAGGCGCTGGCGGGTGAAGCCCTCGACGCCTCCACAACCAAGCTCATGGAGCAGGCCAAAGAGACCTTCGCCAACAACACCAAACTGGCCGAAGGTGGGGTCAAATCGCTGGTCGATCCCATCAAAGCCAATCTTGAGGCGGTAAAGACCCAAGTGGAGCACCTCCAGCGCGACCGCGCGCGGTCTTCTGGCGAGCTGACCCAGCAGATCACCCTGCTGACTGAGGGCCTGAGCCGCCAGCAAAGCGAGACGGCCAAGCTGGTCAATGCGTTGCAGCGCAAATCCACGACCCGCGGTCAGTGGGGCGAACGCACGGTGGAGAATATCCTGGAACTGGCGGGCCTGACCAAGACCATCGATTACGACGCTCAGCATCAGACCCGGGATAGCGAAGGCGCGGCCCTGCGGCCTGACTTCGTCGTGCGCCTGCCGGGGGGCGGCCGCTTTGTGATCGACTCCAAGGTGGCATTGACCGCCTATCTCGACGCCGTGGAGGCCAGTGATGACGCCACTCGCCGAGACGCGCTGCGCCGCCACGCCCAGCAAGTGAAGACCCATGTCAAACAGCTGGCTAAGAAGGAATATGCCGCCGCGGTCGACGGCGCGATCGACTTTGTCGCCCTCTTCATCCCCGGTGAGAGCTTCTACTCCGCCGCCATCGAAGAAGACCCCGGCCTGTTTGATGACGCCATCAAGGCCAATGTGATCATCACCACGCCGGCGACCCTGCTCGCGCTCGCCAAAGCGGTGGCCTATGGCTATCGCCAAGAAAAGCTCGAACAGAATGCGGAAAAAATCGCCGCATTGGGGGCCGAGCTACACGAGCGGCTGGGTACGTTCGCTGACCATCTGGGTCGCGTGGGTTCCGGCTTGAAGTCCGCCACGGGCAATTACAACAAGGCCGTGGCCTCCTTAGAAGGCCGGGTCTTGGTGTCAGCGCGCAAAATGGCGGAGCTCAACGGTCAAACCAAGGCGCTCGACGCCCCAGCCCAAGTGGATGAAACCCCCAGGGCGGTCAGCGGGCCTGAGGCCGCCGAGTAGAAGACTCTGTCCTCGCCTGGATGAACTGGGGGGAACCATTCGGACCCTGAACACCTCCCACAAAGGGGGAGGGACGAGTGCCATGGCGCTGCGACGGGTATGTCTCCTGTCCCTCCCCCTCTGTGGGGAGGGTGGGCAAGCCGAAAGGCTTGGTCGGGTGGGGGGCAGCGCCGACGCTCGACGATCTCCACCCCACCCGTCCGCTCACGCGGACACCCTCCCCATCAAGGGGAGGGACGGGAGATAGCCTGAAACCTCCATCTCCTTCGTCATTCCCGCGCAGGCGGGAACCCAGAGCCTTGAAACGCTGCGCCCTGCCATCTCTGGGTCCCCACCTTCGTGGGGATGACGAGGGCGTTGGTATCTCTTTCCCGGTGGAAGCTGGGATTCATGAGGGCAAGCGTGGGCGCAGCCCCCCACCCGACCCGGAGCAGAGCTCCGGCTCACCCTCCCCACGAGGGGGAGGGACGGGTGCAAACCCTACACTCGGCCGAACATCCATCCCTCCCCTCGATGGGGAGGGTGTCGGCGTAGCCGACGGGTGGGGTGGAGATCATCGAGCGCCGGCACCGCCTCCCACACGGTATTTACGCCTATCCATCTCAAACCCTCCTCTCTTTCCCGACGCAGGCGGGAACCTAGAGCCATGAAACGCTGCGCCCTGCCATCCCTGGGCCCCTGCGTTCGAGGGGGTATAAGCTTCACCTACACCTCAATCTTGAACGCTGCGCTCTCCTCGACTACCTAAAAGCCATGGCTGTACGCGAAATCCTGACCGTTCCCGACCCGCGCCTGAAGCTGGTGTCCAAACCCGTTGAGGGGGTGGATGATGCGTTGCGGGCGCTGATGGATGACATGGTGGAGACCATGTATGACGCCAATGGCATTGGCCTGGCCGCCATCCAGGTGGGGGTCGATAAGCGGGTCATCGTCATGGATTTGTCGGATGATCGCAATGATCCGAAATTCTTCGTCAATCCGGTGATCACCCCGCTGACCGAGGATGCCAAGCCTTATCAGGAAGGCTGCTTGTCCGTGCCAGACGTGTTTGACGATGTCGATCGTCCGATTGAAGTGAAGGTTGAGTATCTGGACTATGATGGCGAACGGCGCGAGGAGATCGCCACCGACCTGTTCGCCGTCTGTATCCAGCATGAGATGGATCACCTGGAAGGCATCGTCTTTATTGACTATCTGTCGCGGCTGAAGCGTGAGCGGGCGGTCAAAAAGGTTCAGAAACTGGTTCGCGCGCGCGCCGCGACCGTCTAGGCGGCTTGCACTGTAATAGTGTAACCCCTTTCATCTTCAAACAAATCGGCTAGCCTCTTGCCCACTTCGGGTTTGGGGAGGCTTATGCGTATCGCAATTCTGACTGTCGCCAGTTTAGGCCTTGCCAGCTGTTCGCCGGCTGAAGAGGCCTCACCTGATTTGATCGAAGCGCTGACCGCGCTGTGCGGTCAGTCCTTTGAAGGCCGCGTCACCTCCGAAGATCCACGCGATGAGGCCTTTGCCAGCCAGCGCCTGGTCATGCATGTGCGCGACTGCGAGCCGGGCGTTGTGCGCGTGCCTTTCCATGTGGGTGAGGATCGCTCCCGCGTCTGGGTGTTCACCCGGACCAGCGATGGCGGGATCGAACTGAAGCATAATCACCGCCATGAAGACGGCGAACAGGACGCCCTGTCCTGGTATGGCGGGCGCACGACCGGCGCAGCGATTGGTGCCGCCCTCGACTTTCCCGCTGACCAGGCGTCAAAAGATCTGTTTGAGCGCGAAGGCATTCCCGATTCCATGCAAAATACCTGGTCGGTCAGCGTGACCGACACCGCCTATGTCTACGCGCTAAACCGGCCGAACCGGCATTTCCGCGCCGCGTTCGATTTAACCCGCCCTGTAGACACCCCGCCGCCCGCCTGGGGCGACGAAGGGCTTTAAGCTTTAAGGACGAGACCCATGCGATTGATCCTGACCGCTTCGACCTGCGTGACTGCAATGGTCGTCCTCGCCGCCTGCGAAGCCCCCGAATCCGCAATCCCTGACACTCAGACCCCCTCGCCTGCCGACCGCATCTTCACGGGGGGCCCGATCTATACCGGTCTTGAGGGATTGGCGATGGCCGAGCTGGTGGCGGTCGATGAGGGGCGCATTGTCTATGTCGGGGACGCAGCGGGCGCGGCCGCCTTTATCGGGGCGAACACCGAGACGGTGGACCTTCAGGGCGCGGCGATGTTCCCCGGATTCACCGACAGCCATGTCCATGTCATCGGCGTGGGGTCTCGCGAACGCAATCTCAATCTGGAAGGGGTCGCATCCATCACCGAATTGCAGGCCTCCATCGCCAACGCGGCGCAAGACGCCACCGCATCTATCATCTCCGGACGCGGCTGGATTGAGACCCATTGGCCAGAGGGCCGATTTCCAACCGCAGCAGATCTCGACGCCGTGGAATCGGACCGTCCGGTGGTGCTGATCCGGGCCGATGGTCACGCCTTGGTCGCCAATACCGCCGCCATGAATGCGGTCGGAATCACCAATGACACGCCTGATCCAGAGGGCGGTGCGATCCGCCGCGATGAAAATGGCCTGGCGACCGGCATGATCATCGACACCGCCATGGCCCCCTTCGCCGCGCTAAGCCCCGATCCGACACGCGAAGAACGCAAATATCTCTATGAGTTAGGGGCTCAGGTGCTGGCCGCGTCCGGCTGGACCGGGGTCCATGATATGAGCGTGAATTATGCCGATGTGGACCTGATGGCCGAGCTGGCCGAAGAAGGCCGTTTCGCCATCCGAACAATGGTTTACGCCAACCCTGAAGACTATGACGCGGTTGCCGCCGCAGCTCCGCGCATCGAAGCTGATGGCCGGGTCATCGCTCGCGGGGTGAAATTCTACATGGATGGTGCCCTGGGCTCGCGCGGAGCGGCCCTGCTCGCGCCCTATGACGATGCGCCTGACAATTCAGGGCTTTTCCTGTCCACCCGCCCGAGCTCTGAAGAGATGATGCGCCAGGCGCTGGCAGATGGGGTGCAGCTGGCCGTCCACGCCATCGGCGATGCCGGAAATCAGCGCCTGCTCAATTGGATGGAAGCCAGCTTCGAGGCGGTCCCGGAGGCAGACCGCACGGTCACTGATCCGCGCTGGCGCGTGGAACATGCCCAGGTCCTGGCCCCGGTCGATATTCCACGCTTTGGCGAAATGGATGTGATTGCTTCCATGCAACCCAGTCACGCCATTGGGGATTTGCACTTCGCACCGTCCCGGATTGGCCTGCAACGCCTGGACGGTGCCTATGCCTGGCGTACGCTGATTGATACCGGCGCGATGATTGCCGGCGGCTCGGACGCCCCGGTTGAGCGCGGAGAAGCCCGCATCGAATTCTATGCCACTGCGGTGCGCCGCGATCTCAATGGCTATGCAGGTGAAGGCTGGAATCTCGATCAGGCACTCGACCGGGAAACAGCGTTGAAACTCTTCACGATCTGGCCCGCCCATGCCAGCTTCCGCGAGGATGAGCTGGGCACAATTGAAGTGGGCAAGATCGCGGACTTTTCGGTTTTCGACCGAGACCTGATGACTGTGCCGGATCTGGACTTGCGCGACGCGCGTCCGGTGATGACCGTGGTCGATGGAGACATCGTTTTCCGCGCTGAGGACTAACCGCCTGCGCGAACAACCTGATAGCGCTCCAACGCTGTTAAGGCCGGGGTGTAATCCGGCTGCAGCGCAACAGCCTGTTGCAAGTCGCGATACGCCAGGGCCAGCTCGTCCTGCAGCTCATAAATCAAAGAGCGGTTATAATAAGCCACATGGGGCATGAGCGGACCGAGGGCCAGGGCCTGTTCGATGTCGGCGAGCGCAGCCTCAGTGCGACCCAGCTCGACCAGGGCGGCACTGCGGTTGAGATAGGCTTCAGCCAAGTCTGGGGTCAGGGCCACGGCCCGGTCATAGGCGGCAACAGCATCAACCGAACGCCCGCGCTTTCGAAGCACGATGCCGTAATTGACCAGGCTGGCCGCACGATCGGTACGCGGAAGCCTCAAGTTTTCAATGGCATGCTCACAGGCTTCGACATCATCGGGCATGACAATCGTCGAGCGCGCGGCCGCCAGGCAGTCGCTGGCTGGGGTCTCGCCCAGAACCAGAGCCGGTTGAGTGTGCGAAGACAGCATGAGCGCGAGGGCCGCAACCGTGAGAGACATGGCAACCTCCTCTATGCCGGCATGCTACCATGTTTGAAGGCGTGACGGCAGCGCAGCCCTTGAGACAGGCAGATCGTTCAGTTTTCTGCACGTTCCGGGCGCGCCTGAGCCCCGGCGAGAATGCCGCCATCCAAATGAATGTCGCCGCCAGTCATATAGCTGGACTTTTCGCACGCCAGGAAAACCGCGACATCAGCCACTTCGTCAGCACGACCAAACCGGCCCATGGGAATGCCTGCTTCAACACCGGCGATGGCCGCTTTGCGCGCTTCACGGGTCCCCAGCATACCGTCCCACATCGGTGTCATAATGGCGGCGGGCAAAATGGCGTTGCAGCGAATGGGATAGCCCTGTTCGGCGCAATATAGCGCGACGCTTCGCGTGTGATTGAGGATGGCCGCCTTCGAAGCTGCATAGGCCGCTGCCGCAGGGATCCCAACGACTCCAGAGCGCGAAGACAGATTGATAATTGCCGCAGCCTGGCGGTGCTTCATCAGGCGGATGGCCGACTGACAGCCCAGCGCCGTGCCCTCCACATTGACCGCCTGCACCGTCCGCCAGCTTTCAAGATCGAAATGCTCCGGATCGTGAGGGCCTGGCGTTTCCAAAAACCCTGTAATTCCAGCATTATTGACCAGAATGTCCAACCCGCCGAAACGTTCGCGAACAAGGGCTTCGGCGTTGGCCCAGGCGGCCGAATCTCGAACATCCAGCGTCAACGCTTCGGCCCTGTCGCCAAGATCCTTCGCCACAATCTCGGCCCCCTTCGCGTCGATGTCGGTCACAAAAACGAACGCGCCCTCGTCAACGAAGGCCCGGGCGATGGCTGCGCCAATCCCCCTCCCCGCACCGGTGACAAGGGCGATTTTCGATTGCAGTGATTTCATGAAGCTATCCTGCATCTAGACAGCGTCCGCATGGCATGCGGACCAAAAGGCCGAAACCGGCCGCGGCATGGGTCTAGCGAGTCTGCTTCATCGTCAGGGCCCTCCTTAGGAACGAAAGGGTCATGCCCCTCACCTCTCGCCCCGTCAAGATTCGCAAACAAAAAACCCCGGCGGATGCGCGCCGGGGCGTTTCTGTGTTCAGCGGTGAGCAATGGGTCTGTTAGGACGCCTTCTGCTCTTCAACCGGATCGCGCAGCACGTAGCCGCGGCCCCAGACGGTTTCAATATGGTTGTCACCATTGGTGGCTGCAGAAAGCTTTTTGCGGAGCTTACAGATGAAGACGTCGATAATCTTCAGCTCCGGCTCGTCCATGCCGCCATAAAGGTGGTTGAGGAACATTTCTTTGGTCAGCGTGGTGCCCTTGCGCAGCGAGAGCAGCTCCAGCATCTGGTATTCCTTGCCAGTCAGATGCACACGCTGGGAATTCACTTCGACGGTCTTGGCGTCGAGATTCACCGCGATGTCGCCGGTCTTGATGATGGACTGGCTGTGACCTTTGGAGCGGCGCACCACAGCGTGGATGCGTGCGATCAGCTCTTCCTTGTGGAAGGGCTTGGTCATGTAATCATCAGCGCCGGAGCCCAGACCGCGAACCTTGTTATCGATGTCGGCATTGCCTGACAGGATCAGGATCGGCGTATCGACCTTGGCCACACGCAGGGTCTTGAGCACGTCAAAGCCCGGCATATCCGGCAGGTTCAGGTCCAATAGGATGATGTCGTAGTCATAGAGCTTGCCGAGATCGACGCCTTCTTCACCATAGTCGGTGACGTAGACGTTAAAGCCTTCGGACTTGAGCATCAGCTCGATGCCCTGCGCTGTCGCGCGATCGTCTTCGATCAACAGAACCCGCATCGGTTCCCCCTTCCAAGGCGTTCGGTGAGACGAATCGTTCATCTCCTCGATTGCACCTAGCGTTAACCTTATTCGCACTGTGTGGCGACAATCGTAACTGAGAGGTTAACGAGGGTTTGACTCCACATGTGGAATCGAGTCCGTGCGGACGAAGAATCACTTGTGAGGCTTGAATCTCAGAGGGTTAACAAAACTGCATCGAAATTAATAAATGCATTCGGCGAGAAACAGGCTGTGGATTGACGCCTGACTTATCCCCAGATTCGTCCAGAGAAATTCTGTCCGTTTGGTGCAGCAAAAAGCCCGCAGCCTGCGCTGCGGGCTCTGATATTGTTCACGGGGAGGCGCTTACTCCGCCGCGTTGAGCAACGCCGGTCCCAGCGCCGCCAGTAGCGGCCCGAACTTGTCCTGGGCGTCCTCGCGACGACCATCATAGAGGATGCGATCTTCATAACCGGTGATCCAAAGCGCATCCGGATTGCGGCGGGCAATCACCAGGTCACTCTGGCGGTTCTCATATGGCGTTCGGTGCAGGCGGAAAATCACCAGTCCGTCGGCCAAAGCTTCGCCCAACGGTCCACCGATCGAGGCCAAACGCTCATCGCCCTCGATTACGCTGACCAATTCCATCTTGCCGGCCTCAGTCGACAAGGCGAAGCGCGAGCGCTCAATCCCGGACAGGCCATGCTGGCTGTCGGCGTGGATTTTCCAGGCGGTCTCCACCGGAACGGCGAAGGCGCGGAAGCCCTCGATCTCACGGCACTGGAAATAATAATGATTATTCACGCCCATGCGTTTCAGCTCTTGCTGCAGGATGCGCAGGACGTCGGCATTGTCATTGACGGAATCGATGATCGGGGTCTGGTTTTCCAGCGTCACGAAGGCTCGCGAGCGCAGGCGCTGTGCAGCGCTTTCGACCAATCGATTGCGCAAAAAGCGGCCATGCTCGTCGCGCACCCACTCGCCGCCCTCGGTCACGTGCAAGACCTCGTCTGGATGGGTGAAATGCACCATGAAGGCCACCAGCACGTGCGGGTGTAGTTCATGGAACAGGTCGAGCATCTCAAAGAAGTTGTCGTCGAAGCGTTCCGGGAAAAAGGCCATTTCCTTGGTCCCAATCCGGATGATCTCCAGACCGGCTTCGGCCAGCGCGTTGAGATAATCAAACAGATTGCGGTTTGAGAGCACCATCGGATCACCGCCGGACAATAGCGCTTCGCGAATGCGCGGCTTATCTGTGATCTCACCGGCTCCCACTTTAGCGTTGTGGCTTTGGATATAGTCAGTGATCTCGTGGATAGAGGCGGTGTCCTTCTCCGTCTTGCCGGTCAGGAAATCGGAGCGATAGCAATAGCGGCACCAGCTGGAGCAAGTGCGCACCACATAAATCAAGCAAAGCTCATATTTGTGCAGTAGGCCCGGAACTGGGCTGTAGCGCAGCTGGTTAGACGGGTCCTTTTCACCGGAGAGGTCTTCCATCTCCTCTGGGCGCGCCTTGATCAGGTTGCGAACAGCCGTCGAACGCTTGGCCAAGTCTAGATAGTAGCCGGTTGCACGCGGTGGCAGACGATCAGAAATCCCAGAGGCCTCCAACGCGTCCAGCTCGTCTTGAGAATAGACGGCGGCTCCACCTTCTTCGACATATTTGCGATAGCGCTTGATGTCGTGGACGACATAGCGATTGAACTTGGTCTCGGAAATCTGACCGTACAGGTTGTCTTTGTGGCGACGGGTTCGCGCTTTTTCCTTCGGGCGAGAAATGGCAATCGGTTCGGGCTTATGATCAAAAGGCATAGCGGTTTCTCGTCGGCCTCATCGGTCGGCGGCAATGTCGGCGCCAGTGTTAATTCAGTTCGAACACACGCTTAGCAGCAGGAATGCGCGCGTCTGTCCGCTATCGATTCAGATGCCCATAAAGCGGGGCACGCGTCGGTGTGGCCTCGAGCGGTCCGACCGGGTCAGCAGCGGAGCGGGGCTACCGGTTTGAAATAGGCGATTAACCAGGGCTTGGCCACAGCTGGCTGCCAAAATTAAGGCGTCAGGTCCATAAATCTGACTGCCAGGTAGGGTAATTTCACCGCGTTTACCGGGTCTCAACCGCGTTCGGTTACTGTGTGATTCTCTTGGCGCATAACGCGCCTCAACACGGCGCAAAAAGACGCCGTAGCAACGCGAGAATTGCGGTGGACAGGCTGATTGAACGGGTCTCGGCAACGCCAGCCCTCAGCTATACGGGGCGCATTAGCGCGATTAACGGCCTGCTCGTTGAAGCTCAGGGCCCGAAATCGGCGTTGACGCTTGGCGCAAGTGCCCGCCTTTCGGCAGGGTCTGACGCATCCGATCTGGAAATCGTCGGCTTTCGCGGAGATACCGCACTGATGATGGCCTATGGCGATCTCTCGGGCGTCCGCCCGGGTGCCAAAGCCCACATTGATCCAGAAGGCTCGGTCTTGCGCCCCTGCCACGCCTGGCTCGGTCGGGTCATGGACAGCTTTGCCCGCCCCCGCGATGGCGGTGGGGCTTTGCCAGAAGGCGAACAGACCTACCCGCTGAAAGGCCGCGCGCCCTGCGCCCATTCCCGCCAGCGCTTGGGTGAACGCATGGACCTCGGCGTCAAGGCTCTGAATGTCTTCGCACCTATGCGGCGAGGCCAGCGCCTGGGCATTTTTGCCGGCTCGGGCGTGGGCAAATCGGTCCTGATGTCGATGCTCGCCCGCGGGGCCCAAGCCGATATCATCGTCATTGGCCTGATTGGCGAACGCGGACGTGAGGCACGCGAATTTGTCGAAGACACGCTGGGCGCGGATGGTCGTGCGCGCTCGGTGGTCATCACCGAGACCAGTGATACGCCGGCGCTGGCGCGTCGCCGCGCCGCTTACGCCACGCTGACTGTGGCAGAGTATTTCCGCGATCAGGGCTTGAATGTTCTGTGTCTGATGGATTCGGTCACACGCTTTGCGCTGGCTCAGCGCGAGATTGGTCTGGCCGCCGGCGAACCGCCAACCACGCGCGGCTATACGCCCTCTGTCTTTGCTGAATTGCCTGCGCTTCTAGAGCGCGCAGGGCCCGGACCGGAAGGCTGCGGCTCAATCACCGGCTTGTTCACCGTCTTAGTTGACGGCGACGACCATAATGAACCGATTGCGGATGCTGTGCGCGGTATCTTGGATGGACATGTGGTGATGAGCCGCGCCATCGCCGAGCGAGGTCGCTTCCCCGCAATCGACGTTTTGAAATCAATTTCGCGCACTGCGCCAGAGGTTTACGCACCCGAAGAGGTGCCTTTGGCCAAGCAGGCGCGCGCCCTCCTCGCCACCTACGGCGATATGGAGGAACTGATCCGCCTGGGTGCTTATGCCCAGGGGACAAACCCGGAGGTGGACCGGGCGATAGCGGTCAATGAGCCGCTGGAACAATTCCTAGGTCAGGGAAAAGACGATGCCGGCTCAATCGAGCAGAGCTTCGCAGACCTGGCTGGAATTTTGGGTGGAGAGTGAAAGGGGTAGACCATGGCTAACAGGTCTCATGCGCCCTTGATCCGACTTGCGCGGTTCAAGGTCGAAGAACTTCAAAAACAGATGGCTGAGATTGAGCGCGCCCGCGCTTCGATCGGCGGCCAAATTGCGCGGCTTGAACAAAGCGTGCCTGAAGAACAGGCCGTCGCGGCCGAGGATAAAGATGGCTATCTGGCCTATGGCAGCTATGCCCGGTCGGTGATCCAGCGCAAAGAAAACCTGCGCGCCTCGCTTGATGAAGTGGCAGGGCAAGCCGATGCCCTTCGTGTGCGATTGGAAGATGCCTTTGCGGAGCTGAAGAAGTACGAGCTGCTTGAAGAGCGCCGCCTGGCGCGTATTCAAGACTCAGTGCGCGCAGCCGAGCAGGCCGAAATGGATGAAATCGCAGGCCAAATGCGTCGCGCGGCGCATTAGAGCCCGCACTCCAGTGATTGCCCTGCCTGCCCGTGATTGACAATGCGGTCGCAAGGCGAGCGAACAGCCGCGTAGCGGACGGGCGGGGCGGAAATCATCCAGCACGTACGCTGCTCGCCCGTAGGAGGGGGAGTAGCGCGCCAAATGTGCTTTTCAGGCGACAACCTGATCCGGGTTGTCGCAGGGCGCGCATTTAACTTGATTTCAAATGTAACCAATAGCTTAATACGCGCACACAAACGGGCGGGGGGCCCGGTTAAGGCGCGGTGCGATGACGGGGACACGCAAGCTAGAAATCTCACTCGCGGCACTGGTAGCCGGGGCGGCTATGTTTGCGGCCTTCGTTCCCGGAGCGAACTCCAATGAGCGAGGATTCTATCAGCCGCCAGTCATGGATGCACCGCTCGCCCAGATTGATGCCAGCGAATTCGCAGATTTAGAGTTATCAGCCCCCTCTCAAGCGGTTGCCGCCCAGGTCTTGAGCGGCGAGGCTCAGACGACCCGCTTTGCCCGTGCGACTCTATCCCAGGATCAACTCACCCCGCCACCTGGCGTGCGCGTGTCGACTCGGGCCAGCGCACCTTCAGGGCCGGCTTGGAGCGGTGAAGCCGTCGGTCTTGAAATCACCGCGGCTCCCTTTGAAACCGAACAGGGCCGGTGGTGGTTGGTCGGCGGCGCAGGTCGCGAAACCTATGCCGTGGCCCCGGCAGGTCTGCGTGAGTTCACCGTCGCGCCGGTGACCGCTGAGACCACCATTGGCGATGCCCATCTGGGTGTGGCGTTTGCCCTTAACGACAACGCCTATGCCTCGCTCGGCTACGTGCGAGAAAATCGTAAATTCAGCCTCGGCACCGAGGATTGGGAAGAAGACGAACACTATTTCGGTGTCGGCGTTCAGGCCCGCTGGTAGCGTCTTACCGCTCACTCAGAATTCAGTTTGTTTTCAGCCGGTTTATCCGGGGAACCAAGCCGGACCATGACAGTTTGGGACGTGCTCGGGCCGTTTCACCTGTACCCCGATCACCGACGCTCCGGGTTAAGTTGAGGGTGCAGGATCGAGCCTACCTTTTCTGCCCTCCATCTCTTTCCCGACAAAAGTCGGGATCCAGAGATCATCAAAGGCCGCGTTTGATGACCCTGGGTCCCAAATCAAGTTTGGGAAAGAGGTGGTGATGGGGCATTTGAGAGTGGGAAAAGCGCCGGTGCCCCACACAGCCTTCATCCCAACTCTTATCTCTTTCCCGACGAAGGTCGGGACCCAGAGGATCACACGCTCAGCGCCCAATGGCTCTAGGCCCCGACCTTCGTCGGGGAAGAGAACGATGAGGTTTCAGAGCGAAGCCTTGGTCGGTTGCGGGCAGCCAGGGCGCTGGATGAGTTCCACCCCACCCCTTAGTTCCACAGACACCCTGCGCATCAAGGCACGGATCGTGCGCTCGAATGCGCTCGAGTTAAGCCGCCGCGCCATCTTCTGAGGGCGCACCGCCTTCGCCGTCCACAGCATTGAGCGCGGCTTCAGCATCTGGATCAGGCGCGCGGCGGGTGCGGCGACGCGGTTTAGCTTCGCCATTCGCCTCGGCCTCCCCGTCCTCGTCCTTGCGGCGGCGACCACGGCCTCGGCGCGGTGCCTCGGCCTCACCTTCAGCGGCCACTGGCGCGTCATCTCTGGCGTCCGGATTGACGACCTGAAGCGGATCATCGCTGACCACCGGCTGGGGTGCCTCTTCTTCGCGACGGCGGCCCCGCCCCCGACGGTTGCGGCTGCGGCCTTCGCCTTCACCGCCCTCGCCAGCTTCAGCCGAACCGGGCTCATCTGAACGTTCAGCCTGGTCCTGACGCCGATTTTGCCCGCGATTATCGTCGCCGTCCTGCTCTTCGCGCTTTTGTTGCTGGGCCGCCTGATTGGCTTGCACGATGCGCAAATAGTGTTCGGCATGCTGATAATAGTTTTCAGCCATCACGCGATCGCCAGACGATGTCGCGTCGCGCGCCAGCTGCATGTATTTGTCGTAGATATGAGAGGCATTACCACGAATTTTCACATCCGGGCCATTGCTCTCGAAATTACGGTTATTGTTGTTGCCGGGCTTACGCCCGCGTCCACGTTGACGCTTCATGAAAAAAACCTGAGTTGTGTTTTTTAGCTAGGCGAAAGTCGCTCGGGTCCGAAGTCTGACGGCGCATAGAATCTGCATCTCGCAGACCTGCCGCTCGGTTAAGCCAAACACCCGGTCTCCCGGACTTAAGCTCAACAGTGTTAGGGCCAAAATGTCAGCTGCGATCGCGAAGCGAAATATCGGGGCAGCCCCTGTCCCGGTCAGCGCCGCAGTCGTGACTCGGATAAACTAGCCGTTTCTGTGGTGCATTTCCAAGCGTTTTTTCACGTCAGGCCCTCAAGGCATGAAGCGACAGACCACGGCGCGGTCTCGGCCCGCCAAATCCTGGCGCAGCTGAACGCGCGCCCCTGCGGCCTGCGCCAGGCTCAAAACCGCCGCGCCCTGGTCATATCCAATCTCGAACACAGCCGTCCCGCCGGGCTTTAACAGGCGTTGTGCCTCAGCAATCAGATGGGGGTATGGAGCCAATCCGTCAGCCCCGCCATCAAGGGCCAGACGGGGTTCAAAGTCGCGGACTTCTGGGTCCAGCGTGTCGATCACGGCACTGGCGATATAGGGCGGATTGGACATGACCAGATCATAGCCTGGATCGACCCCATCCGCCCAGCGGGTCCGGACGAGTATGCACTGCTCGCCCAACCCGTTGCGGACCGCGTTTACAGACGCGATATCCAGCGCTTTTTGCGACAGATCAGTGGCGACGGCGATGGCGTTAGGTAGCTCGCTTAAGAGCGCTAGCGCAATCGCGCCAGACCCTGTGCCGATGTCCAGGATCCGAAGAGGGGCCTGGCGGTCTTGGACAGCGGCGAGCGCAGCCTCAACGACGGTTTCAGTATCGGCGCGAGGCGTGAGCACCTCTGGCCCAACCTCAAGCTCCAGCGTCCAGAAGCCAACCTTACCCAGGATGTGAGACAGGGGCTCACGGCGCGCTCGCCGATCGATAAGCGCCTCGAAGTGTTGGGCTTCGTCGGCGGGCTGAGGCCTATCCATATTCGAAATCAGCCCCGCGCGCGACAGATCTGAGCTGTGCTCCAGCATAAGGCGTGTATCATCAGCGGCCCTGTCTTCGAGCCCGGCTTCCAGAAGCCGCGCCACGGCGGCGCGCAAGGCCTCTGTCCGCGTCATCGCCTTAGGCGTCTTCCATGGCAGCAAGCTTTGCGGCCTGATCTTCAGCCAGCAGGGCTTCGATCACTTCATCCAGCCCCTCACCGGCCAAGATTTCGTCGAGCTTATACAGGGTTAGATTGATGCGGTGATCACTGACCCGGCCTTGCGGGAAATTATAGGTGCGAATGCGCTCGGATCGGTCGCCAGAGCCCACCTGTCCTTTGCGTTCCGCAGCACGCGCCGCATCCTTCTCCGCGCGTTCCTTCTCGTAAAGACGGGCCTTGAGCACCTGCATGGCAATCGCGCGGTTCTGATGCTGAGACTTCTCAGAGCTCACGACCATGATGCCTGTCGGCAGGTGGGTCATTCGCACCGCCGATTCGGTCTTGTTGACGTGCTGCCCGCCGGCACCCGAGGCGCGCATAGTATCGATGCGGATATCTTCGTCACGAATCTCGATATCGACGTCTTCTGGTTCAGGCAGCACGGCCACCGTGGCCGCGGACGTATGAATTCGACCCCCGCTTTCAGTCACGGGAACGCGTTGGACCCGGTGCACACCGGATTCAAACTTCATCTGACCAAATACGCCCTTTCCGGACACACTGGCGACGATTTCCTTATACCCGCCGACCTCGGCCTCGCTGGCCTCGACCACCGAAACCGACCAGCCATGTTTCGAGGCGTATCGCTCATACATGCGAAACAGGTCACCCGCGAACAGCGCGGCCTCATCACCACCGGTGCCGGCGCGTATCTCCAGCATGATCGACGCTTCGTCGTCTTTGTCTTTCGGAAGGAGCAGGAGCTGCAGCTCGCGCTCCAGCTCGGGCACCTGTTTCTTCAGGTCTTGCAATTCTTCGGTCGCCAGCTCGACCATCTCAGCGTCCGAGCCCTCGGCGATGATGGCTTCAGCCTCAGCCAGATCCGCGCGCGCAGATTTGAGCTCGCGCGCCTTATCCGCCACCGTCTTCAGCTCGGAATGCTCTTTGGACAGCGCGACGATTTCCTCAGACTGCGTCGCAGCTCCAAGCCGCGCTTCGACCTGGTCGAAGCGATCAATTACCTGATCAAGTTTGGCGTTTTGAATACTCATGGACAGGACTGTTACGACGCCGAAGCGCGGATGCAAAGCGTCTGACGTTTAAAGCCTTATGTCTGCGCCCGATCCAGGCTCGCAATCACCCCGGGGAATTCATAGCCTTCAAGGGCAGCCAGCGCCGCTTCTGGCGTTTCGCCGGACAATAGCATGTCGCGGTGCTTGGCTTCGACGAAGCCTTCATCGCGCATGTGATCCAGGAAGGCAGTGAGCTTGTCCCAATACCCATTCATGTTCAAAAGCGCGACCGGCTTCTGATGACGGCCGAGCTGCGACCAGGTCCAGACTTCGAACAGCTCTTCCATCGTGCCCAAACCGCCCGGCATGGCAATGAAGGCATCGGCTTGGTCAGCCATCATCAACTTGCGCTCATGCATCGAGGTGACGATATGCATGTCCTGCACGCGCGGGTGCGCGATTTCTTTTTTATCGAGAAAGTCTGGGATAACCCCTGTCACCTGACCGCCGGCATCGATGCAGGCATCGGCCACGACGCCCATCAGGCCCACCTGACCGCCGCCATACACCAGACGCAGGCCGCGGTCCGCCAGGGCGCGGCCCATAGCTTTGGCCGCTTCGGTGTAGATTGGGTCGGAGCCGAAGCTGGCTCCGCAATAAACGCAAACAGATTTAATATTCATACCCGCTCACTTAAGCGATCTGGCGAAATTGCCAAGTCTCAACGCTCAGCTGTCCTCGTGATGATAGCGGACGAAATGAAGATAGAGCCCGTCGGACGGGGCTACGGGTCCGCAGCGGGTGCGGTCGGCAGCGTCCAGAGCGGCTTTGAAGTCCGCCGGGCTCCACTTACCCAGTCCGACTTCCACCAGCGAGCCTACGATAGAGCGGACCTGGCGATGCAAGAAGCTGATCGCCTGGACCCGGATCTCGATTTCGCCGCCAGGCAGGCTGGACACAGAAATCGCCTCCAGGGACCGTACCGGGCTCTCGGCCTGGCACTGGGCATCGCGAAAGGTGGTAAAGTCGTGGGTGCCCACCAGGTGCTGGGCGGCACTATGCATCGCTTCGCTGTCCAACGCTTTGGGCACGCGCCAGGCTTTGCCTTGGTCCAACGCCAACGGCGCGCGGCGGGCAATGATGCGGTAGATATAGCCGCGCTTGGTGGCGCTAAAACGGGCATGGAAATCATCGCTGACGCCTTCGGCCTCAACCACAGCAATCGGGTTCGGCTTCAGGTGATGGTTCAGTGCATCGCGCACCGTGTCGGCAGGCAAATCCTTTTGTAAATCGAGATGAGCGACCTGCCCCAGCGCATGCACGCCAGAGTCGGTCCGCCCAGCTCCGTAAATGTCGCCAGCCTTCGGGTCGAGCTTGCGTGCTGCCTCATCCAGCGCCGCCTGGACGCTCGGACCATTGTCCTGGCGCTGCCAGCCCACAAAGGGACGGCCGTCATATTCGACTGTGAGCTTGTAGCGAGGCATACTAAGAGTTGAGTTCCTGGGAGAGAAAAATGGCGGTCGTTTCGTACTTTGTACCGATGGAGAGTGTCCCAACCAAGAGGCACCCAACTGATGTTGAATGCTCTTTTGGCGTTGTAGAAAGCGGGGATGCCCGGCTGCTCCAGCTTAACACCTACGGCTCCGACAAGCGCGAGCGCCCTAACAAGCTCAGCCAGACTATCCAACTTGACGAGGAACGAGCCAAAGAATTGGTGAACATCCTCAAGAGCACCTTCAGGCTCTAGCCCAACACCATCCCTACAGGCACGGCATTGCCACGCACGAAATCTGCGCCGTCCATGACGCCCTTGCCTTCGCGCTGCAAGCGGGTGAGGCGCACCGCGCCTCGCCCGCAGGCGATCAGGAGTTGGTCATCCAGAACCTCACCCGGCTCACCCTGCCCGGCTTCCAGCTCCGCGAAATGCACCTTCACGCGCACAGGCTTATCGCCCGGAATTTCAAAGTAAGCCCCTGGAAACGGCGAAAGGCCGCGAATCTGATCGGCAACCTCACTGGCAGGTTTCGACCAATCGATCCGGCGGTCCTGCGCGGTCAGCTTGTGGGCATAAGTCACGCCCTCCTCGGCTTGGGGCGTCGCGCCCAGTGACCCGCGCGCCAGCGCTGCCAGCGTGCGCGGCCAAAGCATGGCCCCAATTCTCATCAGCGTGTCGTGCAGCGTACCCGCGGTATCGGTTTCGGCGATCGGCACCACTTCGCTCATCAGCACCGGGCCCGTATCAAGACCGGCCTCCATCTGCATAATCTGAACTCCGGTCACTTCGTCGCCGGCCATAATGGCGCGCTGGATGGGTGCCGCCCCGCGCCAGCGCGGCAAGAGCGAGCCGTGCAGATTCAAGCAGCCAAGCTCAGGCGCATCGAGCGCGCGCTGCGGCAGGATCTGGCCATAGGCCACAACACAGGCCGCATCGAGATCCAGCGCCTCGAACTGCTCTAAGACAGCCTCATCGTTAAATTTTTCCGGCGTTTCGACCGGAATGCCGAATTGCTCGGCCAGTTGATGAACCGGAGTTTTAGTTTCCAACTGCCCGCGCCCACGACGGCGCGGCGGCTGGGTGTATACGACCACCACCTCATGACCAGCGCCGACAATTTCGGCCAGGGAGGCGGCCGCAAAGTCTGGGGTCCCCATAAAGGCTAGGCGCAAGCTCATGGCAGATCTCGTTCATCTCTCATTGGTTTGGCGACGTGATAGAGTGCTGAGCAGAAGATGACCACCATCGGAGCGAAAATCATGGTGCGCCTAGTGCTGATCCTCATCACCAGTCTCGTGCTCGCAAGCTGCACCGCACCTGAAAGGCCGCCTGAGCCAATCCCCAGCACGCCACCGCCTATTGGCTCAATCGTTGGGCTGGGCGAACTGTGCGGCGGCATGATGGGGCTGACGTGTGAGGGCGAAGATAGGGGCGTGAATTTCTGCCAGTGGCAGGCTGGTACGATGTGCGGGGCCGCCGACCAGATGGGTGTGTGCACCCCCGTGCCCCAGGCCTGCACACGCGAGTATCGCCCCGTTTGCGGCTGTGATGGCCAGACCTATCCCAATGCCTGTGTGGCTGCATCGAACCGTGCCAGCATCGTTCATGAAGGCGCGTGCGCAACCGCCGAGACCTAAGCTTGGCCCCTAGGCTTCGATCGGACGACGCGCACCGCGTTCGACCACGTACACTTTTTGATCGGCTGGGGCGTAGCCGTCCTGTCTTTTCACTTCACCCACCGTGCGCAAATGCACTTCAGCGCGCTGCTGGGTCAAATTGATCAGGCCATAGCCGCGCTCACGGGCATCGAAATGCTTGATGTGATCGAAATTGGCCGCATTCGCGGCAAACAGATCGTGATTGCTGTGATGGCTCGTCACCGCCGTTGTGACGAATTCAGAGCCTACAGACAGGCTCGCGGGGTCGGCATAGTCAGTCTTCACCTCAGTGACCCAGTAGCAGTGGGTGTCCCCGCCCAAGATGATCGGATCGGCATCCTCACGCGACGCAATCGTTTCGGCCAGCCGGCGGCGCGCGGCCGGATAGCCATCCCAGCCATCCGTCCAACTGGTGGGCTGACCCGTTTCGGGGTTGGTGGTGTAGAACTGACTAAAGAGGGTGGGTTGGACCATAAAACTCCAGCTCGCGCCTGAGCGTGCAAAGCTGCGACGCAGCCAGCTTTCCTGGCGCTCGCCCAGATAGGTGCGCGTTTCATCCTCCCGCTCAGGGCAGCTTGCCGGGTCTATGACCTGGCCTCCGCGATCTCCCTCGCTCGGACAGGCCATAGGCGTCTTGAACTGGCGGCCGTCGGTCATGTTGATTTCAGCCAAATTGCCGAACACGGTCTGGCCCCAGATGCGCATGCGGCCAGAGGCGCGCTCCAGCATGGAGCGACGGCGCAGCGGCATGTTTTCCCAATAGGCCTGGTAGGCGGCCAGACGGCGCGCGCGGAAGTCCTCAACGCTGACAAACGGTTCTTCGGAAATGTCGCCGGCATAATCATTGTCCACCTCGTGATCATCCCAGGTCACCAGCCAGGGCGCGATGGCTGCAGCGGCCTGAAGATCGGGGTCGAGCCGGTAGTTGGCGTGCACGCGGCGATAATCCGCCAGCGTATAGGGTTCCGGCGTCACATGACGGCGGACCTGCGGACCCCAGCTGCTCTCATAGATATAATCGCCGGTGTGGATCACCAGATCGACCCGCTCCTCAGCCATGTCGCGATAGGCGTGAAAATAGCCCTGCTCATAGTGCGCGCAGCTGGCCCAGGCGATTTTCATGGCATCAACGCCTGCGCCATAGGCCGGCGTCGTCAAAGCGCGGCCGACCGGACTGGTCACGCCGCCGACATGGAATCGATAGAAATACTCCCGCCCGGCCTCCAGGCCGTGGATTTCGGCGTGCACCGCGTGGCCATGGCTTGGCAGCGCCCGCTCCACGCCAGCCCGCACAATCTGGACGAAGGCGTCATCACTGGCGATCTCCCAGGCCACATCCACCGCTTCAGGGGCCATGCCGCCATCCGGATCCAGCGGGTTGGGGGCCAGGCGCGTCCATAAGACAAACCCATCCGAAGCCGGATCACCTGATGCCACGCCCAGCGAGAAGGGATCATTGCGGAACACAGGTGCTGAGCCGCCCGAAGCCACACGGCAGCCTGTTCCCAGTGCCAGTGCGGCCCCAGCAGCGGCTGAACCCAGGACAAGACGGCGGGACGGTAAGGCTAGACGTGAGCGACCCATTGTGAACTCCCCAGATTCGCACCTCGCTATTGAAGGTGAGATAGCGCGTCGAGTGCTCAATTTCATGACATTTCTTCTGTCCTCCAGGACGTCCGTCCTGTCGGTCCTCGCTCGCGCTGCGGGCGGGCGGTCACCCTTGCGACGCCTACGGCGTCGGGGTGCCTTCCTCTCGTCATCCCCGCGCAGACGAGGACCCAGTGCTTCAGGTGCTTTCATTCGATGGCCTCTCGGTCCCGGATCAAGTCCGGGATGACGAAGGTGGGTTGGGAAAATCGATAGAACAACACTCCAGAAGCTTAGCGACGGTCTAGAACGGTTGATGACCGCTTAGGGGGCTATCGTCGCGCCCGACTGAGCGGAGGCGAAGGAGGACAGGCAAAGAAAAAGGGCGGTGCCTTTCGACACCGCCCCAAATCTTGGCACCGATGGTGCCTGCGTATTGCGAACTCTTAGAATTCGTAACGCAGACCCATGCGGATGCGCCAGACCGAGTTGTTCCGGTCCTGACGGTCAATCTGCGTCGGGCTGGAGATGCCCGAGTAGATGTAACGGCAGTCCGTCGCGGCCTTACAGAACTCGCCCGGCTCGTTGTCGCTGAGGACTTCGCCGCCAGCCAGTTCGCGCAGGGACACGTTGGCCACATTCACGCGACCAAAGCTACCGGAACGACCGTACTGGGTGCCCCACTCGTCGTTGAGCAGGTTTGCGAAG
Source organism: Oceanicaulis sp. (assembly GCA_028280165.1). Taxonomy (GTDB): domain Bacteria; phylum Pseudomonadota; class Alphaproteobacteria; order Caulobacterales; family Maricaulaceae; genus Oceanicaulis. Next base: position 40,874 of record JANQMI010000214.1, on the reverse strand, counting down.
TTCTCCACGTCCAGGACGAACTGGAAGCGGTTGTCGCCAACATACTCTTCAGCACCCGGGATACCCGGCAGGTCCTGAGTGAAGCGGAAGTCCCAACGCTGGGTCCAAGGCGAACGACCGTAGTTACGCGGCACAAAGGTGCCACGGAATTTGCCCAGGCCTTCTTGCTGGATGAAGTTGTTGAACGCAGCTTCATCAGCAGCCGATGCGAATTCAACAGCTGGGTCACCACCTGCCAGCGGCACGTAAAGCAGATCCGCACCGTCACGCGGCGAACCACCCAGGGCACGACCGAAGATCGGGTTACCGCCGGATACGTTGAAGCCATAGCTGAACGGCTGGCCAGATTGGATCAGGCCGAACACGTTGAAGCGTGAGGTCAGGTCCGCGAAGAATTCCCGCTCATAGTTCAGGCTCACGGTGAACTTGTGCTGGATTTCATTCGAAGACGTCGCCACGGTCGGGTTGTTCCGGTCGGTGCCGACGATACCGCGCCATGCCGAAACGGCACGCGACGAGGTGTACTCCAGCAGGTCTTCAGCATCGGTGTAGGTGTAACCGAAGCGGAAGCCCAGGCCAGCGTCATACTGCTTGGCAACCTGAAGTGCGTAGGACGTGGCGGTCCCACCTTCCGTGGTGTCGATGACAAATGCGTCCGGTAGGCGGAACTCAGAACCGTTGGTGTTCTCGTCATTGTCAGTGTTGCGAGCGTCAGACAGCTGCGGAATGTCGCCCAGGTCCGGGTAGATCGGACGACCGTCCGGTGCCACACCGCGCGAGAAGCCAAGGTCCGGACGATCAAACGCCAGGTTACGCCAGATCAGAGCTTCACGACGATCGGAGTGCAGGACCGAGGCGGAGACGAAGTAGCCGTCGCCCAGACCCCAGCGCTCGAGGTTCAGCTCATAGTCCGCACGCAGCGAGGCGCGCATCACGTTCGGCATGTCGAAGCCCGGTGCGAACACGTCGATATTCTGGTTCGCGCCACCCAGGGTCACACCCTGCGACACGTCCGTCAGAATGCCGGTCGGAACTGCACCCGTCACGCCAGCAACATCGTCTTCGCTGGAGAAGAAGGTGGCCGGGGTGAAGTTGTTCGACGCCCAGACTTGCGGGTTACCACCCGAGTACAGGCCGATACCACCGGACAGCGTCAAGCGGTCCAGCGGGGTGTAGACGAAGCCAAAGCGTGGCTGGATCAGGTCGACGCCGTCCAGATTGTCAGTGCCAGAGAAGCCGTAAACGGTTTCAAACGGCAGGAGCTGGGTGTTCGACCCGCTCGGCACCAGTTCCGGAGCCGGCGGCACATCATCCTGATACACGCGGTCATAGCGGACGCCATAGGTGAGGTTCAGGTCCGGACGCACCTGCCAGGAGTCCTGCACGAACAGGGTCAGCTGGTCGTAGCCCCACTCAGCAGCCACATCGTCAGAAACGTTGGACTGGGCGTTGATGTAGGACACATCAGCGACCTGGTTCACATAGTTAGTCAGCGAGCTGAACTCGAACAGACCGCGCGAACGCTGGCCGAAGATGTTGAACAGCTCATACTGCTCCCACTGACCGCCAAAGGTGATCACGTGATCGCCCCAGATATAGTCACCCTGACCGTAGAACACGGTACGCTCGTCTTCGAACGCGTTGTGGTGACGGAACTGGTCCGGGCCCAGCGAGAATTCGCGGTCGTCATTACCCAGCAGCGCATTGCCATCAAGGCCGTTGGCCGCGAAGTAAGCGTCGGACGGGTCAACTTCGATGATGAATTCACCGAAGGAAGTACCGGTGGCAGACGTATCGCCCAGCGAATCCTGGCCACGGACATATTCTTTGCGAGCCACGCGGAAGGTCGTGGAGAAGTTATCCGTCCAGTCGGACACCAGCTCGGCACGGTAGACGTCCTGTTCCGACGACAGCACATAGTAGCCGGTCGGGAAGCGGAAGGTGCCGGTGTTGGTCAGCAGGCTGTCCTCAGAGGACTGCCAGGACACCGTGAAGCGGTGGTCGGCGTTGATGTCCCAGTCCAGCTTGATCAGCGTGGATTCGGACTCTTCGTCCACCGAGGTGTCGGACTTCGAACCAGGATCGTAATTATACGTGTTCTGGGTGATGTCGCGGATGATGTCGAAGATCTGCGGCTGCGCGCCGTTGAAGTCGAAGTTCAGCGGACGGGAGTTCGTCACCGACTCATAACCCGCGAAGAAGAACAGACGGTCTTCGATGATCGGGCCGCCGACGAAGAAGCCGTATTCGTCTTCCTGGAAGTCGTCGTTGGACACAGTGCCGCCGAAGGCATTCTCGCCCACGAAGCTCTGGTCACGGAAATAGTAGTACGCACCGCCGTCAAATTCATTGGTACCGGACTTGGTCACCAGGTTCACCAGGCCGCCCGTAAAGCCGCCGGACAGAACCGAGTAGTCAGACGCCTGAACAGAAGCTTCCTCGACCCAGTCGATGGAGATCGGCTGACGCAGGGTCGGGAAGAGGCCCTGGTCGAGACCAAAGTCGTTGCCTTGTGCCAGGCCGTCGATCACGAAGCCGTTGAAGCGTGGGGCCTGACCAGCAACCGAGACCACACCATTCGAGCGGCCACGGCCGGAGAAGGTCGTGGTGGTCACGAACGGATCGGCCAGGAGCGAGGAAATCACGTCGCGTTGGATGGACGGCTGACCGGCGAGGTCAGCAGCGTCGAACACGGTACCGACGCCGCCATTCAGGCCAAGCTCGGACTGGATGGCCGTGCCGACCACGGTGATGACGTCAGAAGTCGCTGCAGCGTTCAGGGTCGCATTAAAGGAGTTGACCTGACCGGTGGACAGACGGACGCCTTCAGCGCGCTGAGGCTCCTGACCAGAAGCGGTCACGGTGATGGTATAAGGACCACCCGGACGCAGGCCGCTTTCGAAGAACGAACCGTTTGCAGAGGTGGTGGTCACCGACACAGACCCGGTCGGGACGTGCAGGATGGTCACCGAAGCGTCAGACACCGGAGTGCCGGACGCGTCAACAACTGTACCGCGCAGAGACGCGGTGGTGGACTGAGCGTAGACGGCGGCAACCGGAGCCAGCGCAGCAAGCGTGGCAATGGAAGCGCCGTAAGCGAGCTTCTTTAACATCAAGGAGGTCCCCCTAATCGACCAACAATGAACAGCGCAGACAGAATGCCGACGCTTCGAAGGCGGGCGGTACAGGTCAGGTCTGACGGTTCGATGACGCATTTATGAAGCTTTTATTACACCCACTCTGAACGGTGCTCCGTCCACGGATTACCCGCTCTCCCTTAAATAGTTAATTTTCCCAATAATACCGTTAGATCGCATCCCGGACCGCATTGATGCACCGCACCATGCGTGGCACCCGGCCGGATCAACGCCCGATGCACCGGGTGCTGACTCCTCAACAAGCGTTGCATTAAGGCCACGATGTCGCACCCGGGCCGAGGAAGCGGAGAATCGGTTCACGTGCGCTTTGACAAGCGGGCCAAGCATGCGCATCTAGCCGTCCATGACCCAGCTCTACGCGCCTCAGATATCGTCACCGCTCGACAACCCACGCACCGCGCTACGCGCGGCCATGGTTCTGCTCGGATCGCTGACGCTGGTTCGGCTCGTGGTTCTATGGATTGATCCTAACAGCCTTTATGCCGACGAAACTCAGTATTGGCTGTGGGCGCAGTCCCTCGATTGGGGCTATTTCTCCAAGCCGCCCATGATTGCCTGGATGATCTGGCTGACCACAAGCGTGTTCGGAGACTCCGATTGGGCCGTGCGTTTCAGTGCACCGATCCTGCACCTCGTCACCGCCAGCTTCTTGGGTTTGACCGCAGCCCGGCTATTCGGCCCGCGCGCGGGCTTCTGGGCCGCCGCGCTCTGGGTGCTGATGCCGGCGGTTTGGCTATCCTCCATCATCATCTCCACTGATGGCGTGATGATGGTCGGCTGGAGCATTGGGCTCTATGCACTTGTGCGCCTGCGCGAGCAGCGCAGCTGGACATACGCCTTGATCTTGGGTGCGGCAGCCGGTTGGGCCTTTCTGTCGAAATACGCCACGCTCTATTTTCTGATCGGGACCGCGCTCGCCATTGTGGTGGATGGGCCAAGCCGCCGCGCGCTTCTAAGCCTGCAAGGTGGAGCCGCGCTGACGCTTTTCCTGGCGCTGATCAGCGGCAATGTGCTTTGGAACTCAGCCAATGATTTCGCGACCGTGTCGCACACAGCCGCCAACGCAAACTGGCAGGGCAGCTTGTTTAACTTTGAAGAGCTCACCCAGTTCATCGGTGATCAATTCCTGGTTTTCGGTCCAGCTACTTTTATCGCCTTTATCGCCGCTATTGTTGTCGCCATACGCCGCTTCAAACCTGGGCAGGATGAGCGTGTGCTCCTGATGCTGGCGGGCTTTGCGGTTCCGGCGCTTGTAATTGTTGCCGGCCAAGCCTTTATCAGCCGCGCCCATGCCAACTGGGCCGCATCTGCCTTTGTTGCGGCAACTCTGCTGATCGCCTGGCTTTTGACCGATGGCCCGCGCTGGCGGCGCTTTGTGATCTATGGCTCGGTCGCTTTCCACGTGGCGGTAGGCGGGCTGTTTCTCAGCATGGCCGCCTCGCCCGCCTTCACCGATGCGCTCGGACGTGAGAACGACTTCAAGCGTGTCCGGGAATGGCCGGCCAGCGCGCAGGCGGTTATCCGCGCTGCTGAGGACGCCGGCGTTCAGTCGATCGCATTTGATAACCGTAACGACTTCCACCAGACTCAGCGCTATGGCCCAGACATGGAGGCGAACCTTTATATGTGGCTGCGCCAGTCCGGTCCGCAAAGCTTTGCGGAAGCCACCTGGCCACTCACCGAGGACGTAGAAGGCCCGATCCTGATTGTGTCCGAGCGCCATTGGGAGATTCCGGTGATCAGGGCTGATTTCGACCGCTTTGAACCGGCCGGTGAAATTGTCGTCAATCTGGGCGGGGATATTGAGCGCCGCTACCAGTTATTCCTGGCCGAAGGCTATGCGCCCCTTGAGCGGACACCAGAGTTCGAAGCGCAATTCTCCGACCTGCGCTAATCGGAAAGGGCCAGGGCGACGAAGTCACGATCCGACCAGTCTGGCGCGCGCGCCATCAAGGATGCCATGACCCGATCCGTCTGACGCACGATGACCATGTCCGCATCCGGGACCACATAAAGCCGCTGCCGGCCCGCACCGGCGGCCATCCAAACCAGTCCAAAGTCAGCGTCGTGACCCGCCAGATCTGTGGCTCTGCGCAGTTGAGGGATGCGGGCCCGTAAGTCGGCATCCACCGGCGCTGCCAACCACCAGGTCAGACCATAGGCGGGGTTCGCCGCGCTGCCTTCGAACAGACGCTCAAGGGCGGCCGAGTCGACCAGCTGCCGACCATCCCAGCGCCCACCCTGTAGAACAAATTGACCGAACTGAGCCCAGTCGCGCGCCGTAAAGGCCGCCCCGGCGGGCAAATGGGGCAGCCCGCCGCGGCGTGCGACCCACTCGGTCGGTGCAACGCCGATCGGATCCAAAACCCGGCGCTGCAGATAGGCTTGGGGATCTGCATCAAGGCCCGCGTTGTCCAGCTTGACCATCATCAGAGCACCGAAGACCTGAAACGGCCCAGAGCCATACTGGAAACGTGTACCTGGCTCAGCGAGCCCAACCGCGGCCTCCACAGCCTCATCATAGGAGGGCATCCGACCCGCCCGCCGAAAGCCAGGAAAATCGGCACCAGAGGTCAGGGACAGAAGCTCGGCAAGGGTGACCTCACGCAGGAACGGGTCCTCGCCCCAGGTCGGCAGCGTGTCCGAAACGCGCTCATCTAAGGTCAGCAGCCCATCTTGAACGGCGGCCGCGGCTATGATGCCGGAAAAGCTCTTTGTCCCGCTCGCCAGCCGCCAGCCGGCCTCTGCGCTCCCGCCATTGGCGTAGTCTTCGCAGACAAGCTCGCCGCCGCGCAGGACCACCAAACTGACACCTGCGCGCTCGGTGTTAAATGCGGCCAGCGCGGCGCAATCCTGCGCCTGAGCGGCGGCTGCCATCGCGATCGCTACACTGGCAGCCATTCCTGTGCGCCTGAGCCACATGATCAGTCTCCCCGTTTTGCATGGGAGGGTATACGCGGGCTCGCAAGCTCATCCGTCGGATTACCCGCCGAGCGCCTGATCGCCCCAAATCTGGCGCAGGCGCTGATCGCGGCGGCAGCCAAAGCGATAACGCTGATAACGGATCGGGTTGGTGTCGGCGAAATTCTGGTGGTTCGCTTCTGCCGGCCAGAACGTCGTGAGAAGCTCGATATCCACCGCAACGCTTCGCTCAAAGCGAGCCTCCACGCTTTCAGCAGACGCCACAGCCAGCGCTCGCTGCGCGTCATCGATGGGGAAGATATGCGGTGCGTAGGCACCACCGCGGTCACAGAATTGACCGTCGCGATCAAACGGATCGACATTGACCCAGTAATGATCCAAGAGCTGCTGATAGCTGACCACCGCCGGATCATAGATCACACGGGCGGCCTCTGAATGGCTGGTCCGTCCATAGACCACATCGTAATAACCCGGATTGTCTTCAGTCCCGCCTGCAAAGCCGGAGACCACTTCGACCACGCCATCAAGCTTTTCAAAGTCCGCTTCGGTGCACCAGAAACAGCCTGATGCAAACACCGCGTGGGCCAGTCCGTCAGGCAGGTCCGCACCGTCAGGCGTTGCGGAAGTGGCATAGGCCCCAGCATCCTGCGCGCAGGCGGCAGCAGGCATGACAAACAGGGCGGCGGCAAGGAAGACGGGACGGTACATCGATACTCTCTTGGCTGGGTGTCCTCCGCCTAATGTGGCGCAGTCGGCGCCAGAGCCAAGTCACAGCTGTTCACGGAGGCGTTAGGGGCGTGCTGCGCCCTTCGAGACGGGCTTCGGCCTCCTCAGGATGAGGCAAGTCGGAGCTCGAAGAAAATCTCATCCTGAGGAGCGCGTGAAACGCGTGTCTCGAAGGACTTTCCAAGTGAACGCTCGGTGCTGGATGTTACTCCGCAATCCCCTTCAGCTCCTCCAGCCCCAGTGCCAGTGCCAGGTTCTGGACGGCTTGCACCGCCGCGCCCTTGAGCAGGTTGTCGAGCGCCGACACCACGACCGCGCGCCGGCCGTCCTCGGATAACGTGAAGCCACCCACGACCGCGCCGGGTTTGAAGGCCCCGTCGGCAATCTCCGGGATCGCGTCTTTCACCTCGATCAAGGGTTCGTCGGCATAGGCCGTATGATAGATAGCGCGCAGCTGTTCCACCGTCACAGGGTTCGCGAATTCCAGCTGTGCGGTCAGCGTGATACCCCGGAAGAAAGCGGCCACGTGCGGGCTAAAGCGCAAGTCTGTGCCGAGCTGGCGGGTCATCTCACGCTCGTGCATATGGCCCAGAAGGCCATAAGGCATGAGATTGTCTTTCAGTGCTTCGGTATCATTCTTTCGGCTGGGCGTCGTGCCCGCGCCGGAGTATCCAGACACGCCAAACAGGTGCGCCGGGCCAGACAGCCAAGAACGCACCGGAGCCACTGCGAGCTGACCTGCTGTGGCGTAGCAACCGGGATTGGCGATACGCGTTGCGCCTTTAATCTGATCACGGCCATAGATTTCTGGCAGGCCATAAATCCAAGCCTCGTCAAAGCGATGGTCAGCCGAGAGGTCAACAATCACGGCATCTGGTGCCTGTGCCTCGATCGCAGCGACATAATCCGCGGCCGCGCCATTGGGCATGGCCAGGATGATGGCGTCCACGCCGCACTTGGCGATGTCCTGCGGGGTCAGCGCCTCAAAGACCAGCGAGGGGTCGGCTTCCGGGGCCAGCTCGGTGACCGGGTGTCCAGCCATCGCCCGCGACACAGCAAATCCCAGCGCCAGATCATCACGCTGGCTGAGAATCCGGATCAGCTCCCGCCCGGTGTGACCGCGCGCGCCCACAAGACCGATACGTTTCATCACGCCTCCTCCAGGCTGGCCGGCAGGGCCGCAATCTGTTCAGCCAGCTGCGGAAGGCGGGACAGATCGGTCTCACCGCGTTGAAACACGGTCCACTCGCCCCGCTTGATCGCGCTATCGCAAACCGCGAAGTAAAACTCGTTGATCGGATTGTCCCGGCGCGAGCGCCAGTAGAGCCGCGGCGCATAGGCCACCAGCCGCTTCCACACCGCTCCGCCAAGCCCCTCCCCACGCGCCGCATCGAGCACGGCGAATTTGTCGAGATAGATCGTATCGTTTAGCCGGGCGGTAATGGCTGCGGCACGATAATTCTCCGTCACGAAGGCGCGATCAAAATCGAGGCTGTCAAAATAGCCGGCCTTCAAGGGACGCCCGAAGCTTTCAGCCACCAGAGCCGTAGCGCGACTTTGATCGAGCTGGACCAAGTCCGTGAGCTCTTCAATCCGCTCCCCGCGGCGCACCAATGTGCCGGCACCGGCGTGGGTGAAGAGTTCTTTCGCCAGCACATCAGGCCGCGTGATCGAAACCGAGCTGGACAATGGCAGCGTGTCGAGCAGGCGCTTAATCTCCTGCAGCTTCAGCCGCATGCCGCCCGCGACCCAATCCTTGCCCATCAACTCGTCAAAGTCTGTGGCCAGATTGACCGTGGAGATGGGTGCCCCGCCCTCGTCCAGAAGCGCCCCTGTCCCAGTCAGGAAGACAATTTTATAGGGCTGAAGCTCACCGACCAGGGCGCGCACGGCGCTGTCGGCATTGATATTGACCAATCGCCCGTCGGCCGTGTCGCCCAGACAGGTCAGGATTGGAGCCTGGCCCGCCTTCGCCGCCGCCGCAACGAGATCAAGGCGGATGCCGGACGGCTCGCCGACACGGCCCAGGCCCACTTCGTCGATCAGCTCAGCTTCAAACACACCGATTGGGATCGACGCAGCTCGGCCGCCCTGGTCGCGGACCGCTTGAACCAGCTTCACATTCACCGCCGTGAGCGTGTCGCGCACGGTACCAATGGCGTCTGCCGGAGTGACCCGCAAGCCGTCCTTGCGCTGTTCGGGAAAGCCTGCAGATTCAAGCGCAGCGTTGAGCTGCGGTCCGCCGCCATGCACGACGATCGGGGCCAGCCCCACAGACTGCAGAAAGGCCAACGCGCGGGCGAGATCATCCAGTTGCTCTTCAATGATCGCACCGCCCACCTTGATAACGGCGAAACGTTCCTGATCCAGCTCCGAAAAGCGATTGAGATATTCGCGGATTTCCTTGCCGTCACGCATGTGGGAAAGCAGCTCCACAATCGCTGCACGCACCGGAGGCCGGGACAGCTTGGTCTCCTGGCTCATGATCCGGCCTCAATCATCAACCGCTCCATGATCGCCTTTTGCACGTGAAGCCGGTTCTCCGCCTCCTCAATGCCCAGGAAATCAGGGCCATCCACAACCGCGTCGGCAATCTTCACATTGCGGCGCATGGGCAGGCAGTGGCTGACGACACCGCCTTGGGTGAGCGCCATCTTCGCTTCATCAATCATGAAGCTCGCCCCTTTGGCACGGAACGGCGCTTCGTCGTCCCAGCGTCCGAAGAAGGGCAACGCGCCCCAGCTCTTGCCATAAACCGCATCGGCTCCGGCATAGCCCGCTTCCGGATCGGTGGTAATAGTGAACGTAGTGCCGGCGTCTGCACAGAAGCGTTCCGCCGCCCCCATGTAACGCTCGTCCAGGCGGTAGACATTATCGGGGATGAGCAGACGCACATTCATCCCGAATTTGGACGCGATCAGTAGCGCAGAGTTCGCCACCGCGGTGTTGAGCGGTTTGGGATGGGGCACCCAGGTCAACAGGAAATCCTTGCCGCGCACATCGCCGATACGGTCCTGCAACGCCATCATCATCGCCAGCTCCTGACAGGGATGAACGATGGTTTCCATATTGATCACTGGCACGGTGGCGTATCTCGCATAGGCGCTGATGAGCGGGTCTTCGCGCTCAGCACTCCAGTCAACGAATTTTGGGAAGCAGCGAATGGCGATCAGGTCGACATAGCGCGACAGCACGCGCGCCGCCTCTTTGACGTGCTCTTCCGGGCCGCCGTCCATGACCGCGCCCTCTTCGAATTCCAGCGGCCAGGTTTGACCCTGGGCATCCAGCACGATGGCGTGACCGCCAAGCTGGTGCACGCCAATGTCAAAACTGGAGCGGGTGCGCAAAGATGGATTGAAGAAGAGCAGCGCGACCGACTTGCCGCGCAGCGCATCACCTTCAGGGCTTGATCGGAAGGCGCGCGCTCGGTCGATCATCTGTTGGAGATCGTCACGGGACCAGTCTTCAGTCGACAGAAAATGTCGCATAGCGCGCCTCATCAAAGTTTGAAGCCCGCCGTTTTAGGCAAGTCGCAGAGTTTGGCAAATGACGAAGATGCAAAGACGCCCCTGCGAAGTGGTGAGCTTTGCAAGGTTAGACGTCTACGCGCCCAAGAACCGCATCAGCGAACTGACTGTAGAAGACGGGGCTATTCGGCGTGACCGGCCGCGCCCTGCTTGGCCACGGCATGGATATAATCGCGGCGCGCCTTGGTCGGATCGATACCTTCCGCAGCGGCTTCGATCTCCTTGGCGATGCGTTCATCTTCATCCATCAAGAGCTGAGGATCGAGTTCGGCATAGTGCAGCACGCCCATATCCTCATAGCATTTCTGGATCTTATCACCCCAAAGCCCGATATCCTTCACGATCGGGACAATGCGTTGGAATAGCATGGTGCGGTACAGCTTCACGATCTCTGACTGCTCGGTGAAGTCTACGCACTCTTTAACCGGCAGGCCGAGCTGCTCATACACCACGCTGGACTGGGTCATGCGATCGCGCATCAAATAGCAGGCCTCCACCAGAAACTCTTCACGCTCATCACGCTCTTTCTGGGTCAACTCCGGATAATAGTCGCGCAGCGATAACCGCCCGAAGGCCACGTGGCGCGCCTCGTCTTCCATGACATAGGCGTTGACCTGCTTGGCCAGCGGGTTCTGCGCCAGATCACGAATGGTGCCGAAGGCGGCGAGCGCCAGGCCTTCGATGACCACCTGCATGGCCAGGTAGGTGACATCCCAGCGGCTGTCGGACAGCGCATCATTGACCAGCTCCTGGAGCGGATCGGTCATCGGATAGGCGACGCCAAACTTGCCCAGCAGCTTTTTATAGGCCTCCACATGGCGGGCTTCATCCATCACCTGCGTGGCGGCGTAGAATTTCGCATCGAGATCGGGGACGGATTGAACGATTTTTGAAGCGGCCAAAAGAGCCGCCTGCTCGCCCTGCAGGAATTGGGAGATATTCCAGGCCTGACCATGGCGACGCATTTCGGCCTTTTCTTGTCGGTTCATCTTGTCCCAAACCGAGGACCCAAAAATCGGGACGGCCTCATCGGGCATCTGCATGGGATCTTCGGGGTCGAGATCCAGCTGCCAATCGATACGGTTCAGCGCATCCCACTGCATGTCCTTGCCCTTCTGGTACAAGTGCATGAGCGTGGTCCGCCCTTCGTCGAAGCGCCAGTCGAAGACGGCTTCGAATTCGTTGGGCACATGCCAGTGCTTGTCGATGTCCGGCATCGGATAAAGATCGCGCAGCGCCGTCATGGCGTTCCTCCCGCATCATCAGCGAGCCGCCTGTCGCGCCGTGCCTGCCACGAGCGCGCTGGCTCGCTTGTGCTGTTCCCCCTGTCTTTCCCGCAGGTGTGAACAGCGTTCACTTTCATCGAGTGTGTGGGAGGAAGGCCCGTTTGGCAAGCCAGGCTTTAGGGCTTCGCGGTGCGACGAACTGGAGCGGGGCTTTAAGGGATTTTCGCGGGTGTCTCCCCCTGCTGGCGGGGAAGGACATCACTCGCCCAGCTCACGTCACTCCGCGGCCACCTTGGTGGGGTCGCTCTTCTCTTCCTGCCGAGCCTTCCAGCGGGCTTTGAGAATTTTGGAGCTGTCGCGGCTGCCATCGGGTGACCATCCTGGCGGGCCAAGCCAATAGCCCAGCGCCTCGCTGACCGACTTTGACCCGCGCACATCCCTGATGATGGCGAGCCATTCATGCAGGCAAATCTTGATGGGATTAAACGTGCCCAGATTGCGCACGATGCCATAGCGGCAAGGCTCATCCTTCCGCTCAGCTTCGAATGTGCCGAAGAGGCGGTCCCAGATAATGAAGACGCCCGCATAATTGCGATCGAGATAGCGCGGGTTGGTGGCGTGATGGACGCGGTGGTGGCTCGGCGTGTTCATGATCCACTCGATCGGAGCCCACATCTTGCCAATAGCTTCAGTGTGGATCCAGAACTGGTAGACCAGATTTAGCGCCGCAACGAAGGCGATCATGGCCGGTGGAAAGCCCAGCAATACCAGCCAGGACCCAAAGACAATGAATTTCAGAGTCAGCGGACTAAGCCAAGGCTGACGCAAGGCCGTGGACAGATTGTAGTGCTGACTGGAATGGTGGACCACGTGATCGGCCCACCACCACCGCACCGTGTGGGCAAAGCGATGGCTCCAGTAATAGACCAAGTCATCAAGCAAGAAAGCGAGGGCAAAAGCCCACCACGCCCAACCGATATCGAACAGGCCGAACGGCTCGATCAGGGTGAACCAGTACACGGCGATGCCGCCCAGAAGCACACCGGAAATCGTATTACCCAAGCCCATGGTGAGGCTGGCAGCGGTATCACGCGGCTCATATCTCGCCCCACCGCTCGTGCGCGCATAGATCATCTCCGCAATGACTAAGATCACGAAGGCGGGGATCGCCACAAAGATCGGATCAGGCAGGTTCGGCATGGTCAGTCTTTCGAGTCCGCTTGGCTCATAAAGGCCTTGATATCGTCCACCCAGCGCTGAGCCTGGGTTGGATCGCCAAGGCGCAAGCTGACCTGCGGCAGGGTATAGTCGTCAAGCCTAAGCCCCAGTTCTGAGCCCACCGCATCGGCGCTGACAAGCTCGTTCGGGCGCAGCGCCCGGACCGTGATTTTATCGCCGCGGCAGACCGCTAAACCGAGACGCGCTCCGCCCTGTTCAAAGACCAGGGCGGTGCGGCGCTCAGCATCAAGGGTCGCCATCGGGCTGGGACGAAAGCCCAGCACGTCCACGCCAATCCGCTCGCCGGCCGCCGTCACATCGCTCAGGCGCGCGCGCGTCCATCCGCCCATAAAAGCGTTCAACGCCACTAAAAGCCCGACCGCAAGCGCGGAGGCTCCAATGACGATAATCAGGGTGATGACCTCGCTCATGTCCGCAATGAACTGGCTTTGGTTTTGAAATTCAAGGGCAAGGATGTGTTGCCGCACCCATTCAACCTTCCTGGCTGAGGCGGGCCCCAGGGGATGTCATGCTCAGCGTTTTCGGGCATTGGGCACCAACATTCTTCGAGGTCGAGAGGGGGGATGGAGCGACCGGAGATAAAAAAACGCCACCGGGTTTCCCCGGTGGCGTCTCTTTGCAACCCGGCCCAAGGGCAGGTTGACGACGTTCAGTCTTAGAAGTCCTTGCGCAGCGTAATGCCATAAGTGCGCGGCGCATTCGGATAGGTCGAGAACGACCCCGACTGCAGCGTGGTTGGGAAGCCCGAGGTGTAGTACTCGTCATCATTGAGATTACGAGCCCACGCCAAAGCTTCGAAGCCATTGTTAAAGTTCAGGCCGATCGACGCATTGATCGTCGAGACCTCACGCGTGATCGTTTCAGGCAGATTCTCCAGAAGCCGCACTTCGGACTCATACTGCCAGTCCGCACGCATCAACAGCTCACCGAAGGAGGTCTCACGATTGTACTGAACCCCAAAGGAGCCGGCGAATTCCGGAATACCGGACACCGATTCACCACTGAGATCGCCCGTACCGTCCTGAACACCGTCCGCCAGGTCGATCGCGCTGCCGGACACAACCGGAGCACCCTGGAAGTCGTCATATTCAGCATCCATCCAGATGCCCGACAAAGTCAGGGTCAGACCCTCGATCTGTGGTGGGTTGATGACACTGTCAAACTCGAGACCCTGAGCGGATTGCTCACCGGCGTTGATCACCGCAAAGCCAGCGCCCTGGAAGACCGAGGACTGGAAGTCTGTGACGGTCTGGTCAAAGAAGGCCACATCCAGCGAGCCGAAGCTAAAGCGGGTCTTGAAGCCAATCTCGAAGGTCTCGGTGATTTCCGGACGCGCGAAGCGCTGGTTGCCGGCCACGCCGAGCGCTTCAGCGGTGTTGACCACGGTGGGCAGGCCCAGCGCATTGTCAGCCGCCAGTTCGCCAGCCGCCCGCAGGGCAGCAATGTCCGATGACGCCGGACGCGTATCCGGGGTCAGGTTCCAGGACGAAGCTTTAAAGCCGCGCGAGAAGGAGGCGTAGACATTCGTACGATCGGTCGCGTCAAACGCCAGCCGGATCGTGTACGGCCAGTCCGAGTCGGTCGTGGTGCCGTCTTCTACCGAATTCGGGAACGGGGTCAGCGCGCCGAGCGGCTGCAGTCCCAAAGCGAAGAAGTCCAAAAGCGGGTTGGCGAGCGGCAAGCCGGTGATCGGATCGACCACGACTCCCCCAACCAAAACACCACCATTGGCAAGACCGACGGAATTGAAGGTCGTCGACGCGCTTTGGAACGCGGCGAAAACGCCTGGCTGAGCCGCTGCGAACGCACCGACTTGAGCCGGGTCATTCGGGTTCACCCCAGCACTGGCCAGGAAGGATCCCAATCCAACCTGCACAAGGTTCAGGTCGGAGAAGGGGTTGGTCCGGACCACATTGGTGAAGTCCACTTCCTTCGTGGTCTCAAAATAGGCCAGACCCGCAGTCAGAACCAAACGGTCAGACAGGTTAAAGTCGACCTGACCGAAGATCTGGTATTGCTCGTCGGATTGCTCAGCGGTGAAGCGGGTCCCGCCCCCGTCTGCGAAGAAGCTGCCAGGTGCGAAGCCGGTCGCGGCCTCGAGACCTGCGAGCGCACCGCCGGTCAGGATATCCACATAGGCGCGGGTGTCAGCGCCATAGATACGCGCATCTTCAACCGTCATATCCTCGTTGGAGTAATAGGCCCCCAGTAGATAGAAAGCCCGGTTATTCCAGTCCCCGGTTAGGCGGAATTCCTGGCTAAAGGTGCCGATATCCAAACCGCGGACGTTTTCACCAAGCAAAGCGAGCGTGGTGAAGTCACCCTCATAGTCAATGAAGTCGTCATAATTGCGGTAGGCTGTGATCGAGCTCAGCGTTGTGGTCTCACCCAGGGTCCAATCGGCCTGCAAGGACACGCCAGAATTCTCGATCGTGTTCTGGTTCGCGAAGTCGGTGGCGATCTGGTAGTTGAAGCCCGGGCCCGCTGACGTCTGGCCGCCCAGAAGGCCGCGCAGCACAGGACCGGCAGCACCGTCGATCACACGATCAGTACCGCAGCATTGCTCGTCGATTTCGTCATAGTCGGCGATCAGGCGCAGTTCCAGATTATCGCTCGGGATCATCAGCAGCTGACCGCGAATGGCCCAACGGTCACGATTGTTGAAATCACCGGCTGGGCCGAGATTTTCATAATAACCGTCACGCTGATTGATACTGCCGGCCAGCGAGAACGCGACGTTTTCGCTCAAGGGCCCCGTAACCGAACCTTTCAGAATAGTCTGATTATAGTTGCCGAAAGTCGCCTCAGCAGTGCCGCCGAATTCAAAATCGGGCTCAGCGGTGATGATGCTGACCACACCGGCGGTGGCATTCTTACCGAACAGCGTCGACTGCGGGCCCCGCAGGACTTCCACGCGCTCAATTCCAATAAGGTCGGACAGCGCGGTCCCCGCGCGGTTGCGGAACACCCCATCGATATAGACCGCCACTGACGGCTCAATTCCGGGGTTGTTCGCGCCATTACCTTGGCCACGAATGATGAAGGTGGCATTCGAGCTGCGCTCGAGCTGGCTGACGCGCAGCGCAGGAATGACAGACTGAAGATCAATCGCATCAACGATCTGAGCATTTTCCAGCGTCTCTGCCTGAACCACCGACACGGCGATCGGAACTTCCTGCAGGGTCTGTTCACGCTTTTGCGCGGTAACGGTGATGACGTCTGGCGTCTGTGCCATGGCACCGGTGGTCACAAGACCCGCGGCGAGTGCCGTCGCGCCGAGAGCAACAGCTTTAATGGAACGCTTCATTCAGGTTTCCTCCCCCTGAGAATTTTTAAATCGCGGCGCAGCTTATCGCCGCTGCTTACCGATCCAATGCACAGCTTATGCCGCATTCGGCCTATTTGTCATGCGGGCTGATTGATGCGAGGTGAAATAGTGGCGGATAGGCCACATCGCCGCACCCGACGCGAATCCGCGCCGCATTCATAGACTTATGAGTATCGCACGCTGACTAATCGCCCCCGTCAAGAGACAAACAGCCCTGCAACAGCAATTCTTTTTGCAATCACCCTTCGCGTCACGCCGGGTTCGTATCGGTCAGGGCACCCGCACTTTAGAGCGCGTAGTCGCACGTTAATTCGCATGACAGCCCTGCTCATATGGGCCCGCCAAGCGAGCGCGAAACCAGTTCTGCTCTAGCCCCAAAACTCCAGTGGCCGAATGAGCTCTGGAAGGAGGTTCATCTTAGGGCGTCAGATATTGGGACGCGGCGGAGCGGTTATCATTGCATAGGCAAGCCCACCGAGACCGCCGGCAAGCACCTGACCAATCAGGCCTGGCAGTGTGCGGGCTCCAGCCACCAGCTGAACGCCAAAAAAGGCCTGTTCCATGGCGATCAGCATGACCAGCAAACAGGCTGCGCCGGCGCAGGCAAATACTAATTCGCGTGACAGCTTGGTGAGGCGGTGCACAAGCGCAGCGGCTGGGAAGGCAATCACCAGGCCAACCGCGATCAGCACTCCATAAAGCGGGCCAAACCCGATGAGGTCATCGATGATCATGGACAGCGCCGCGCCAATTCCGATCTCTGCGCCAACTTCGCTCAGCATCGACAGCACGAAGCCGGTCTGGAAAATTACGGCAAGGACCGTTAGCAAAACAGTCGCCAGGACAAAGCCCAGAACGGCGGTAAAAAATCTCACGATCGGCCCTCCGATGAATGAGGTGCGTTTTACAGCACCCTCGCTAGGATGCCGATTCACAGCTCGTCGGCAAACCCGGCGTGATCGAAGTATCGACAGGAGAGCCCTATGGCTTCGCGTTTGTCCGCCCTCGCTCACTCGTCTGCAGTGGTCGCTCTGGCTGCCGGTCTGGCGGCCTGCGGCGGCCCCACCGATCGCTCTGAAGCGCCCTTGATCGAGAGTGCCAGCTTCAGCGAGGCGGTCATTGCTGAAGGCCTATCCTATCCTTGGGACGTCGCTTTCCTTCCTGGCGGTGACATATTGGTGACCGAGCGCGACGGAGCGCTGCGGCTCATACGCGACGGCGCACTGACGGTGAGCCCGGTGGCCGGCGTGCCCGAGAGCTTCTTTGCTGGGCAGGGCGGTCTCCTGGAAGTCGAAGCCACCCCGGACTTCGCTGAGACCGGTGAGGTTATTTTGACCTATTCGGGCGGAGACGCCGAGGCTAACCATACCGCCGTGTTCAAGGCGCGATTTGATGGCGAGGCGCTGGTCGGGGGCGAGACCATCTTCCGCTCCAGCCCAGACCGCGATACCGACGCCCACTATGGGGGGCGGGTGACCTTTCTGCCGGACGGTACGCTGCTTCTGACTCTGGGCGACGCCTTTGCCTATCGCGAACAAGCCCAGCGCTATGACAATCACCTGGGCACGGTGGTGCGCCTGACCACCGATGGCACACCGCCGGCGGACAATCCCTTCTTCGATGAAGGCGGGGCCGCAGCCTTCGTTTATTCCTACGGCCATCGCAATGTGCAGGGCATTGCCTTTGATAGCCGGCGTGGCATCATCTGGGAGCATGAGCATGGGCCCGCAGGCGGCGATGAGCTCAACCAGCTCAGCCCCGGTGCAAACTATGGATGGCCCATCGTCACCGAAGGCCGCGACTACAACGGTGCGCGCATTTCCCCGTTCGAGGATCACGAAGAGCAGGGTTTCACTGGCCCGATCTGGGGCTGGACTCCCTCCATCGCCCCCGCCGGGCTGACCGTTTATGACGGCGATTTGTTTTCCGAATGGGGCGGCGATCTGTTTGTCGCCGCGCTGGCTGGCCAAGCGATCCATCATCTCGACCTGGATGCCAACGGCACTGTGATCGCGGAGAACCGCATCATTCTGGACGGCCAACCGCGTATCCGCCAGGTGGCCACCGGTCCCGATGGAGCCCTGTGGGTGCTAACCGATGGGGCAGACGGTAGGCTGGTGCGGCTGACGCCGGCTGACTGATCCTGCGGGACACCCCCTCTGGCCAACACGCACTGAACAGTGTTCACTTCTACTCGCCGAGAGTCACCGCTGCGCCATGATAGCGGGACCCTCAAGGGGAGGACATTGTGATGAAGCGCATCGGATTCGCGCTGGTGGCCCTTATTGTGGTCGCGGCCCTGGCCTTTGGCGGCTGGTATTATCGGCCTTGGTCGGATTACTCGCCGGCGAAAATCACCGCGCTAGACGTGCCGGAGGAATACCCGGCGACCTTCCAGCGCATGGATGAAATCCTGCCCTATTCGGTAGTGACCGCCGGAGCCCCCGCCCCGCTGCCAACCGGGCAGGCAAACCTGCCTGAAAACTTTGAAGTCGACGGTGAGAGACTATCGGTCGCTGACTATATCGTGGACGCCAACATCACGGGCCTGACCGTGATGCGTGATGGTGTGGTGCTTAACCAGGCCTTCTTTCAGGGGGCCGACGAAGACACGTTGTTTACCAGCTGGTCGGTGGCTAAATCCTTTGTTGCCAGCCTGATCGCCAAAGCAGTTGAAGACGGGCTGATCAACAGCCTGGACGACACAGCGGAGACCTACGCGCCGCAATTCGCCGGCACGGACTACGGCCGCACCAGCCTGCGCCACATTCTGATGATGTCGGCGGGCGTGGACTTCAACGAAGGCTATGACCCGGACCGCCCTAGCGATATCCGCCCGCTCTTCTTCAACGCCTTCATCCTGGGTCGGAATATCGACACCATGGTCGGTGAGATCGAGCGCGATCGCGAACCGGGTCAGGACCTACACTATACCAGCCCCAACACCCACGTGCTCGCCGCCGTTGCGCGCGCGGTTTATGGCGGGCGTCTCGCCGATGTCGTCACCGAACAGATCTGGACGCCGCTGGGCATGACCAGCGACGCCAGCTGGCTACAAAACAAGGTCGGCGAGGACGGCATTGGGGTGGGTTATTGCTGTCTGCAAGCGACCAGCGAAGACTATGCGCGCTTTGGTGAATTCTATCGCCTGGATGGCGTATGGAATGGGCTGCGCATGCTGCCCGAAGGCTGGAGTATCGAGGCCACAACGCCGCAGGCCGACTTCCAGGAGCCAGGCGCGACCCGCTATCCGATGCGCGGCTATGGCCTGCATTTCTGGGTACCGGAAGGCTATGATGGCGAGTTCTACATGGCTGGCGTGTTTGGCCAATATGTCTGGGTGGACCGCCATCGCGGCGTGGTGATCGCCCAGAATGCGGGCGACCCGACCTGGTTTGCCCGCACTGCAGAGGCGCATGCCTTCTTCCGCGCGGTCTCCGAGCATGTCAGCCCTCTGGCGGAGCGCCCGGCCCCTCTCGCTGCGGTGGACGGGAGAGAGGACGAGGCGGTTTCTGAGGACGCGAATCCATGAGCGATGTCTTTGACTATGTGATCGTTGGGGCAGGCTCTGCAGGTTGCGTGCTGGCCGACCGCTTATCGGCGGATGGCAAATCGACGGTCTGTGTGCTGGAGGCCGGCGGCAAGGACAACAAGACCAATATCCAAACTCCCATGCTGCTGCAGTTCACGATCACGGATAGCTCCATCAACTGGGACTATTGGACCGAACCACAGAAAAATCTCGATGGTCGCAAGCTCTACTGGCCACGCGGTAAGACGCTGGGTGGATCTTCCTCCATCAACGCCATGCACTACATGCGCGGCGCGCTGGAAAATTATGACAGCTGGCGGGAAGATCATGGCTGCGACGGTTGGTCGGGTCAGGCCGCGCTCGAAGCCTTCATCCGGGTCGAAAACAACGAAAACCACGGCACGCCCTGGCACGGCAAGGGCGGCCCGCTCAATGTGAAATCCATCGAGCCCCTCAATGCTCTTACAGAGATGTATTACGAGGCTTGCCGCAAGAAACAGATCCCCGAATGTCCGGATCATAATGGCGAGCGCCAGGAAGGCTTCGGCGTGTATCAAGTCACTCAGAAGGGCGGCAAGCGCTGCTCGGCGGCTGACGCCTTCTTAAAGCCTGCCATGCAGCGACCGAACTTAACGGTGGTGACTGAAGCCATGGTGCGCCGCGTCTTGATTGAAAACGGTGAAGCCCAGGGCGTTGAGATAGAGATTGCAGGCGAACGCAAAGAAGTCATCGCCACCAAAGAGGTCATCCTTTCGGGCGGCGCTCTCAACTCGCCACACACTCTGATGCTTTCAGGCATCGGCCCCGCAGATCATTTACGCGAACACGGGATTTCGGTGGAACAAGACCTGCCGGGCGTGGGTGAAAACCTGCAGGACCATTTGGACATCATGGCGCGGGCACGCACGAAGAAGCCCACGTCGATCGGATATTCGGTCCGCAAATTCCCCGCCACCGCGCGCGACGTTCTGCAATGGGCCACCACCGGCACCGGCAACTTCACTGTCAATCCGGTTCAGGGCTGCGGCTTTATCAAATCGAGCCGGGCAGGCGATCTGCCCGACATCCAGCTGGTCTTCATTCCGGCGCTGGCCAGCCCCCATGGGCGCGAAACGCTGACCGGCCATGGCATGAGCCTTCATGCCTGCCATCTCTACCCGAAGAGCCGCGGCCGCCTGACGCTGCAAAGCGGCGATCCGAACGACCACGTGGTGATCAATCCGAATTATCTCAGCCATGATGAAGACGTGGCAGTGATGACCGATTGCCTGGAAACTGCGCGCGATATCCTGTTGTCCGACGCGTTCGATGGCGAGTTTTCGGAGTTGGACCTGCCAACCGATGTCAACGGCGACCGCGCTTCGTTGGAAGCCGACATGCGCGCGCGCGCCGAAACGCTCTACCACCCGACATCCACCTGCGCGATGGGAAGGGGCGACATGGCTGTCGTTGATCCCACCTGTAAAGTGCGCGGCGTATCCAATCTGCGGGTTGTCGATGCCTCTGTGATGCCCACTGTGGTGGGCGGTAACACCAATGCGCCGACCATCATGATTGCCACGCGCGCAGCTGATATGATCCTGGCGGAAGCCTGAAAAGGAGCTGACCCATGACTGCTGAACTGGCCGAAGCCCCGAGCTCTGATATCGATCGCCTCAATCGCGTCTTCTCTGACCAGAAAGACGCGTTTGAAGCTGAACGCCATCGCCCGATCGATCAGCGCAAGGCCGATCTGAAGAAAATCGAAGACATGGTCAAAGCCCGGGCGGAGGACTTCGCCAAGGCCATCGACGCCGACTTCTCGCGGCGCAGCCACTCCGAAACCGCCGTCGCCGAAACCGGCTTCACCATCGCCACGGCCAAGCACACCCGCCAACACCTGACCCAATGGGCCACGACCAAACGCAAGCCGGTGCCCATGACGCTGGTGCCGGGTAAGGCCTATGTGCGCCGCGAGCCGAAAGGGGTCGTTGGCATCATCGCGCCGTGGAACTATCCCATGCAGCTGGCCCTGGCCCCGCTGGTGGCTGCGCTGGGGGCGGGTTGCCGCGTGATGATCAAACCCTCGGAGTTCACCCCGCGGACCGGGGAGCTATTGCTCGAGACTCTGAGCGGCCTGTTCAGCGAGGATCATGTCGCCGTTATCGAAGGCGGCCCTGACGTCGCGGCGGCCTTCTCTTCGCTGCCTTTCGATCACCTCTTTTACACCGGCTCCACCCATGTGGGCCGGATCGTCGCCAAGGCTGCAGCGGAGAACCTGACGCCGGTGACGTTGGAGCTGGGCGGCAAGTCGCCCACCGTGGTGGCCCCGGACTTCAATCTTGATGAAGCGGCGAAAACCATCGCCTGGGGCAAATTCCTCAATGCCGGCCAGACCTGTGTCGCGCCGGACTACGCCATGGTCCCGCGCGGCTCTGAAGCCAGCTTTGGCGAGGCCATTATGCGCGAAGCCAATCGCATGTGGCCGAACGTTGCAGAGAATGACGACTACACGGCCATTGTCTCTGAGCGCCATCACACCCGTCTGGGCGAAATGGTCGAAGAAGCCCGCAACTCCGGGGCCACCGTGCTGCAGGCGGACTTCGATGCCACAAGAGCCGGCAATACGCGCCTCTTCCCGCCCACCGTGGTGATCAATCCGTCGCCTGACCTTCAGCTGATGCGGGAGGAGATATTCGGCCCTGTGCTGCCCGTGCTCGGCCACGATGGTCTGACCCAGGCCGCCAAACACATCAATCAGGGCGAACGCCCGCTGGCGCTTTACATTCATTCAAAGTCGCCAACGACGGCGCGCAGCTTCCTGGCCAAAACCCTGTCGGGCGGTGCAGCGGTCAATGTGCCGATGCTGCATCTGTCTGTCGAAGACCTGCCCTTCGGCGGCGTTGGTCATTCCGGCCAGGGCGCGTATCATGGCGAGTACGGCTTTTTGACCTTCACCCATGAGCGCGCCGTGTTCGAGGCACCGGTCTGGCACCCCAGCCGGCTCATCCAGCCGCCATATGGCAAGATGTTTGAATTCTTCAAAAAGCTGCAGGGCGGCTGAACCGGCTTTAGGGGGCTGACATGATGACTTGGGTGGTGCGCGCCGGGCTGGCAGTCCTAGCGGTGTTGGTGCTCGGTGTTGCGGCGACTGCGGGTTGGCTTGTGGAGCGTTTTCACGCGTCGAAACCGCAGGAGTCCGGCGAGGTGATCCTGGAGGCCGCGCCTGGCACCGCACACATCGTTCGCGACGATAACGGCGTCGCGCATATCTTCGGCGAAAACGATGCGGCAGTCTTCCACGCGCTGGGCTACACCCATGCCTCGGAACGCTTCTTTCAGATGGATCTCATTCGCCGCTATGTGCGCGGGCGCTTGTCCGAGCTGTTTGGAGCCGACTATCTGCGCGTCGATGCGCGCACCCGCACGCTGGGCTATGCCCAGCTGTCCGAGCGCCTGCAGGACACCATGTCGGGGCCGACACGCGCGGCCGTGCAGGCCTATGTGGCGGGCGTCAATGCGCGCCTGGCTGAAGGTGGTGTCGCACCTGAATACGCGATACTGCGCAAGGCTCCCGCAGACTGGACGATCACCGATTCCGCCGCGGTGATGATCAGCTTTGCCGACGATTTAGCCGCCGGTGATGGCGCAGATATCGAGCGCGCGCGTCTGCGGGACATCCTGAACGAAACCCAGCTGGATCAATTTCTGGCCGGCTATCCGGACTGGGGCCCAACCACCCTAAAAGATGAGGATGTCCGCGCTGGCTTTGGCGACATTCAGACTGAAAGTCTCGCTCCGCCGCCAGCCCTCGCCCAGCCTGACAATCTGCCTGGGTCCAACGCCTGGGTGGTGTCCGCGGATCGCTCTGAAACCGGAGCACCGCTTTTGGCCAATGACCCGCATCTGGGCCTGTCGACACCCTCGATCTGGTATTATGCCCGCCTCAATCTCGAAAGCGGTCCGGTGATCGGCGTGACCGCACCTGGTGCCCCCTTTGTTATCCTCGGCCGCAATGCCTCCATCGCCTGGGGGTTCACCAATACCGGCTTTGATGTCATCGATCTGGTCGAGCGTGATCCAGCCACGCTGGAGATCACCGAACGGGTTGAGGAGATCAACGTAGCGGGGATGGCCAATCCGGTTGAGGTCATAGTGAAGGAAACCGTCGAGGGCCCGATCCTGTCTACAGACTGGTTCGACCTGTCGCCCTTTCATCCAGACCTGGCCGTGATTCAGCGCTCCACACTCAATCAACCTGGAAATCGCGGCGCGGACGCCACCTTCGAGCTAATGATGGCTGATAGCTGGGACGCCTTTGTTGACGCTGCGCGCGGTTACACTGTGCCCATGCAGAATATGCATTTCGCCCATGTGGACGGCACGATTGGCTACACGACCGCAGGCCTGTTGCCGATCCGCGATGAAGCGACGGGTGACTGGACTGGCTTTGTGCCATTCGAGGCCTTGCCGCGCGTGGTCAATCCCGCCGGCGGAATAATTGCCTCGGGCAATAATCTGGTGGCGGGCGAAGCCTACCCCTATCCCCTGCCCGGCAGCTACGGCGTCTATCGCGCGCCGCGGATTGAGGCTCAGCTTGAGGCGCAGGCGCTGCACTCGCTCGATAGCTTCGCCGCACTGCAGATGGATGTGGTGAGCGAGCAAGTCGCGCGCCTACGTCCAGCCCTGTTTGCCGCTGAGCCGGAGAGCCAGCTGGGCGTGGAGGCGCTCGCTCGCCTCGAGCGCTGGGACGGAGCCATGGACGCCGATGGCCCTGAGGCGTTGGTCCTGGCCGCCTGGTTGCGCGTCTTGTCGGCCTCAATCTGGAATGATGAGCTGGGCCCGGAAGCCGCCCGCAGCTTCAACCAGCCTCGCAGGGCCTTTTTGGAAGAGGTGCTGATGGGCGAGGCCACGGCATGGTGCGATGATGTGCGCACCGACGAGATGGAAACCTGTGCGTTGACCGCAGGGCTGGCGCTGGACGCGGCCATGGCTGAAACCGCTGGGGCCTTCGGGGCCAATATCGACGATTGGCGCTGGGGCGACGTTCATCAAGGCGACTTCGATCATCCCTTCGGCGATCTACCCTTTATTGGCGACATGTTTGAAAATCGAGTGGGCATCCCGGGGGATGGCTCGACGGTGAATGTCGCCCATTTCAGCTATCGATCGGGAAGCTACGACGTGTTCCACGCCGCTTCGATGCGCGCGATTTACGACCTGTCCGACCTGAACAACTCGCTCTACATGCATGCGCCAGGACAAAGCGGGCATCCGCTTTCCCGCCACCATGGTAACCTGACCGAGCGCTGGGCCAGAGGCGAGTATTTCGAGATCCGCGATGATTGGGGTGTCTCGGATGCGCCCGAAGGATCGCGGGTGTTGGTGCTAACCCCAGCGAACTAACGCCCGTCCCTCCCCTCGATGGGGACGGATGGTATGTTCCAGCCACCACGGCCCCTTTATAGGACCCCAAACATGACCGCCCTCGCCGACCAAACCATCTTCGTCACCGGCGCGTCGCGTGGCGCTGGCAAAGGCATCACCCAGACTCTGCTCAACGCGGGGGCCGATGTGGTGATGGGGTTTTCTAAGCGGACCGAAGCCCTTGAAGCCTTTGCCTGGGAAAATCGTCGCCAAGTCGTGGGTCTGGTCGAGGCTGATTTCGCCATTCCAGGCAAAGCCGAAGAGGCTTGGGCTTTCGCCATCGATGCCGCCGGAGGCGGATTCGATGGCTTGGTGCTCAATCACGGCATTTTCGAAGGGGCCAGCGTCCATGATGACGCCGAAGCCTGGCGGGATAACTGGACGCGGACCCTGCAGGTGAATCTGCAAAGCGCAGCCGACCTGGCCCGCTGTGCCCTGCGCGATTGGGTCGACGGCGACAGCGATGGCCAGGCGCATGGCGGCACGTTGATCGCCATCGCTTCGCGCGCGGCCCATCGCGGCGACGATTTCGAGCACCCCGCCTATGCGGCCTCAAAAGCCGGCATGATCGCCATGATCAAAACATTCGCGCGCGCCTATTCGGGCCGAGGCCTTTTGGCCTACGCCATCTCGCCGGGCTGGATTGATACCGAAATGGCCCCGCAAGACCCTAAAGAGCGCGCCAAAGCACTCGCCGAAGTGCCCTATGGCGACATGGCGACGCCCGAGGAATTGGGCCGGCTCTGCGCCTTCCTGTTGGACGGCGGCGCGCCCAGCGCGACCGGCGCGACGTTTGACGTGAACGGGGCGAGTTATGTGCGCTAGGGGGGCAATTTCTCATCTCCGGTCTTAGCCGGCAAAGAGATGAGGATTGGTAACACACACCATCGTCATCCTGATGCCTGTCCTGATGAAAATCAGGAAAAGTCAGGACCCAGTCTCTGCGCCTGCGCTGACTGGGTCCCAATTCAAGTTTGGGATGGCGACTGGGTTCACTCCGCCGCCACCGCCCTCTCCTGCCCGGCCCGCACCAGCCGTCCGGGCCTCGCCTCCGTCACTTCATCATCACGCACCACAACTTCGCCAGCCACGATCGTGGCGCGATAGCCTTCGGCGTCTTGCAGCAAGCGCTGGCCGCCCGCAGGCAGGTCCTGGACCAGGCGCGGGGCGTGCAGGCGCAGCTTGTTCATATCAATGACGTTGAGATCGGCCTTCAAGCCCGGCCGGATGCGCGCCCGGTCGGATAGGCCCAGATAATCAGCGATATCGGCGGTTAGCATCTGGACCGCCCGTTGGGTGGAGATCTTGTCGCCGCGGGTGCGGTCGCGGGTCCAATAGCTCATCAGATAGGTTGGGAAGCTGGCGTCACACACCGTGCCCACATGGGCTCCGCCATCGCTCAAACCCATCATGGCCAGCGGATGGTCCATCATGGCTTTGACATTGTCATAGCTTAGCTCGGTATAGTTATAGATCGGCAGGTAGATGAGCTCCCGCCCTTCGCGGTCGATGACCGTGTCATAGAGCTGTTCCCACACGGACACGCCCCGCGCGCGGGCCTTGGCGGCAATGGAGCTTTCCGGCGGCTGCTCGTAATCAGGGTTTTCGGACAGGGTGAAGAGCTTTTCAGCGGCAAACTCCATGGCCTCGATCAGCATGTCGGCAATCGGTGGGATCGAGCTGCCCGGCCCCGCAAGCTTGTCAGATGTCTGAGCCAGCGTTTTGGCTTTGAACTCCGGCGTCTTCATCAGCGCCACACGCTCATCGAGCGGCAGATGCGCGATTTCCTTATAGGCCGGATACCCCATGAATGGGTGGAAGGTGCATTGCAGCCCCAGAAAAACGCCAATCGCTCGCGGGGCAACCTGCGCGCGCACGGTGAAGCCCTCCGCATCGAGCTTTTCCAGACCGGTCAGGATTTTTTTCCACTGGTCGGGCGCGAAATCGCGCTGCATGACCGAGATGGAGAAGGGCCGCCCGCCAGCCGCCTTCACATAGTCTTCGATCACCGCCCACTCGGCCGGGAATTTCTCCGCATCGCGTTCCAGATCGAAATCGCTGACCGCCTGGATCACGCCATGGCTGCGCCCCTTAAAGGCTTCGGCAATGCCGGCGAGCTCCTTGGCCGTGGCTTCTGAGGCCGGAGTCCATTCGCCATCGGCAGTGCGATGCAGGTCAGAGCGTCCGGTCGCAAAGCCGATCGCCCCGGCGTCGAGCGCTTCATTGACCAGCTCGCGCATCCTGGCAATTTCGTCGTCGGTGGCCTGGGCGTCAAAACTCGCCCTTTCATCCATCACGAAGACGCGTAACGGATCGTGGCCCACCATGGCCGCGATATCCATGGTGCGCGGGGTACGCTCCAACGCGTCCATATAGTCGGGAAAGCTTTCCCACTCCCAAGTCAGACCTTCAGCCAGCGCAGTGCCAGGGATGTCCTCCACGCCTTCCATCAACTTGATCAGGCGCTCATGATCACTGGGCCGTACGGGCGCAAAACCCACCCCGCAATTGCCCATCACCGCCGTCGTCACACCGTGTTTGATGGAGGGTTCTAGCCGGTCGTCCCAGGTGGCCTGGCCGTCATAATGGGTGTGAGCATCAAGGAAGCCCGGCGTCACGATGCAGCCACTGGCGTCAATCGTTTCGGTGGCATCGCCGGACGCCTCGCCCACCGCCACGATGCGGCCAGCCTTGATCCCGATATCGCCGGCGACCGGCGCATCGCCCTCGCCTGAATAAATGACGCCGCCGGTGATCTTTAGATCATAGTCAGCCATGGCGATCCTCCCCTGATTTTGTGAACACAGTTCACCGCAAGGCGCGGTTTGGCTCAAGGGGGCGTGTATGGCTCGCTTCTGTCCAGCTCGATCCTGAATGCGCCTCAGTCCGGCATTCTGGGCATGCATAAGATCCAGGAACGCCCGGTGGCGGTGGGCGGCTATTCGCCTTGCGATGCCTGACGGCGTCGGACACTCAACAGCCCCGGTCTGGTTCCCAGATCGGGGTTTTTGGTGGGCGAATATCCGACCGGACGGACTCTTACCAAAGCCCGGATTTCGTCTCCTATTACGACTATCACCGGGGAGTTTCCGGGCCTGAAACGGCGCGGAAGAGAGGCTCGTGATGTCAAAGAGCGGGTCATAGTATACCGGGTGCCGGCGGTGGTGCGGATAACAACCGTCCCCGCGCGGCGAACACAATGCGAGGTGCGTCCTTCGAGACGTTCGCCAAGGGCTCACTCCTCAGGATGAGGGGCGTTTGTGCTTGATGAAAATACATAAGCGCGCCTACCCCCTCCTCGTCATCCCCGCGCAAGCGGGGACCCAGGGATGGCAGGGCGCGGCGCTTGACGGCTCTGGGTTCCCGCCTGCGCGGGAATGACGAAAGTGAGGTGTCTATAAACAAACTTCTCTTCCCCGACGAAAGTCGGGGCCCAGAGCCGTCAAGCGCTGCATTTTGTGATCTCTGGGTCCCGGCCTTCGCCGGGAAAGAGAGGAAGGGATGGGAAAGAAAGGGTCTCAGTATACCGGGTGCCGGTGGTGGTGTGGATAACAGCCTGCCCCTCGCGGCGAACACAATGCGAGGTGCGTCCTTCGAGACGTTCGCCATGGGCTCACTCCTCAGGATGAGGGCGGTTGGAGTTTGACGAACACCTCATCGGCGAGGAGCGCGCAGCGCGTCTCGAAGGCCCGTTAGGCATGAGACCGCCACCGGAACAGGGCGGTCAATCCGGCACCGGCAAACAGGTGCCAGACACTCCAAAGCCCGGTGATGGCGGCAGCACCGCCTAATCCATCGAATTGGGAGAGCAGGATGACCAGCGCCAGGCCGGTATTCTGGATCCCCACCTCAACGGTCACCGAGCGGCGCTGCTTGGCTTCCATTCCCATCAGGCGTGCGCCGATGGCCCCCAAGGCAAAGGCCGCCGCATTGTGTCCGATGGCGATGCCAAGGACCAGCAGCGCGGTTCCGGTGAAAATCTCCCAGTTCGACGCCAGACCGCCTATGACGAGAAAGGTTAGCGCCAGAATGGCCGCAACCATGAAGCCGGGGCGGATACGCGCAGCGGTCTTCGGAAAGCGGTGGGCCAGGCCCATTCCAATCGCCAGCGGTACGGCCAATAGCACCGTCGTTTGAAGGACGAAGGCCCAAGGGTCGACACTGATTTCGCTGACGAGCGCATTAGCCGGCCCGTAAAGACTGGTCCAAAACAGGATCGAAACCGGTGTAAGGAGCGCCGCAAACAGGCTGGATGTCGCGGTCAACGCGACCGAAAGGGCCGTGTCGCCCCGAGCCAGATGGGTAAAGAAATTCGACACATTTCCGCCGGGGCAGCAGGACACCACAATCATGCCCAGCGCGATCGACGGGATCGGATCGATCAGGTGAACCAGCCCCAATGTCAGCAGCGGCAGCCCCAGGAGCTGCAGCGTCGCCGCCCCGGCGAACCGCCAGGGTTCGCGCTTGATGATCTTGAAATCAGACAGGTGAAGATTGAGCGCGACCGACATCATGATGACGGCCAGCACAATCGGCATGATCACGCTCGCTCCAGGTGCCAGATCAATCCGCACCGCGTCTAGCGCCGCTGCATCCATGATGTCCCTCCACTCAAAGCCGAGCATGGGCGGGGTTGGGTCAGCTTGTCGAGATATCAGATTGGGCTCAGCCCACACCCCGCAGAAGGACGCCGCATCACGCGGCTGGCCTTGGGCAACATCAAACGCCCGGTGATTTTTCGCGGTGACCCAGGCAAATCACGCGAAGGAATGCGCGGCTGCTCGGCAGATCGAAAGGCGTATGTGCGGCAATTTCCGCATCTGGCTGCAGTTTATCCACCATCGCCTGCAAATCCTGCCTGAATTACCAAAAAGACAGGCCGTGGAAAGCCATTCGCATTGTGACTCCCGCAAGTATCAATCACAGGGCTTTCTTGGGGGAAGCCCGGATCTTCGTTAAACCTGCATTACCGCCTCTGCTTTAAGCACCGGTGTGTCTCTTCCCAGGAGCCATAAGTGATAAAATCCAGCCTACTCATCCTTGGCGCGCTCTCAGCGTCCGTCTTCACCATAGCAGCGGTGGCCACTTCCTCGGACGCGTCTTACGAGGAGCGCCAGTTTGAGTTTTCTTACCAGGATCTGACTTATGTTGGTGAGGTCATGGTGCCCGACGCCCAGCCCAAGGGCCTTATCGTCATCATTCCTGGGCATGGTCCCACCGATTTCGTTGAAGGCGAGGACTGGATTGGCGAGCGCGAATTCTTTGTCGAACAGGATTACGCCGTGGCCTATTGGGACAAGGCGGGCACCGGCCTGAGCGAAGGCGAGTATGATCACAATCAGAGTATTGAAAGCAGCGCCGAAGAAGCAGTCGCCGCGCTTGCATCGATCAAAGCCCTGGGTTTGCCCAACTCTGAAAACCTGGGCATGTGGGGCATCAGCCGCGCCGGCTGGATCGTGCCGAATATCACCGAGCTGTCCGACGATGTGAAGTTCTGGATTTCGGTGAGCGGTACAAGTGTACTGGCCGATGAGCGCTATCGTACGCAAGCCAATCTCAAGGTGGAAGGCAGAAGCGACGAAGAGGTCGCCATGCTGATGTCCGAATGGGATGACTATCAGCGCATTCTGGTGCGGGGCGGTACGTTTGAGGAATTCCTCGCGACCACATCGAATCTGATGAGCGACCCCTATTTCAATTCCAATAATTTCGTCATGACCGAAGAGATTTTGGCCAATATTCAAGGCTATTACCAATCCAGCGGGATGGCGATCGACGAAGAAACCAACCTGCCAATCCTGTATCCAAATATGGAGCAAGCGCTCACAGACCTATCCATCCCGGTGCTGGCGATCCTCGGTCGCCTGGACACCCTCGTCGACTGGCAAGCCACCAGCGCGCTGTATTCTAGAGCGGCCGAAAATGGCGGCATGGCGCTCACCACCGTCTATCTGGATGACTGCAATCACGTCATGCAACAGGCCGTGACCGGCGGGACGAATGAGGAGATTGAGCCTGGAACGCCAGTCTGCGAGGGATATTACGAGACCATGGAGACATGGCTCAACGCCCTACCTGCGCGCCCCTAACCCTCGCCGCACACCGCATCAAGCCGCTAGAGCTTGCCTCGCCGCCATCGTCATGCACGATGGCGGCGTTCTATCTAGGGGCTTGATATCATGCGTTATTTTATAACATTTTCCGCGATTGCACTCGGGCTTTCGGCCTGCGGACCCGCCAACGAACCCGCGATCGAGGCAGAATCAAGCCCCCCTGCAGCGCCCCCATCGGCGGAGGCAGAATGGCCCATCCACCAAGCCACTGAAGCCGCAATCAGCGAAGCGGATTTCGTCTATCGGATATCGACCCTGTCCGACGATCGATTTGGTGGTCGGGGCCCTGCAAGCGAGAAAGGCGAGCCCGCCGCTCAGTGGATCGCCACTGAGATGGAAGCTGCGGGCTTAGAGCCCGCCGGTGTCGATGGGAGCTGGTTCCAACCTGTCGCCTTGATTGAAAGCACGTTGCAGGAAGACAGCTCCAGCTTCGACATCACCATCAATGGCGCACCCATGGGCCTGACCGCCTTGGAGGACGTGACCTATTGGAGCCAGAATCCAATGGAGGCGGTTAGCCTTCAAGCCTCTGACCTCGTCTGGGTCGGCTATGGCACGGTGGCCCCCGAATATGGCTGGGATGACTATCAGGGCATTGATGTTGAGGGCAAAACCGTTGTGATGCTGATCAATGACCCCAGCTTTATCAATCGCGGCGACGCCTTCAACGGCGAAGCGATGACCTATTATGGGCGCTGGACCTACAAGTTTGAAGAAGCCGCCCGGCAAGGCGCGGAAGGCGCAATCATCGTCCATCAGACCGAGCCCGCCAGCTATCCTTGGGGGACCGTGCGCGCCAGCTGGTCTGGCCCGCAATTCATCTTGGCCGCCGGAGCCAATAATGACTTCGTCGACGTGCAGTCCTGGATCACGGAGGACACGGCGGTGGCCTTGTTTGAGGCCGCAGGTCTCGACTTTAGCGCTGAAGCGGCTCGGGCCGCCTCGGGTGAGTTCACGCCCGTCGAGATGGCCGGAGCTGAGCTGTCGGCCACGCTCAACAATGCGTTGCGTGAACTAAGCTCGGACAATGTGGCCGGTCAAATCCGCGGCTCTGAACATCCGGACGAATACGTGCTCTTCATGGCCCACTGGGACCATATCGGCGAGCGTCTGAACTTTGCCGGTGACGACCAGATCTATAACGGTGCCGTAGATAATGCGACCGGAACCGCGGCCATCTTGGAGATCGCCGAAGCCTTCGCCAATACCGATACGCCGCCGGAACGCTCTTTGATCTTCGTGGCCGTGACCGCTGAAGAACAGGGCCTGCTCGGCAGTGAATACTATGCTCAGGACCCGCTAATCCCTCTGACCCAAACGGTCGCCGGTTTCAACTTCGACGGCATGCTGCCGATCGGCCCGACCGAAGATATCGTCGTCATCGGGTATGGTTCATCACAGCTCGAGGATGTTCTGCGCAGTCAGGCCGGAGCGCGCGGCATGTATCTGACCCCAGACCCCAATCCGGAGGCTGGGTATTATTATCGATCCGACCATGTGACGCTGGCACGCCGGGGCGTTCCGATGCTGTATGCCGATTCCGGCTCGATCCATGCCGAGCTGGGGGCTGAATACGGCGCGCAGATTGAGCAGGGCTATCGCCTGGACCGCTATCACAAGCCGTCTGACGAGTTTAACCCAGACTGGGATATGCGCGGCTTTGTTCAATCCACCGCGCTGATGTTTGACGTCGCCGCTGAGGTGGCCAACTCCGATACGTGGCCAACCTGGTATGAGGGCAACGAATTCCGCGCCGTGCGCGATGCTTCGATGGCGGGGGAATAAGAGCGGCGGGCTCTGCCTCATCTGCGTTCGGCACAGGGTCGCCATCCTGACTGGCACCCTGGGCCGCTCTACTGCTGTCTCGCGAACTGGTGTCGGCTCGCGATATAGGAGCACGATCGCGGCTACGCCCCATCAAGTGCTAGAACAGAGCCAATTTGAACCACTATAGTCGTAATAATTTTATGGTAATAATTTAAATATCATAATTAAATAGGGGTTTTTACTGCGCGCCTAAATAGAGGCGAAATCTCGCATGAATAGTCAATTTTCACGCCCGGTTTGATTTTGAATCAACTCACTGAATTTATGATTGAAATCGGCATTTTGAGAAACCAAACATTAAGAGTGTTGGCGAAATGCCTGTGGGCTCGAACACTCACGTTGGTTGGTACACAGGCTTCAAAATGCTCAACAATCTGCCGATTTCGACAAAGCTTTTCGCCGGGATTTTAACGCTGTCTGCGCTTGGGTTTGCCTCCGGCCTCTTAGGGGCCGTGATGTTGATGCGGATCGAAGCCGGAGTGGAGCGGATCACCGAATATGCGGGCCCCTTGGTCGAGACGACCGATGATGTGATCTACGCGGTCGCCGAATCCCACAAAGTCGCGGTCGAGATCATCGCCGACGATGCCGTCGAGAATGTTGACTTTCGCACCGGCGAATTTGACCGGGCGTCCGAGCGCTTCCACGACAGCTATCGGTCTTTAGATGAGCTGGTTACGGAGCGCGACATCCAAGCCCAATTGGATCGGGCCGATCAGACCTGGCAAGCCTATAGCGCTGCTGTGGCAGACATGGTCGATCAACACCGGCTCGAGCTGTCTGAAGAAGGGGTCGCTCAAACCCAGATGGATCAGTTCGATGCTGCAGGCGACGAGTTCACCGCGCGACTGCAAGCGTTCGCACAGCGCAACGAAACCGAGATGCAGATTGCCGAAGATGAAGCGGACCGGCTGGCGGCTATCGGGGCATCTGCCCAGCGTATCAACGCGCTTGTCGGAGAGATTTTTGAAGTCGACTATCCGGCAGTCGAAGCGTCCAAAGACCTCCAGCTCATTGTTGAACAACTGGAATCGGTGGCGACACGCTATTTGACGATCGAAAACGTCCAACAGCTGGAGCCCGTGCGTCGAGAATTCACCGATTTGGTGGCGGGTGCCGCGCCGCATTTCGACCTCATGGAGACGCTTGCGGAAACCGAAACAGACCTTGAAGAGGTCACCAGCCTTCGCGCGTCATTTGGCGAATGGGTCTCCTTTGTCCAACAGCCTGAGCAGGTCTTCGACACCCATAACGACATGCTCACAGCCATGCAGGCTGCCTATGCCTCTGCTGAACGGGTGGATGACTTGGCAGACCAGTTGATTGCCGAGCTTAATGTCATTGCCGATCGCGGCGATGCGATTGCGCTTGCGATGGACAACCAAGCCGAAGCTCAGCTTCAGACCGCCTTGGTCGTCGTGTCCGTCTTGTCCGCCATGATTCTTGCGGTTGCGATTGGTCTGCTTCTCATTGTCCGTCAAACGATTGCGCAACCCCTCACCAAAATGATTTCCGCCATGACGCAACTTGCGAGCGGCAAGCTGGACGTCACACTGGAACAAACGGAGCGCAAAGACGAAATTGGCCGGCTGGGGTCCGCGCTCGGGGTCTTCCACCAAAACGCCGTTGAGAAAGCCGAGCTTGAGCAACGCGACGCAGCGACGAAAGCGCAGGCCGAAGCCGACCGCAAAGCCACTCTCGAACGCTTCGTTGGTGACTTTGAGACCGCCGTTGGCGGCGTCGTCGAAGCGGTCTCAGCAGCCTCTCGCCAGCTCCAGGGCTCGGCACAGAACATGACGGGCATCGCCGAGCAGACCAGTGCGCGCTCAACCGCTGTCGCAACCGCGTCCGACCAAGCTTCGACGAATGTGCACACGGTCGCGTCTGCCGCCAATGAGATCTCCGCCTCTGTCAGCGAGATTGGCCGCCAAGCCAGCGATTCCTCTTCAAAGGCTGGTGCCGCGAGCGAAGAAGCCCGGGACGCGATGGAAAAAGTCAGCCGCTTGTCCGACGCGGCCAAGCGGATCGGCGACGTTGTCGTGCTTATTCAAGGCATTGCAGAACAAACCAATCTCTTGGCGCTGAACGCCACGATCGAAGCCGCCCGCGCAGGCGAAGCCGGCAAAGGCTTTGCGGTGGTCGCCAGCGAGGTCAAAGCCCTTGCCGAACAGACCAGCAAGGCGACCAATGATATCGCCACCACGGTTGCCGAAATTCAGGACGCCACGGAGAACTCGGTCGGAGCCATCTCGGACGTGTCCGGCACGATCGAGACCCTCAACGAGATTGCCACGAGCATCGCGAGCGCGGTTGAAGAGCAAGCCGCTGCGGCGCAAGAAATCGCCCGCAACGTCCAACAGGCGGCCGAAGGGACCCAAGAGGTCTCCCATAATATTGTGCAGGTCAGCGCATCTGCCGATGAAGCCAATGTGTCGGCGAGCGAAGTCTTGGCGTCAGCCGGTGAACTCGCACGCCAAGCCGACGGTCTGCGCAATGAGGTGGACCAGTTCGCTCAGAAAGTCCGAGCGAGCTGAGCCCTGCACGAGGCGCAAAGGGGGCGTGGCCCTGCTCAAACACGCCCCCTTAACCGCACGCCCAGCTTTCGGCTTAGTGCGGATGCGGCACAAGACAGTTTGCCTGAGGAAAAGGGCGGGTCGGCGTAGCCGCTCGAAGAGCTGCGCCACGCCGACCCTGGACCTGGCGCGTGAACACCGTAATAGCCCATAAGTTTATAAGGGGAACAATCGAGAGCTTTTATGAGCGACCCGATGGGCCGCCGTAGAACAATCAACTGTTCATAGAATAAGACGCGTCGAGGCGAGTTGCCCGCACCCTAAATGTAAGTTTTTACGTATTATTTTTATTTCATCCTGCGGTAATCTTCTAATCTTGTGAGGCCTCTATTCAACGCATCGTTGATCTATGTGACAACACCTTCACAGTATACTTCAAATCTTGCGATCTTGGCTTTACCCCAGGTTGATTTTCCGAGGATCCGGAGCTGCCCCTTGAGCGCGGGTTGAGCCTTCGAAATGTCTGCAATTATTCTGGATCACCGATCTGGGCGTCAGCCTGCGAGGCGCATCACCTCGACCCTGCCGGGCAAAATCTCACTGCGCCAACACCCGCGCCATTGGCCCGTTACGCGACGCCACGATGAGGCGCGATTGATTTAGCGGGGGCGTTGGGCAAGTCTGCCCCACGCGACGTATTGTGACCTATGACCCGCTTGAGGAAGAGCCTGTGACCTCCAGACGTGACCTGTTGAAGTTTGCTGCGCTGGGCCTACCCGCGCTGGGTGCCAGTGGTGGGGCCGCAGCCGCGACCGCCAAGGCTTTGACCCAAACACCACCTGACGCGCTCCCGCCCCCCATTTCCAATGCGGAACGCGAGGGGCGCATTGCCCGCGCTCAGGACTTGATGGGCGAGCAGGGTTTGGCTGGAATCGTCATCGAAGCGGGCACCTCCATGCTCTATTTCTCGGGCCTGGCCTGGCGTCAGGCCAGCCGAGTCACCGCGCTGGTCATCCCGGCCGACGGTGACCCGGTGATCGTTGCGCCCGCCTTCGAAGAGGGCAAGCTGCGTGAATTGATGGTCATGGAGATGGAGGTCCGCACGTGGCAGGAGCATGAAAGTCCCTACGCACAGATTGCCAGCGTCTTGGATGATCGCGGTGTCGCCGGGCCCATCGGCCTTGAACGCACCGCCCGCTTCTTCGTCGCTGAAGGCCTGCGCGCCGATGCGCCTGGACGCGATATCGTGTCAGCGACCCCCGTGGTGCGCGCGCTGCGTCAGATAAAGAGTGCCCGCGAACTGGAACTCATGCAGGCGGCCAATGACATCACCATGGCCGCCTATCGCGATATCTATCCCCAAATTGAAGCCGGCATGACGGGTGACGACGTGGCCGCGCTGATGAATGCCGCCACCCGTGCGCGCGGTGGCCGCGTGGTCTTCACGCTGGCGCTGGTGGGCGAAGCCAGCGCCTATCCCCATGGCTCGAAGGAAGTCTACCGGCTCACAGAGGGTGAAATCCTGCTGATGGACTGCGGCTGTGATGTCCACGGCTATAAGTCCGACATTTCACGCACCTGGGTGTTTGGCGAACCCAGCGATGAGCATCGCCGGGTCTGGAACACCACCCGCAGGGGCCAGGATATCGTCATGGAGATGGCCCAGCTGGGCACGCCGATTGGCCAAATCGATGATGCCGTCCGCCGCTATTATGACAGTGAAGGCTGGGGTGGTGATTACGACCTGCCGGGCCTGTCCCACCGCACCGGTCATGGTATCGGCATGGACGTGCATGAGGATCAGTTTGTCGTGCGCGGCAATGAGACACCGCTCGCGCCGGGCATGTGCTTCTCCAACGAGCCGGGAATCTACATTCCTGGACGCTTTGGCGTGCGGACCGAAGACTGCGTCTATATGACTGAAGACGGCCCACGCCTATTCACCTCCCACGCCACATCGATCGACGATCCCATGGGCTAGGGCGTGTGAGAAGGCTGATCACGGTGCTTCTCGCGCTAGGTGAAGGACACGGCAATTAAGTCATCTATGGAATATAATAGGGATATATAGGCCCAATATATTCCAATTTAGCAACTTTCTCTTTCCCCTCAATGCGGTACAGCGCGCGCTCAGCCTCGCCCATATGCCTCTTCGTCACGACGGCCATGTCGGCTGTCTCAACGAAGGAATTGCTCCATGCTGAACTCGTTCTTCTCCGCCCCTCTCCGCAGCGTTTCTATGGCCGTCGCAGCGGCAGCCGTGACCGCCACGGCTGCCTTTGCGCAGTCCGTACCGGTGACCGAAAACGGCCAACGCCTGCTGGAACGTGATGATGCGGTCTTCCTGATGCTCGACCACCAGGCGGGTCTGATGCAGATCGTCAACGATATCGACCAGACCCAGCTTCGCCGCAACGTCGCCGCCAAGGGTATGGTCGCTGAGTTTTTCGACATCCCGGTCATTGCGTCGACTTCGGTGCCCGGTGGCCCGAACGGTCCGCTGATCCGCGAAGTCACCGAGAACGCGCCGTCCGCGATCGTGATTGACCGCGCTGGCCCAATCAATGCCTGGGATGATGTGCGGATCCGCGAGGCTGTTGAAGCCACCGGTCGCAATACCATTGTGATCTCTGGCATCCTGACCAGCGTTTGCGTGGCTTTCCCGGCCATCGAAATGGCGCAAGAGGGCTATCACGTGATCGCCGTGATCGACGCGTCAGGTGACTATTCCGATCTGGCCAGCCAGACCACGATTGCCCGCTTGCAGCAGGCCGGTGTGGTTGTGGAAAGCACCTTCTCGGTCCTCAGCCAGGTCCACGATACCTGGGATGAAGCCAATACGCCGCTGATGGCTGAAGCCTACTCGCTCGTCACGCCGGAATACGGCTCGGTGATCGAAAGCTACATGGCGCATTCCCAGGCCACCAACTAAGGCCCGGCGCGAGCGTCCCACGGCGCGGGGCCCGGTGTGATCACTGGGCCCCGTACCCCCTCCCCCCAGAACACTCAACAAGGAGCTGGACCATGATGACCGCCGTCCTCCTCGCCGCGCTCGGCGCGACGGAGCCGGACACCGATGTCCGCCCGCGCGCACCTGGCACGGTTCAAGCCCCGCATGTGAGGGCTTTGCTCCCGCAAGACGAAGACTGGAGTGCCGCAGGCACCTCCGCACCCGCCTATAAGCATCAAAGCTGGAACCACGGAGCCATCTCGAGCTCAATCGGCCTGGATGCACGCTTGCATGTCGAGCATTTCGACAACGAGGCCTTCGGGGCCATTCCCGGTAGTGATGAATCAGTCTTCCTGCGCCTGACACCCTGGGCCTCGGTGACCTTCAACAACCGCGTGCGCCTGTTTGGCGCGATCAAGCACGCCAGTGTGGCCGGGCGTGAAGCCTCAACCCCGGCGGCGATTGATGATCCGCTGGATCTGCACCAGGGCTTCGCCGAGTTTGCGCTCGGCGATATGCTGGGACAGTCACGCGATGATGTGTTGATCCGTCTGGGCCGCCAGGAGCTGCACTATGGAGCTGGCCGCCTGCTGGCCATTCGAGCCGGACGGATCATGCGCGACGACTATGATGGGGCGCTGGTGCGCTATCGTCATGGCACCTGGGTCACCGATGCTTTTGGATTTTACGGCGTTGAGGATGGCAATGACATCTTCGACAATGGCACGGACGATAGCGTCAGCCTGAGCGGCATCTATTCCAGCGGCACGCTGGGCGGTGTGGCCGTCGATCTATACGGCGTGCGCTGGGATCGCGACCAAATCCTAGGCCGGTCAGACGTGGTGCGTCATTTTGCTGGCGCACGCGCCTCTGGCACGGCGGGCGAGCATTGGAGCTGGGATGTCGAAGCGACCATCCAGTTCGGGTCGGTGGAAGCCACCGACGAGGACATTCGAGGCTTCCAGATCGGTGGCCGTGTGGCCCGTGCCTTCAACGATTTACCCGGCCGCCCGACGCCAACGCTGGAGGGCCTTTACACCACCGGTGATAGCAATCCGACCGACGAGCGCATCGATACCTTCTTAGCCCCGCAAGCCTCTGGCCTGGTCTATGAAGACGTCACACAGCCCTTGGGTCCGGGCAATCTGGCCTGGGTGAAAGCGTCAGTTCCGCTCCAGGCCGCCGAGCGCCTGCGGGTCACACCCTATGTCCACGCCTATTGGCGGGTGGAAAGTGAGGATGCGCTTTACACCTTGTTCAATACCCCGCTCCTGCCAGCAAACACCGGCGATGGTGATTTTGTCGGTCTGGATGTTGGCATCAATGCACGCCTGGCCTTGACCAACCACCTCGCCGCCTTTGCCTATGCGGGGCATTTCGAGCCTGGTGATGTGTTCACTGGAACTGCGCGCGACGTATCCAGTGGCAACGCCATCCTGGGCCTGACCTATAGATACTAATCCTCCGGCTGCAGGCGATTATCCCCGCCGGCGGCCAGCAAACGAGACGGGTTGCTCCTGGGTTTGAACGCAGGGGCAACCCGTTGCGTTTTGCTTGATCTCGAACCCGCATGCCGGCAGCAAATCCTCCGCCCAGCGCGTTCAGGGTATCGGCCGGGCATCTGGCCCACCACTTCTGAGTGACACCTCGTGTCAGACCCTGGCGGAAGGGATCAAGCTTTTGCGGAACAGCTGTCGCATTCGAGACTTTGCGGAGCCGCTGTGGTGCGCTTTGATGGACGCAAAGGCATAATGATTGAAAACATATGGAACCGGTATTCATCTTTGACGCGGTGCGAACCCCGCGGGGCCGAGGCATTGCAGCTTCGAAGGATAAACCGGCAGGTGGGTTGGCCCACTTGCGTCCCCAAGACCTCGTGCGCCAACTCATCGATGCGTTGGATGCGCGTAACCCAACCGCGATTTCGCCTGCTGTCGGACAGCTCTTTCTGGCCTGTGTCGGCCAGGTCGGTGCCCAAGGGGGCCATCTCGCCCTGTTGTCGAAACTTGTCTCAGACTTGCCCGAATCCTGCGCGGCGACCACGCTCAACAATTACTGCGCCGGCGGGCTGACGGCGGTGAATCTGGGTGCCGCTTGGGCCGGCGCACAGCGCGATCACCTGGTCTTGGCTGGTGGGGTCGAAATGCTGTCCGCCGTGCCTTTCCTCGCCGACAAAGCCGCCTGGTATTGTGATCCAGACCTTCGGGCAAAGCTCGACTGGACCCCTGCGGCCATGGGCGCTGAAGTCACCGCGTGGCAAGAGGGCTATGGCCGCGAGGATCTGGACGCGGTCACGATCCGATCACACCAGCGCGCTGCTGCGGCTTGGGCCGACGATCGGTTCGCACCGGGCATCGTGCCTGTCACAAATGAGGCCTCGGCAAGAAGATCCTGGCCGAATCCGGCC
>JANQMI010000207.1 GCA_028280165.1 Oceanicaulis sp. | reverse complement strand
GCGTCGATTTCCGGGGCGGAAGCAGGATGCCAGGGCGAGGTCGGCGTGGCTTGCTCCATGGCCGCTGGAGGCCTGGCAGCGGCCCTGAACGGAACGAATAAGCAGATTGAGAACGCGGCCGAAATTGCGATGGAGCATAATCTAGGCCTGACCTGCGATCCGGTGGGCGGCCTGGTGCAAATCCCTTGTATTGAGCGCAATGCGATCGGCGCGATTAAGGCCATTAATGCAGCACGCCTGGCGCTGATGTCTGACAGCACACCGAAGGTGAGCCTGGATCAGGTCATCGAAACCATGCGCCAGACGGCGATGGATATGAATGACAAATACAAGGAAACCTCGACAGGCGGCCTGGCGGTGAATGTGCCAGTGTGTTGAGCGCTAAACCAAACGCCGCACAGACCCCACATCCATCCGGAACTGGAATAGATCGTCAATTCTGATGATCCGGCCGACGACTTCAATTGGCTCAGCAACGAACTCCAAGATCGGCTGAACGAGAGCGTTGCCATCGGGGTCGGTAATCATCAGAGCACGCTCGCGGCCCTGAGCATCTCGAATTCCAAAATAGGGCGGGACACCGCTGGCGATGCACAGCATCGCGCAGGCCTTGTGGCTCAGCCCTTCATTGGGGCGCATCGCTCCAAACCAACATTTGGTATCCAGGATTTCACCGGTGAGCCGGGCTTCGCCTAAGTCTTCAATGACAGGTTCTGGAGGGGCTTCGACCGGGCGCGGCTCAATCCAATCTGCGCCTGCGGCGGTGGCTAGCATTTGATAACCATCGCGCTCAAGCAGTGATCCGCGAACAATCGCGCCGCCGGTCTCAAACGCAATGTCATCTAACCGTTCTTTGGCCCCACATTTGGTCTCACACCCCAGCAGGACCGTCTGAACGCGTCCATTCACCAGCATGCGCATGTAAGCATAGGGAGCAGCATAAACCGAGCCGGCCAGCTCGACCTGCGTGCCCATATCCCAACTGCCGCGTCCTCCCCCGGGTTGGGTCTTGGCGATCATATAACCCATTGCCGACGTCAAACCGATCGTGACTGCGCCAAAGCCCAACAGGAAGCGGCGATCAATGGACGGCGTGCTGGCATAGCCAACAAACGGCTCTTTGGAGATGCGGGGCTTCAGTGGAGGCTTGCTCATGCGGGCTCTCCTTCGATGTCTTCGACGTAGACGGTGACGGGCTCGCTATAGGTCCCCGGCGGCAAAGGCTTAGCGCGTACCTGAACGCGGCCGTCGACTAGTCGAACCGGGTATGTCGCGATCTTCTCGGTGAAGGGCGCTGGCGCACGCCCATCTTCCAGGCGGTATTCCCAGCCATGCCAGGGACACACCACGCAGCCATCACGCACATGGCCTTCGCCCAGCGGTCCGTTTTGGTGACGACACACGCTGGACAGCGCGGCCACCTGATCGCCATCACGGAAAACCGCGATCCGTTCTCCGCCTTTGGGAGCGATAATCACCGCCCGTCCTTCGGGAATGTCGCAAGGTTCGCCAGCATCCAGCCAGCCATCTTCGGCTTTACGGTCCGCGCGCTTGTCATCCCGGGCTTCCTTCCAGCCTGCCATGAGGTGAAGCCCGATAAGGGCAACCGCTGCGCCAGACACTGCCCATGCGCTGAATAGCGATGTTTGATCCTGCAGCGCGCCCAGCACTAAATGGCCGACCACAAGCGCGTAGGCTGGATAAACCATCATATGGATCAGCTTCCACACCGGCGCACTGAGAAAATCGAGCCAGAAATCATGGCTGGTTGCCGCCATGACAAACAGGATTAGAAACGCAGCAAGGCCCAAGGCTTCAAACGGAAAACCGTAGACCTGGCCATAATTGGAGTTGGTTGAAAGCAGGGAGACGAAGATGTTCGTCTCTGAAAACCCGTGATACCAGACCAGGACTAGAGCAGCGTGGAGAAAGGCGAAGAGGAAAACCGTGACCCCCATATGGCGACGGTTGTACAAAAGCGGCTTGAAACGATCCGAGAGCCGCGCAAGCGGGCCAATGCTCAGCGTTATGAAAAGCAAGACGATTGCGGTCAGCCCAAACGCCCGCAGTACCAGCTGGACCGGATGATAGCTTTCACCCTCTGACTGAGTGGCGTTTGTGACCAATATGAAGACGACCACTAGAGTGATGGCCCCGATCCAAAGGACGAGGTCGTAGATGATTTTAAAGCGGTTCCATTGCACCGCCTGAAATCCAACTGACATCAGCGCCCTCCCTCGGTTTCAAACAAGGCTGCGGGCGCATCGGTCTCCGCACGATCAACGGGCGCGCGTGTCAGGGCATAAGCGACGAAACCCAAAATGACCGGTGCCAAGATCACCCAAAGGCCGAAATGAAGGCGTCTAAGCGGACGTCTCATGATCATCCTCCACTTTGCTCCCCCCGATCAGACCGCGGACGAGCACATAAGGCCAAAGCGCAACGCAAGCTGGGAAAATCAGAATACGAAACTGGAGCGGAGCTGCAGTCTGCGCCCCAGCGGAGGCCCGCTTAATCAGGACGGTCACAAACAGAAGCGCGGCAATCACGCCGATCCCGAAATAAAAACCGGCGATGGTGACGATCTGGCCTGCGAGTTCTGGAGTCATCGCCTAATCCCGTCCCGCAAGGCCGCCATAGGCGATCCCGGTCAATTCAGACATCTCACGCTTCCAGGTCGTCAGATCACGTACCGAGAAGTCAGACAGCGCACCATGCCCACAGGCACGGGCCATGACCTGCATGAGTTCAATGCTCGCTTCGAAGAAGTTTTTCAGTCGGATCGCAGACTTTTCAACAACAAGCCGGTTTACCAGCTCTGGTTTCTGAGTTGCGATCCCCACCGGGCAGTTATTGGTGTGACACGCGCGCATGGCGATACAGCCGATCGCCTGCATCGCTGAATTCGATACGGCGATCGCGTCGGCCCCCAAGCCCATCGCCTTAATGAAGTCCGCCGGTTTTCTAAGCCCACCGGTAATCACAAGGGACACATCGGCGCGTCCGAGCTTGTCCAGGTGATGGCGGGCGCGCGCCAGCGCCGGGATGGTCGGCACAGAGATATTATCTCGGAAGATGATGGGGGCCGCGCCTGTCCCACCGCCACGGCCATCCAGGATGATATAGTCCACGCCCACCTCAAGTGCCGCATCGATATCGTCTTCAATGTGCTGAGCAGAGAGCTTGTAGCCGATTGGAATTCCGCCGGTTCTATCACGAACCTCGTCAGCGAATTCTTTGATTTGTGAAGCGTTTGTCCAATCGGGAAAGCGTGGCGGGGAGATCGCGTCTTGGCCAGGCTTTAGCCCACGGACTTCTGCGATTTCGCCATCGACCTTGTGGCCTGGCAAATGTCCGCCGGTTCCGGTTTTCGCCCCTTGCCCTCCTTTGAAATGAAAGGCCTGCACCTTGTTCAGCTTGTCCCAGGAAAAGCCAAAACGCGCCGACGCCAATTCATAGAAATACCGCGAATTCAGGGCCTGCTCGTCTGGCAGCATGCCACCTTCTCCCGAGCAGATGCCGGTGCCCGCGAGCTCTGCCCCTCGGGCCAAAGCCAGTTTTGCCGGTTTCGACAGAGCGCCAAAACTCATGTCGGAGACAAAGAGCGGAATCTCAAGTTTTAAGGGTTTTTGGGCATTCGGGCCGATCACCACGCCCGTGGCTACCGGGTCATCATCCAGCAATGGGGGCCTGGCCAGTTGTGCGGTCAAAAGCTGGATGTCATCCCAATCCGGAAGCTCCTGACGCGGCACGCCCATGGCGTCAACTTTGCCATGATGTCCGGTCTTAGACAGACCATCTCGGGCATAGCCCTGGATCAGTGCGTTATAGGGCTCAGCGGGTTC
This sequence comes from Oceanicaulis sp., assembly GCA_028280165.1. Classification (GTDB taxonomy): domain Bacteria; phylum Pseudomonadota; class Alphaproteobacteria; order Caulobacterales; family Maricaulaceae; genus Oceanicaulis. The sequence continues at coordinate 57,088 of JANQMI010000207.1, read as the reverse complement.
AGAATGGGTATCCTGATAATCACCCAGATAGGCCTCGCGGTCGAAGGGTTGTGGGTTCGCGTCATGCCAAGCTGCGATCTCGTCGGCATCGACACAAACATGACCCCCCTTCACCCAAGACTTGAATTTATAAAGGGCTTCGGAATTGTCGTACTCTGAGACGCCAGTGTCATACCGATAGTCCCAGTCATGCACGCCGCAAATCAGATTATGGCCATCGATATGGCCATCTGACATCAGGGCTCCCCGGTGCAGACACCGACCGTAAAGGACGGACACCTCACTGTCGTAACGAACGATCACCAGATCGACATTGGCCACCCGGGCATGGGTGGGATCACGGTCTTTCAGCGTCGACCATTTCGCGATTTTCGTTGTTTTCATGCCCCCCGGCCCTGTCTCTCAAAAGCAGATCGACCTCTGTGATACCCCAGACGCCATCGCCCTGAGTTGACACTCGCGTGATCAAATCAACAAGAAAAAACCGGGTTTGCGTGATCAAATGTGATCACACACAAATCAAAACCCCTGCTAGGGCTAGGGAGACAGGCAAGCGCAACGGGGGCAAGGTATGCACAACGTACTCACACCGACCAATGACATGGCGACCCATGATTGGTTGGCACCCCTGGTTCCTGCCTTCGAAACGCTCGCTCTGATCATCGATTTGATCGGCATCACGATCATTCTGTACGGGTTCGTCGTCGCGCTTATTCAGTTCATCACCGTGGAGCTGAAGCGATTCCAGACGCACGCCAGCGCCTCAGCGTGTCAGTCGGTTCGGCTGACCTTGGGCATGTATATCCTGCTAGGGATTGAATTCATGATCGCGTCGGACATCATCCATACCGTCCTCAGCCGGGAGTTGGGCGATCTGATCTTCGTGGCCGCGCTGGTGGCCATCCGCACAGCCATCAGCTTCTTCCTCGGCAAAGAGCTGCAAGAAGCCCGGCGCAGCAGCGAACCCTAGTCGACAAGCAAGCGCCGAAAATATGGCTCGAGCTCTCGATACATCACGATCAGTGTATCATCACACCGGTGATTGCCGACTCGGTAGGCCATGAACAGCTCGGCACGAACCTCGTCCAAAGTGGATCTGGTGGACCGATCAGCAGCCTCCGCAGCGCCCTGAAACGATCCATAAACCATGTATCCATTGAAGGACGCGGCCAAATCTACGAGCCCTTCGTGGTCATCTATGCTTGGAAGATCATCAAGGGTAATCGCCTTTGGCCTATTGTCCGCTTCCGCCACCTCCCCATCCTTAAGCTGAAGCAGCAAGCGAAGCCGCCACACGGAACTTCGCCGCGGTTTTCTCGGTGATTTCCGCGACGGTGACGTCGGGGGCCAGCTCCACCAGCTCCAACCCGTCGTCGATCACATCAAAAACACCGAGCGTTGTGATGATCCGGTCGACACAAGCCTTCCCAGTCAGTGGAAGCGTGCATTCTTTCAGAAGCTTGGTCGCTCCCGCCTTATTGGTATGATCCATGATCACGACCACGCGCTGAACACCGGCCACAAGGTCCATGGCCCCGCCCATGCCTTTGACCATTTTGCCTGGGATCATCCAGTTGGCGATATCGCCGTCTTCCGATACCTCCATCGCACCGAGAATTGACAGGTCGATATGTCCGCCCCGGATCATGGCGAAGCTGTCGGCGGAGCTGAAATAGCTCGATTTATCGAGCTCCGTGATGGTCTGCTTACCCGCATTGATAAGGTCGGCATCCACCTCATTCTCTGTTGGGAATGGCCCCATGCCCAGCATGCCGTTTTCCGACTGCAGCGTGACGTCCATGTCATCGGGGATATAGTTCGCTACCAGCGTGGGGATACCAATGCCCAGATTCACATAGAAACCGTCCTGCAGCTCTTTCGCGGCACGTTCGGCAAGTTGGTCACGGGTCCAGGCCATATTCGGCTCCTTGGGGGTTTCGCCTCTATCCAGAGGCGTTGGCTCGATCAATCAGGATTTGGGCGGCATCTGCGTTTGGCGCCGGTAGCGCTTCGCCAGCTTCGCGCGCTTCATCGACGAGAATACGCAGCGCAAGCGCGCGGGCATGGGCCTCACTGGGCACGATGTACAGCTCTTCGACGACGCAATAGCTGCCATTCACGTTCCGGATCGTATCCGCCTGGTTCGGAATGGACACACGGCCATAGCGTATTCCGTCACACGACCGGCGATATTCGACCAGCACAGACGTGTCCCGGCCGGTGAGATTGCCCCACACAAAGCGGGCGTCATAGACCGGATCGGCTAACCGCGCGGTTTGGCGCACTCGCTGATGGGGCTCTAAGCGTTCATTGGAAGCCACAAAGCTTGCCGGGTCCTGATCCAGCATGGATAGGGCATCCGGCGTCGCTGAACCGAGAACTTCAGGCACAACGGGTTTATCGGCAGCGTTCAGCGCAAATGCCGCCGAGAGGACGAGAAAGCTAGACATGATCATGAGCGAAGTCTCCCATTAAGCGTGGTAACCACTCTGGAAGCTTAACAAATCGGCTTGCCGGGCTCGACCCTATTCGAAATCGAGAGATACGCATCCCAATGCCTAACAATCCTTAGTGGTGGGGTTTGACACACGTTCCGACGGTGCGCTTAGCGGGTGGTGCGCTGCTCAATCCGCTTTTCGTGCTCGCCTTTGATCAGGCGTTGCACGAATATTCCGGGTGTATGGATGTGATCTGCATCCAATTCGCCAACCTCGACGATCTCCTCAACTTCAGCCACCGTCACCTTTCCGGCGGTGGCCATCATGGGGTTGAAGTTGCGTGCGGTTTTGCGGAAGACCAGATTGCCTTCAGTGTCCGCTTTCCAGGCCTTCACAATAGAAAGATCGGCCAGGAGGCCGGTTTCCATAATGTAGGTTTCGCCGTTGAAGTCCTTGTGCTCCTTACAATCGGCGACCAGCGTGCCAACACCCGTCTTCGTGTAAAATCCAGGGATGCCAGCGCCTCCAGCGCGGATGCGTTCGGCCAAGGTCCCTTGAGGATTAAACTCTAACTCCAGCTCACCATTGAGATATTGGGATTCAAAGGTCTTATTTTCCCCAACATAGGATGAAACCATCTTACTGATCTGGCGCGTGTGCAGCAGCAGACCGAGCCCAAAATCATCAACCCCGGCATTGTTGGAAATCACGGTCAGGTCCTTAGCGCCGGAGTCTCTCAGCGCCAGGATCAGGTTTTCCGGAATGCCACATAGCCCGAAGCCGCCAGCCATCACGGTCATGCCGTCAAAGGTCAAACCTTCAAGGGCAGCCTTTGCATCGGTGTAGATCTTGTCAGCCACGACGGGTCTCCTCGGGTCAGCATTCATTCAACGCTCGTTTAATTTAAGCGTCTCGTATCGGATTTGGTCACGAATTGCCAGCCTGAAGCTGTGAGGGCAAGCGTTCTCTGTGACGATCGATCTCAACGGCGAGCGCCCCGCCAAAGAACATTGCATAGCTGGTCCAGTACACCCACAGGAGAAACACGATCAATGCGCCGAGCGGGCCATAGATATTTGGGTCTATGACCGCGGAGACATAAAGCGTGAAGCCTTTTGAAGCCAGCAACCAGGCCGCTGTCGCGACCCCTGCTCCAGTTAACGAAGCGGTCCAGCTCGTTTCCCCGGCTCGCTGCATAATAAAGCGATAGAGCAGGCTGAGCGCTGTTGCCATTGCGACCGCCCCCACAGTCCATTCGTTGAACAGACCCGCAGCCGCATCGGCCATCTCACTGCCCAGCATGCGCAATCCCGGACGGATCAGGTTTGGGATCGTCAGGATCATCAGATTGGCGGTGAGAAGAAGCCCGCCACCAACGAAGACCGCTGCCATCGCTAGCAAGTTGAAATGCAGGATATTCCTAAGGTCACCGCGCCGCGCAATCTGATTGAGCCCGGCAATCACGGCTTTGGCCCCACGCGCGGCCGCAAATACTGAAATCACAAAGGCGACGGAACCTTGGAATGTCAGCGATAATGTGGACGCGTCCGCCAGGCCTGAAAGCTGAGTGTTCAAGAAGCTGTTTGCCGAAGGCGGCAGAACACCCGCCAGCTCTAGCTGGGTCATCTGGGCAACCGCGTCTTCTGGCGAGAACAGCAGGCCATAAACAGAGACCCCAACCAAAATCGCGGGGAAAAGCGCTAGCAACCCGAAAAAGCCTGCACCGCCCGCAAACAGCATGACTTCGCGCGCCATCATGCGATCAACTGCGCGTACGGTAATGCGTAGCGCCGTGATCTGGCTCAGCCAAGTCCACACCGGCCTTAAAGCTGAAATGATGCGTGCCAACATGCAGCAACCTTCAAGCGCCAGCACAAGACGCGCCGGCCAACGTTAAGCCGACCGGCGCGCATCCGGACATGCCGGTGTGCTGCGGCCAGTCGACGGGGACTGACATACGCCGAGATAGCCGCTGCGAAAACCGTTTCATCACATCACAGCTGAATGCAGCTTGAACCGCTCGGTCACACGATGATCCCTGCGGCCTTCAATGCTTCGACGTCGCGGTCATCGAAGCCCCAGCTCTGCAAAGCTGTCCCACTGTCTGCTCCTGGTGTGGGAGCTGCGCCCTGGACTTTGCCTGGCGTGCGCGAAAAGCGCGGTGCGGCGGCTGATTGGCGCACTCCGTCGACGGTGGTGAACGCTTGTCGCGCCTGCATATGGGGGTGATTGGCCGCCTCATCAGTGTTCAACACCGGGGCAAAGCAAACATCAGTCCCTTCCAACAGCTGACACCATTCGGCCTGCGTTTTGGATTTGAAAGTCCCGACAAACACGTCCCGCATGGCCGGCCAGGTCGAAGCATCATATTGCGCCTGCATAGCAGGATGGGCGTCGAGCCCCAGCTTCTCAAGCAAAAGTGCGTAGAACTCCACCTCCAGAGGGGCGATGGAGATAAATTTGCCATCTGCGCATTCATAGCAGTCATAGAACGGTGCCCCACCGTCGAGCAGATTCTGCCCGCGCGGCTGGTTCCACATGCCCATGGCCGCAAGTTGATGCACCGCCGCCATGAGATGGGTGGTGCCATCAACGATTGCGGTATCGACAACCTGGCCTTCACCGGTGGCCCGGGCGTGGGAAAGAGCGGCCAGTACTCCAACGGCGAGATAGAGCGAGCCACCGCCGAAATCTCCGACCACATTGAGCGGCGGGACCGGGCGTTCTTTCGGGCCAATGCCGTCAAGGGCCCCGGTAAGGGCGATAAAGTTCAGATCGTGGCCCGCCGCATGGGCAAGTGGTCCATGCTGCCCCCAACCGGTCATGCGTCCGTAAATCAGCCTCGGATTAGCCTGCAAACAAATATCTGGGCCCAGGCCGAGCCTTTCCATAACCCCAGGGCGATATCCTTCTAGGAGGATATCTGCTGACTTCAAGATTTTTAAACAAGCCTCGACAGAACCATCTACTTTCAAGTTCACGCCGATCGAACGACGCCCCCTTGCCAATACTTCTGCGGCCCCGCCTCCTAGAGCGCCAGGCCGGTCGATCCGGATGACATCAGCACCCAGATCGCTCAGCAACATCGCGCAAAAAGGCGCGGGGCCCAGGCCAACAAATTCCACCACTTTAACGCCGTGCAAAGGGCCTTGTGCTTTGGTGGGGTTCGACATGTCTGACATCCAGGCAAAAATGAATCGAAGGAAAAAGCTTGTGGCACTGAATTCGCGAATCCACAATGCAGCCGGACTGGCCCGTGGGGGGAGTATGGGGCGCGCCTTTTCGGTATTGATTGTGGACGGCACGGAAGCTGGCGCGGATGAAGCGGCCACAGGGCTGGCTTCCCTTGGCTTCTCTGTTCATCGTGCCCAGTCCAGTGAGTTCTCATCGATATCTCTGGATGAGTTGGGGGTCGATGCGTTGGTCACTTACGCCGCGCTTCCGGAGTCTTTTCAGGCCAACCGGCCGGTCCTGACCATCGGACAGCGGACGCCCCAAAATAGCCCTTCTCTTGCAAGCCCCGCCCATCCCATCCAGATCGCGGCTCGCCTGCGCGGTTTAATCCGATTGGACGTCCTTGAAACCGTCGCCCGCTTGCGCGCGGAAGATGCCCATGACGCTGGGGCCCCGCCTGCTCCAAGTCTGGAGAGCCATGAAGATGCAAATGTGCTGTATGTCGGCGCACCTGGCCCGGCCTTCCTGCGGCTTCAGCACGCGCTGACAGATGCGGGCCTCACGACAATTGCTGCTTTCACAACCTTCACAGCCTTCGACTATATGCATGAGCAGGCATTTGATGCCGTTGTTTTGAGCACCGAACCCAGCCCGGACATGGCCCACACGGTTTGTTCGGCCATGCGTCGCAATACGCGGCTTTATCATACCCCGGCCATCCTCCTCACCCGCGGTGACGCCTATTCGGAAGCCGATGAAGCGTTCGCACGCGGAGCTTCGGATATCCTGTGCAACGGCTCGGACCCTGATGAGCTTCGACGCCGTGTCACCGCGCTCAGTGCAGAGCGGCGGCGACGCCGTCGCGCCAAGGCGGTACTGGAGGCCAGTCGCGGGACCGCCCTTCTGGATCATTCTAGCGACTTGTTCGCCGCCGACTTTGGTCTGCGCCATTTCCAGACACTGTTGGGCACCGCTGCCCGGAAGAAGCAGGGCTTAAGCTTGGTCGCCCTGAATGCGGAGGCTCCAACTGACGCTGGAGACGCAGAAACTGCCTCAGCGCTAGATCAGTTTGCGGCCATGCTGCGGCACTGCGTCCGTGCTGAAGATCTCGCCGTACGCTTGTCTGGCAACCAGTTCTATCTCGTTTTGCCCAACACCCCGATTGATCAGGCCGAGCTGGTTTCACAACGCGTGTGCGCCATCGCTGAGTGTACGGCCTATGAAGGCCGTAATCCTGCCTCGCCATTTAGGCTCAGCCTGACCGCAAATGTCACAGCGCCTTTGAACACAGAAAAGGCTGAGTTGAATCTGGCGCTCGCCTTCAAGGCCCTGAGCGGATCGGCACGCCAGGCGATCGGCGCTTAAGCGGCTTCATTCGACTGTCGGGCAGCGTCCACGACCGGCCCTAACAAACGCTGGACCCCTTTAAGGCGGTCGTAGACGCTCGGAAACTCTCCGCGCATCACCAGTGTATTATCGGGTCGCAATTTGTAGTCGGCTGGTCTTCGGGTCATGAGGTCGACAAGAACGCCGGGGTCCCGGAAAGCCAGATCACGGAATGTGGCGACAGCTCCTTTGGGTCCAGCGTCGAGCTTCGCAATCCCGGCACGCTTACAAAGACCCTTGATAGCAACAACCTGCATGAGGCTCTCAACCTCTTCGGGCAAGGGTCCAAAGCGGTCGATCAACTCAGCGGCAAAACCTTCACGTTCGGCCTTGGTATCAAGACCCGATAGCCTGCGATACAACGCCATGCGCACATCCAAGTCCGGAACGTAGGGCTCGGGAATCAGAACCGCTGCGCCGATATTGATCGCTGGCGACCAGTCGCGATCCTCAATCTGCGCATCGCCCTGAAGCGAGGCGACAGCCTCCTCCAGCATCGATTGATACAGCTCCACCCCGACATCCTTGATGTGACCGGACTGCTCTTCGCCCAAAAGATTTCCACCACCGCGAAGATCAAGATCGTGGCTCGCCAGCGTGAAGCCAGCCCCAAGACTGTCCAGCGATTGCAAGACCTTCAGACGCTTGTCCGCACCGTCGGTTAGTTTCTTATTCGCTGGCGTGGTCATGTAGGCATAGGCTCTGGCTTTGGCCCGGCCAACGCGCCCACGCAGCTGATAAAGCTGCGCCAAACCAAACATATCCGCACGGTGGATCACCATGGTGTTGGCCGTCGGGATATCAATCCCGGATTCCACGATCGTGGTCGACAGAAGCACATCATACCGGCCCTCATAAAAGGCATTCATGATATCTTCGAGATCTCCTGGAGCCATTTGGCCGTGCGCAACAACGAAGCTGACCTCTGGGCATTGTTCTTTTAGAAACTCAGTGACTTCCCCCAAATCCTTGATGCGCGGCACGACAAAGAAGCTTTGTCCGCCGCGATAGCGTTCGCGAAGCAGCGCTTCGCGAATGGTCACCGGATCAAAAGGTGTGACATAGGTGCGTACCGCCAGGCGGTCGACCGGGGGCGTGGCGATGATCGACAGGTCACGAATTCCGCTCATGGCCAGCTGAAGGGTACGCGGGATAGGTGTTGCAGTCAGCGTCAACACGTGGACGTCTGATTTCAACTCCTTCAAGCGCTCCTTATGGCGGACGCCAAAGTGCTGTTCCTCATCGATGACCAGCATGCCTATGCGGTCAAACTTCACCGTCTTGGCGAGCAGCGCATGAGTCCCCACAACAATATCGACCGTGCCATTCGCCAGGTCTTTTCGGGTTTGTGAAGCCTCTTTCGCTCCGACCAGGCGGGAGAGTTGGCGCACCTTCACCGGCCAGCCTCGGAAGCGTTCTTCGAATGTCCGGAAGTGCTGTCGGGCCAGGAGCGTCGTGGGGGCAATGACGGCCACCTGCTTGCCTGACATGGCGGTGACAAAGGCTCCGCGCAGCGCAACTTCGGTCTTGCCGAAGCCCACATCGCCGCAGATCAGGCGATCCATCGGCCGGCCTTTGGTCAGATCGGTAAAGATGTCATCGATTGCGTTGAGTTGATCGTCTGTTTCAGCATAGGGAAAGCGGGCTGAAAACTCGTCATAAAGCCCCGCCGGAGGTTCAATGATTTCCGCCTCTCGCGCGTTGCGCTGAGCCGCAATCTTGATGAGCTGGTCGGCCATGTCGCGCAGGCGTTTCTTGGCTTTGGCCTTCCGGGCCTGCCACGCGGCTCCGCCTAGCTTATCGAGTTGGGCGGTCTCGCGGTCTTCGCCATAACGGGAAAGAAGCTCGATATTCTCCACTGGCAGGTAGAGACGCGACTGACCGCCATATTCCAGCTCCAGGCAATCATGGGGGGCCTCACCGACTGACAGCGTCTTTAGGCCGATATAGCGGCCTAGACCATGGTCAGCATGGATGACGAGATCGCCGGGCGTTAGCGCTCCAGCTTCAGATATGATGTCCGCCGTCTTTCGCTTGCGGCGCGGTCGTGCCAAACGATCGCCAAGCACATCCTGCTCAGAAATGAAGGCAAGCGTTTCGGTTTCAAATCCGCGCTCCAGCGGCAAGACGGCCCGCAGAACTGCATTCCCCTGCAAGTTCTGGGAATCCGGCCAATCCTGCGCGGCCAGGATGGGTGACAGTCCGTGCTCTGATAGCACGCCTCCAAGGCGCTCTGACGCCCCTTCACTCCAGCTGGCAAAGATCACCCGCTTGCCAGACTTCCTCAGGCGGGCCGCATGACCCGCAGCGGCGTCGAAGACGTTTTGGTCGGCCTGGCGTTCGGCAGCAAAGCTTCGTCCCTGTTTACCGGCCATATCGACGATGGCACCCTGGGCTTCTTGGAAGGCTGTGAATTTCCGTGAGGCGTGTTCCTGGATTGCCAGGTCCCACTCGGCTTCCGTCACATAGAGCCCGTCCGGCTCCAATGCCCGATAGGCTGGCGCGCCCATGGCCCCTGCCCCCGACCTTGCAGCCTCCTGGCGAGCCTCAAAATAGTCTCGGATCTGTTCCAGACGTTCATCACGGGCTTCAAGCGCCAGCGGATCCAGGCCAATCAACGCCTTATCGCCCACATAGTCGAAGACGGTATCCAGGCCTTCATGGAAAAGCGGAAGCCAGTGCTCCGCGCCATTGGGGCGTGCGCCAGCACTGACGCTGTCATAGATCAGGTCGCTGGATCCCACAGCGCCAAAGCGCTTCAAAAAACCAGATCGAAACCGAGAGATGGCCTTCTCGTCGAGGACAATCTCACTAACCGGTGTGAATGCCACTTCGGTGAGCTGGTGGGTCGTCCTTTGGGTCTCCGGATCAAAGCTGCGCACCGTTTCCAGCGTATCGCCGAAGAAGTCGAGGCGAACCGGTTCATCCCCGTCAGCGGGCCAAACATCCACCACACCCCCACGGATCGCGTAGTCCCCGCGCTCCGTCACCGTGGCGGCGCGTGTATAGCCGTTCTCAGTCAGGTGGGCTTTGAGATCTTCAACATCCAGGACGCCGCCAGGTTTTGCAGAAAGGCCGCCAGAGCTCATCGCCGATATTGGAGCACATCGTTGCAAAACGCTGGGTGCCGTTGTGATCACGACCAGGGGTGTCTCGTCGGTCTGGCCCCGGTGAGCCAGGCGAAACAACGCCCCTGCCCGTTTCGCTGCTGTGCGCGGACTTGGGCTGATCCGGTCATAGGGCTGGCAGTCCCAACCTGGCAGGCTCAATCGCTCCAGATCCGGCGCGAAAAAGCGGCATGCAGCCTCAAAAGCGCTCGCCCGCGCCGCATCAGAGGCAATGAACAGACCCACCCCGCCACGCGCACGTAGGGCATCACAGAAGATCAGCGCGTCATAGCCCTCTGGCGCGCCCGTAACGGTCAGAAATCCCGCTTCTTTTGACAGTCGATCCAAGTCGCTCAAAGGACCACCCTCACAACGCGATTGCCCCGCACGCTGGAAACCAACGTCGGGTGATAAAACATGACAGCGCCAGCGGAACGATCCGCCCGCTGGCGCGATATAGGGTCTGCAGCGAAGAAAACCGCTAGTCGAGCAGCTTCTTGCGCAGAATCTCGTTCACCGCTTGCGGATTGGCCTTGCCCTGCATGGCTTTCATCACCTGACCGACAAACCAGCCCATGGCTTTGGGCTTGTCTTTCACCTGGGCGGCTTGATCGGGATTGTTGGTGATCAGGTCGTCGATCACGGCTTCAATTGCCCCGGTATCGGTGACTTGCTTGAGGCCGCGCGCCTCCACGATTTCAGCCGGATCGCCGCCCTCTTCCCACAAGATTTCAAACACATCTTTGGCAATCTTACCGGAAATCGTGCCGTCCTTGATCAGGTCGACAAGACCGCCGAGTTTGGCAGCGCTAACGGGGCTCTCGGTGATACCCAGGCTCTCCTTATTGAGACGCCCGAACAGCTCGTTATTGACCCAGTTGGCGGCCAGCTTCGCATCGCGGCCTTCGATCACGGCTTCGAAATAATCGGCACGGTCTTTGTCTGCGGCCAGAACCGAAGCGTCATACTCCGACAGGCCCAGATCTTCGACAAACCGCTTGCGCTTCTGCGCCGGCAGTTCCGGAAGGCTGGCGCGGATTTCCTCAATCCAGGCAGGATCCAGCTCCAACGGCAGCAGGTCCGGATCGGGGAAGTAGCGATAGTCGTGCGCTTCTTCTTTCGATCGCATGGAGCGGGTCACGCCGGTATTGGCATCAAACAGGCGGGTTTCCTGATGGATTTCACCGCCTTCTTCGAGAATGTCGATCTGGCGCTTCGCCTCATACTCGATGGCCTGCATGATGAAACGCAGCGAGTTCACATTCTTGATCTCACACCGCGTGCCCAGATGCTCGAACGAGCCGGTCTCCATGAATTTCTCATACTGGCCCGGGCGGCAGACCGAGACATTGACGTCGGCGCGCATCTGGCCCTTCTCCATGTCCCCACCACAGGTGTCGAGATAGCGCACGACGGTGCGCAGCGTGCGCATATAGGCGGCGGCATCCGCAGGCGTGCGCACATGCGGGCGCGAGACGATTTCCATCAGCGCGACGCCGGAGCGGTTCAGGTCCACATAGGTGGCGTTCGGATCGAGATCGTGGATCGACTTGCCCGCATCCTGTTCCAGGTGCAGCCGCTCGATGCCCACGGTGAAGCGCGAGCCATCATCACGCTCGCACTCAATCTCACCCTCGCCCACAATCGGATGGGCGAACTGGCTGATCTGATAGCCCTGGGGCAAATCCGGGTAGAAATAATTTTTCCGATCAAAGCGCGAAAACGCGTTGATCTGGGCGCTCAGGCCCAGACCGGTGCGCACGGCCTGTTCCACGCAGCGCTGATTGATCACGGGCAGCATGCCCGGCATACCCGCGTCCACGAGGCTCACCTGGGTATTGGGCTCGGCCCCGAACTCGGTAGCAGCCCCGGAGAACAGCTTCGCGCTCGATTTGACCTGAGCGTGAACTTCCAACCCCACAACGATTTCCCAATCCCCAGTGGCTCCGGGGATCACATAGCGATGGTCTGCGGTGTCGAGTGGCATGGGCTTGAGCCTTAATCTTGTGCAAGTCCGTCAGAGCTTCTTTGAACCTCCCGGCAAGAAGGTCAAGGCAGCTTGCAGATCCTTGGCAGTTTTTATGGCGCGTGCGCGCATATTGGTTTTATGGGGCGTGCACGCATATTGGCGCGCTGAGCCTAAATCCTCACCAACACCGCACCAACCTTGTTCCCCGCCTCCACGCATTCATGAGCGAGGGGCGCATCGGCTAGGTCGAACACGTCGTGAATGACCGGTCTCAGCGCCCCTTCACGGAGCGCCCGGTTGATGTCATGGACGGCGTCCACGCGTTGCTCGACTTTGAGCAAATAGACAAAAATTGTCACCAGCTGGATGTTTTTGAACAATAAATCGTAGAGCGGGAGCTCTGGTGTGCGCTCGGCCTCTGAGCCATAGGTCGCGATCACGCCGCCTTGGCGCAGGATCGCGATGGACTCTTTCAGATTGCCGCCGAGCTCGACCTCAACAATATGATCAACGCCTTCGCCTTCGGTGACGGCATCAACGGCTTCGGCGACATCCTGGCGGCGATAATTGATCACCTCATCGGCACCCGCCGCGATCACCGCTTCAGCTTTTTCAGGGGATGAGACCGTGGTGATCACCTGATGGGCCCCGGCCCATTTGGCGAGCTGGATCGCCAGGAGGCCTACGGCCCCTGCCCCGCCGGTCACCAAAACGGTTTTTCCGCTAATCGGCCCATTGCAGAACAGCGCCCGATGGGCGGTGATCGCGGGCACGCCAAGGCAGGCCCCCTCCTCAAAGCGGGTGTCATCGGGGAGCCTTGCCGCAAACTCCGACGGCAGGACGCAAACCTCCGCACAGGTGCCATGGGCGCGTTTGAAGGCCGCATTAAACAGCCAGACCCGCTCCCCAATACGGGCCGGATCAACCCCCTCGCCAACCGCTTTGATCACACCGGCCCCGTCAGAATGGGGAATCTGGCGCGCGACGCTCATCGGACCGCGCAAACCGGCGCGCTGTTTGACGTCTGACGGATTGACACCGGAGGCTTTGACAAGCACTGCGACCTCGCCAGGCCCCGGCGCGGGCTCATCACTCTCACCCAGCGTTAGGACATCAGTGGCCGGTCCCTGATCGGAATACCAGATCGCACGCATCTAGGGCTCGTCTTCATCGCTTGGAAGCTCGCCGCGCTGGCGCGCCGCAGCCTCATCAATGGACGCCTTCAGGCGGGTGAACAACACCACATTGCCAACCCCCACAAAGCCGATGACGAGCAAGGTGATCCCGAGGGCGAGGTTCAGACCGCTTTCGCCCAATCGCCCCGAGGCTAGCAGCGCGCCGACGATCGCAAGCAAGCCGAAGCCTGGGATGAGGAAACGTGTGAACCGCATGGACCCAACCTAAGTGTTTGCCCGCCTTCGCGAAAGCTATGGCCTTAGCTCGCGGCGCGCGCGGCCTTTTTGCGCTCGTGCTCTTTCAGGAATTTCTTGCGGACGCGGATGCTCTCAGGGGTCACCTCGACAAGCTCATCGTCATTGATGAATTCCAGAGCATATTCCAGCGTCAGGCGGATTGGCGGGGTCAGGACCACCGCTTCGTCTGATCCGGCGGCGCGGATATTGGTCAGCTTCTTACCCTTCAACGGGTTCACGATCATGTCTTCTTCGCGCGAATTCACACCCACGACCATGCCTTCATAGACCTCGACCGCATGGCCGATAAACAGCTTGCCGCGCTCTTGGATATTCCAAAGGGCGTAAGCGAGCGCCTTTCCATTCTCCATGGAAATGATCGCCCCTTTGATCCGTTGCCCCACTTCGCCAGCAGCCTTTGGGGCATAGTGATCGAAGGAGTGGAACATCAGGCCGGAGCCCTGGGTCAGGGTCAGAAATTCTGAGCGGAAACCGATCAGGCCACGCGTTGGGGCGGCAAACTCCAGACGCACGCGGCCATTGCCGTCCGGCGTCATGTTTTTCAGCTCGGCCTTGCGCATGCCCAGGCGTTCCATCACACCGCCCTGGTGCTGTTCTTCGACGTCAATGGTCAGGTTCTCGACTGGCTCGGACATCACGCCGTCAATCTCTTTGGTGATGACCTGCGGACGGCCCACGGCCAGCTCAAAGCCTTCCCGGCGCATCGTCTCAATCAGCACTGAGAGGTGAAGTTCGCCACGGCCCGACACCAGGAATTTGTCTGCATCGTCCAGCTGCTGCACGCGCAGCGCCACATTATGGATCAGCTCGCGATCCAGGCGTTCCTTGATTTGGCGCGAGGTCACAAACTTGCCTTCGCGACCGGCGAACGGGCTGTCATTGACCTGGAAAATCATGGAGATGGTCGGTTCATCCACCGTCAGCGGCGGCATCGCCTCGACATGCTCCGGATCACACAGCGTGTCAGAGATGTTCAGCGGGTCCACACCATTAAAGGTGATGATGTCACCGGCCGATGCGTTGTCGCGCTCCACCTTCTCCAGACCGTGGAAGCCGAAGACCTGGAGCACTTTGGCCTTACGCGTCGTACCATCTGCGCCAACCACCGCGACCTGCTGGTTTTTCGACAGCGTCCCGCGGCGGATACGGCCAAGACCGATCACGCCGGTATAGCTGGAATAATCCAGCGCAGAGACCTGCAGCTGGAGCGGCGCGTCCTGATCAACGTCGGGTGCGGGCACGCGGTCGACAATTGCCTGGAAAAGCGGGTTAAGGTCCTCTCCACGCTCGCCATCTTCCAACGTCGCCCAGCCTTCAAGGCCGGATGCATAGACAATGGGGAAGTCCATCTGCTCATCATCGGCCCCCAACCGGTCGAACAGATCAAAGGTCTGATCCACAACCCAGTCCGGACGGGCACCGGGGCGGTCGACCTTATTGACCACCACGATGGGCTTTAGGCCAAGCGCCAGCGCCTTCTTGGTCACGAAGGTGGTTTGCGGCATCGGCCCGTCGACGGCGTCCACCAGCAGCAGCACGCAATCGACCATCGAAAGCACACGCTCTACCTCGCCGCCGAAATCGGCGTGGCCGGGCGTGTCCACAATATTGATGGCGTAGTCATTCCAGGTGACCGCCGTGTTTTTGGCCAGGATTGTGATCCCGCGCTCTTTTTCCAGATCGTTGGAGTCCATGACCCGCTCGATCTCGCCGACGCGCTCTCCGAGCGTGCCGGATTGCTTCAACAGCATGTCCACCAGCGTGGTCTTGCCGTGGTCCACGTGCGCCACAATGGCGATATTACGAATGCGTTCGACCGGAGCCGTCATGGGCTTCGTCCTTTGTTGGGGAGGCTTATTTGCGCGCTCTCTTACAGGTGCTTCACGCTTTGCGCCAGCACTGGTCGCGGCGCGCGTGTTGTTCTAGCTTCCCGGCCAATCGGCCTGTGCGTTAGAGCACAGACATAAACCGGAACACGGGGAAGTCATGACCATTCGCACCGCTATCGCCAGCGCGATCCTGGGCGCAGTCGCGCTGACTGCCGCTGCCATCGCCGAACCCATTGAATTCTTTCAGGTAGAAGGCACCAGCTATGACCCGGGCGTACAGGCCCCGGAAGACGCTTTCGGCTATGAAATTGGCGAACGCCCGGTGCGTGTCGGCGATATGATCGCCTATTTGCGAGACATCGCGGCGGGCTCTGACCGCATTCAGGTGGAAACCATTGGCTATTCTCACCAGCGTCGCCCGATCCTGTTTTTCACGGTCACCTCGCCGGAGAACCACGACCGCATTGATGAGATTCGCGAAACCCACCTGGCGCGCCTGAATGGCGAGGCCGCCCCTGAAGACGCGCCGATGGTGTTGTGGATCAATTTCGGGGTTCATGGTGCGGAAAGCTCAGGCATGGATGCCGCGATCCCGCTGCTCTACCACTTCGCAGCAGGCGATTCAGATCAGATCGACACCATGCTCGACGACTCTGTGATGTTGTTCACAGTGGTGTTCAACCCAGATGGTCACTCCCGGCGCGTCGACCATGTGGAACGCTTCTGGTCGCGGGCCGACAACACTGATCCTGCAGACATCATTCACAATATGTGGATTGAGGCGCGAACCAATCACTATTGGTTCGATCTCAATCGCCAATGGCTGTTGCTCACCCAGCCGGAAAGCCGCGCCTGGATTGAGAAATGGCATGAGTGGAAACCGATGGTGTCAGCCGACTACCACGAGATGGGATCGGCCACACCCTTCTACTTCCACCCGGGCGAGGAGTTGCGCCGCAACCCCCTCATCCCGGAGCGCGCCCGCGAGCTGACCTATCAGATTGGCCAACGCCACGCAGAGTTCCTGGATAGCGAAGCGCGCCTTTACACCACCGAAGAGCGCTTTGATAACTTCTATATCGGCAAGGGCTCGACCTATCCGCAGATCAATGGCGCGCTGGGTATCCTGTTCGAGATTGGCGCAGCGCGCGGCGGAGCGATCCAGACCGAGCGCGGCCTTGTCACCCATGCCGATAATGTGCGCACCCAGTTCCGAACCGCGCTGACGACGCTACAAGGATCGCTCGATCTTCGCAGCGAGATCACCGCCTATCAGCGTCAGTTCTTTGTTGATGCGGCGGCCGACGCCGAGCGGGATCGCCGCCGCAACTTCGTCTTCACCGCCAATGGGGACCCAGAGCGCGCCGCACGCTTTGTACGCCTTCTGAACATGCACGACATCACCGTGTATGAGACCGAAAGCGACATCAATGCAGGCGGGCGCACCTTCCCGGCCGGGCGCTCCTACGTGGTTCCGCTCAACCAGACCCAATACCGCATGGTGCAGGGCATTTTCGATCGCGTGACCGAGTTTGAAGAGAATATCTTCTACGACGTATCGGGTTGGACTCTGCCGCTGGCCTACGACCTCGATTACGCAACAGCGTCGAATGTGCGGCTGGGTGAGACCGCACGCCGGGCCAGGGGTGAGTTTCAGTCAGCAGCGGCCCCAGACCGTTCTGAATATGGCTATGTGATTGAATGGTCACAGACCTTTGCCCCACGGGCGCTAAACCGCATCCTCGCCGAAGGCCTGATGGCCCGCGCCTCTCGCGAGGAGTTCACCGTGGTGACGACGCGCGGTAACGTGTCGCTGGGCCGTGGTTCGATCTTCGTCCCACTGGCCCGCCAGGAGGCCAGCCGCGATGAGATCTTCGCGCTGATGCAGACCATTGCCGTTGAAGACGGCGTGCCGATCCATGCGGCCACGTCTGGCCTGACGCCCACGACGGGCCGAGACCTGGGGGCCACTAATGTCTTCTCAGCGCTCACTCAGCCGCGCGTGGTCCTGGCCTTTGATGGCGGGCTGTCGCGCTATGACTCTGGCGAGATGTGGTGGACGCTCGACTATCGCCATGACATGGCCGTGACCTTGGTCGAAAAGGACGATCTGGGGAGTGTGGACTGGAGCGAATACACCCACTTGATCCTGGTTGGCGGCAATGCTCGCTTGTCCGATGAAATCAAAGATGAAGTCGATCGTTGGATCCGGCGCGATGGCGGCACGCTGATCGCGACGCGGCAAGGCGCTCGGTGGGCCGAAGAAGCGCTGCTCGGTCGCGAAGCCCCAGAGCCGGAAGAAACCGAAAGCGAAACACCAGAACGCCTCAACTTCATGGAAATGGCCCTGCGCGACGCCGAGCATGTCATCGGGGGAGCCATCTTCGAAGCGGACCTGGATACAAGCCACCCCCTCGGCTTTGGCTATGACAATCGCCAGCTTCCCGTGCACCGCAACGTCGCCTTCACATTGCAGCGTCCCGATGGCGACCCCTATGCCGTTCCCGTGCAATACACCGAGGACCCGCTCATGACCGGCTACGCGTCCGAGCGGCGTCAGTCAGAGATTGCCGGGACGCCCTCTATCGTCAGCCAGCGCATGGGCCGTGGCGCGGTCATCCTGATGGCCGACAATCCGGTCTTTCGGGGGACGTATCCAGGCACGGAGAAATTGCTAATGAATGCACTCTTCTTCTCAGACCTGATCGACCGCCCCCGAGGCAGCTACGAGGACGACTAAAACCAAAGCCCCGGCCATTCGGTCGGGGCTTTTGCTATTTCAACCCACTCTTCTCTTCCCCGGCGAAGGCCGGGGCCCAGAGGAAGACAAGACCCAGACGAAGAAAGGGCCCAGCGTGTGACGGCCCTGGATCCCGGCCTTCGCCGGGAAAGAGGCATAGGCTTTGGCTCGCCTCACATATCCTCAACCTGCTGGGTCAGATCCCCGGCCTCAGCATCACCAGTATTGACCACGCCGGCCTTCTCAAACAGCAGGATATGAACCGGACCGTCCTCTACGAAGGGGCGGTGGCGGACGCCTTTGGGGATGATCGTCATTTCGCCAGGATGCAGCCGGACCGGCTCGCGATCTTCGAAATCGATCCGAAGGACGCCTTGGGTAATGAAGAAAAGCTCGTCTTCGGCCTCGTGGGCATGCCAGGCAAACTCGCCCTCCCCCTTGGCCAGCTTCACATCATAATCGTCGACGCGCCCAATCCGCTTCGGCGACCAGGGCGCATCAAACTGGGCGTGGAGCTCAGCGAGATTGAGAACGCGCGGGGTTTCAGTCACAGCTTACCTCCAAATCCCCCCGAAAGCGCCATTGGCCAGCGAACCAGAGTTCACGGTCGACGCCTTCACCGCGCTCGATGACATAGGTGAAGAGCCCGCCGCCGGGCGCGGCCCAGGTCTCATAAGTGATCATCTCACCGTCTGCGGTGACAGCGGTGTTGACCCAATCGACACCTCCGTCACCCCCAACGGGGTAGCCAATGACCGACAGGCTTTCAAAACCCATGGCTTCGCCGGTAAAGCTGCCGCGGATTTCATCGCCTTCAGCGACATAGCGGCCCTCTGAGACGACACGCCATTCGCCCGCTTCATTGGGGGCCAGCATGCAGGCATCAACCGCTGCCCCGCCGTTCGCGATTTGAAAGACCTGGCGCAGCTGACCATCTTCGCCGTCCCAGACGCCGATATAGGGCGCAAGGCCGGGCACGGTCAGAACCACCGATGCCGCCTCGTCTGGCAGGCTTTCAGTCGGGGTCTCAGGCGAACAGGCACTCAAAAAAAGCGCGGCGGCAGCACAGGCAAGACGGATCATCATGGATCGAGCCTAGCTCAAAGCCGCCGACCCGTCTTGCCCAAATCAGGGCCAGGATTCAGATCCCTATGTATCTGAAACCGCGTCGCATTGGATCGGCCGCCGCCCTTCGCCGACAAAAGCCGCAATCGCGTTGTCCAGGCATTGCGGCGCGAAAAACCAGAGCGCGTGCGGCGCGCGGTCCACCGTCACAAGCTCCACACGCGCGCCCGCATCGACCATGTCCTGGATATGCAGCTGCGCGCCTTCCAGCGGCGTCTTGGGGTCCAGCGTGCCCTGCACCACAAGGATTGGCGGCAGGTTGGTGTAAGGCGCATCGAAGTAGGCATCACGCTGATAAGTCGGCATATTGGTGAAGGTCTGCACCGTCGTCAGGCGCGAGGTAAACCACAGCTCGGTTTCAGCCAGAGCAACGTCTTCCGCTGTCGCCTCTGGGCGGCGGATGGTCTCCGACATGCCGATCAATCCCGCCAGCGTGATCGAGAAATCGGCATTTTCATAGGCCATCAGATCAGCAAACACCGCGGTCGCGGGATCAATTTCATCGGCAAAAAAAGCTGGTAGCGCGGCTGGTTCGTTGATGGCCAGATCGATCAGGTCCGGGATCATCGCGCGGGTTGCCGGTATATCCAGCATCGAGCCCAGCACATGCTTTAAATTCCCGCCTGGGACTAGCTCCGCGAGCTCCTCGCGCCGCCCCTCAGAGATATCGGCAAGCAGGCTCGAGTAGGCGGCTTCAACCCCGCCCTCAAAGCGGGCATTGCAGACCGCATCACCGGCGCACTCGGCCAGGACCCTGCGGCCAATCATATCGACCGTGTGGGACCGCCGGCTGAGGTCATACCGGTCATCATCCAGCGGCGGCACCACCGAATCCAGCACTATCCCATCGATCCGCTGGGTGCGCAGCTGGCTGTAACGCATCGCATAGCCGGTCCCATAGGAGACGCCGTAGAGCACCCGCTGACCCCGACCGCCGAACGCGCCGATCAAGGCGTCGAGATCACGGGCAGCATGGGTCATGGAAAACGCGGTTGTTCGCTCAGCATTCTGCCAGATTTCACCGAAGCAGGGGCCAAATTCAGGCCCGGTCAGAGCCGTCCCGCCATCGCTGGCCGGTGTTTCGCCTTCGCATAGCCGAGAAGACCGCCCGACACCGCGGTGATCGGGAATGAAGATGTCATAACCGGGAAAGCGCGCGCGGAACTCATCAATACGCGTGAAGAAGGAGGCGCCGGATTCGCCCGGACCGCCCGCCAGCATCCAGAACTCCCCTTCCCGGCGCTTTGTTGCCGGAAACTTCCTCAGGAAGAGCTCGACCGTTTCACCGCCGGGCTGGCCCGGATCCAGCGCAGTCTGAAAGACTGTGCATCGGCTATCGGCCAGTTCCGGGAAGCTCTGGGCGTCTGGGCAGTCGCTGAAGCGCGGATCAGAGAGCGCGTCCGGCGCAGTTGCGCACGCTCCCAGAACAAGACTCGCGATCAACACTGCGGACGCGGAAAGGTTCGGCTTCATTTGTGTGCTCCAGACTTGCAGGTCCAACCTCGGACCGGTGCAAGCTTGATGCACGAATCCCTGCGGACAGTTTCAACCAACTGCAGCAGATTGCCGCTCAACAGCCGGAAATGACTGAAATTTTAGGAGCGAAGAGAATGCTCCACCTTGCCCGCTGATTACATCAGCATCGTCATCGGATCTTCCACAAAGCCTTTGAACGCCTGCAGCCAGCGTGCGCCCGTTGCGCCATCAACGACCCGGTGATCACAGGTCAGCGTGACGGTCATGACGGTGGCTTTGGCAAGGGCACCGTCGATCACAACCGCGCGCTCTTCGCCGGCCCCCACCGACAGGATCATGCCCTGGGGCGGATTGATGATGGAGGCGAAGCTCTTAATGCCGAACATGCCCAGATTGGACAGCGAGAAGGTGCCGCCCTGATATTCTTCGGGCTTCAGCTTGCGATCGCGGGCCCGGGTCGCAAGGTCCTTCATCTCCGCGGAGATCTGGGCCAGGCCCTTTTGATCGGCATCTGCGATAATCGGCGTGATCAACCCGCCTTCGATCGCCACAGCCACCGACACGTCAGCATGCTTGTGCAGGGCGATGCGGCCGTCTTCGATCCAGCTGGCATTGGCGTCCGGCACAGCCTTCAACGCCAGGCCGGAGGCTTTGATCAGGATGTCATTGACCGACACCTTCACGCCTTCCGGAGCCTTCTCGTTGAGCTGCTTGCGGAACTTCAAGAGCCCATCAATGGTGCAATCGATATTCAGCGGGAAGTGCGGCACATCGCGGAAGCTTTCCGACAGACGTTTGGCGGCAATTTTCGTAATACCGTCGGCCTTCTTCACCTCATAGCGATCGGCGCTGATCCCGAAGCGGGCCAGCGGCTCGTCGGCATCGATAACCGGCGCGGCTTCAGGCGCAGCCGCCGGGGCCGGGGCTGCAGCAGGCTGAGTCCCCGCTGCGGGCGCGGACTTCGCCGCTTCAATATCGCGTTTGACGATGCGGCCATGAGGGCCGGTGCCGGTGATCGCGGACAGGTCGAGACCTGCATCGGCCGCCAGACGCTTGGCCAAGGGCGAGGCTTTGATTCGCTCGCCTGCTGGCGTTGCAGCGGCAGCAGCCGGAGCCGGCGCAGGGGCTGCGGCAGCGGGTACAGGCGCGGTCGGAGCCGGTGCCTCAACAGCGTCCGTCGGAGCCGGCGCAGCACCGCCTGGCGTATAGCCCTCAAGCGCGGACGCGTCTTCGTCCTCGTCCAGGAGCAGGGCGATCACGGCGTTGACCTTGACCCCTTCACTGCCCTCTTCCACCAGGATTTTGCCCATAACGCCTTCGTCGACGGCTTCGACTTCCATGGTGGCTTTATCGGTTTCGATCTCGGCAATGACATCGCCAGAGGAGACCGGGTCGCCTTCTTTCTTCAGCCAGGTCGAGAGCGTGCCCTCTTCCATGGTGGGCGACAGGGCGGGCATCAGGATTTCGATGGGCATGGTGTTATGCTCCAAGCCAGAAGAGTTTAGCGCGCGGATGATCGGCTGGGATCATTTGCGTCGTGTTCGGAATTGGGCGGGCGATGCTATTCGATTTGGTCATGACGTCACTGGGGCTGAACCAAACTACCGGTTATGGCGCTGCCTTCTGACAACTGCTCTTTAAATCCCTGCTCGATCAACGCGAGGATTACGTCAGAATTCTTGGCATCGATCTCATTTTGCTGCATGCCGCGAACCACGTGGGCCGCGATATCAGCCAGGATCCAGCCCCACTGGCGCGCTTCCTGATCAGCATCATCGCCCATTCCGCCGATGTTCAGAGACACATGGGCCATACCACCACCAAGCCAGACTCTGGCAAATTCGCCGGAGTCATCATGTTCAAGGGCTCCCGTGGGGATCATTAGCTCTCTCAGCGCCATGGTCTCACCCCGTATAGGTCACCACTTTGACTGCCTCTACGATGTCCTCAGTCCCGGGCAAGGACAAGGCTTCGAGATTGGCAGCGTAAGGCAGCGGCACGTCTTTCTGGAACACCCGAGCCGGCGGGGCATCGAGATAATCGAAGGCCTCAGCCACGACCCGTGAGGCGATCTCAGCGCCTACGCCATGCTGACCCCAGCCTTCCTCAGCGCAAACGATGCGGTTGGTCTTCTTCACCGATTCAATCACTGTGTCCGTATCCAGCGGGCGAATGGTGCGAAGGTCGATAACCTCTGCGGAGATGCCCTGCTCGGCCAGCTGATCGGCCGCATCCAGAGCAAAGCCAACCATGCGCGAGTGCGCAGTGATGGTCACATCGCTGCCTTCGCGGCGCACTTTGGCTTTGCCGATTGGGACAATCCAGTCTTCGATATCGGGGATATCAAAGCTGGTGCCATACATCAGCTCGTGCTCAAGAAAGACCACCGGGTTCGGGTCGCGGATGGCGGCTTTGAGCAAACCCTTCGCATCCGCAGCATCGTAAGGCGCGACCACTTTGAGCCCCGGGACATGGCCATACCAGGAGGAATAATCCTGGCTGTGCTGGGCTCCGACGCGCGAGGCCGCACCATTGGGGCCTCGGAACACGATCGGGCAGCCCATCTGACCACCGGACATGTAAAGCGTCTTGGCCGCGGAATTGATGAGATGGTCAATCGCCTGCATGGCGAAGTTGAAAGTCATAAACTCGACAACCGGCTTCAGACCGCCAAAGGCTGCGCCAACGCCCAGGCCGGCAAAGCCATGCTCGGTGATGGGCGTATCCACCACGCGCTTGTCGCCAAACTCCTGCAGCAGCTCACGGGTGACTTTATAAGCGCCCTGATATTCGGCGACCTCTTCGCCCATGACGAAAACCGTGTCGTCACGGCGCATTTCCTCGGCCATGGCGTCGCGCAGCGCGTCGCGCACGGTGATCTCCACCATGCTGGTGCCGGCAGGAACTTCGGGGTCGGAGGCGACAGCTGCGCCTGTGGCGGCTTCGACCACCGGAGCCGCCACAGGCGCGGACGCAGGGGCTGGTGCCGCATCGGGCGCAGCCGCAGGGGCTGCAGCCGGGGCAGCCTCCATCGCGCTTTCGTCTTCACCGTCCTCCAAAAGGATCGCGATGGGTGCGTTGACCTTCACGCCTTCCTCGCCCTCTTCAACAAGGAGCTTGCCGACAACGCCTTCTTCGACGGCCTCAACTTCCATCGTGGCCTTGTCGGTTTCGATTTCCGCGATGACATCGCCGGACGACACGGTGTCGCCAACCTTCACCGTCCATTTCGCCAGCGTGCCCTCTTCCATGGTGGGTGACAGGGCGGGCATGAGTATTTCGATGGGCATACGGGCTTATCCTTCCACCAATACGTCGGTCCACAGCTCGGACGGATCGGGCTCCGGGCTCTCCTGGGCAAAGTCGGCCGAAGCCGCAGCAATGGTTTTGGCTTCCTTGTCGAAGCCTTTCAGCGTGTCTTCGTCCGCCCAACCCGCCGTCAGGATTTTTTCACGGGCCATATCGATGGGATCGTGATGATCGCGGTAGGAATTCACCTCGTCGCGGGTGCGATACTTGGCCGGATCGGACATGGAGTGACCGCGATAGCGATAGGTTTTCATCTCCAGAATGTAAGGACCCTTGCCGCTGCGCGCTTGATCAGCCGCCTTCTTGGCCGCCTCATAGACCGCCACCACGTCCATGCCATCCACTTCTTCGCCGGGGATGCCGAAGCTGATCCCGCGCTTGTACAGATGGGTTTCCGAGCTGGCGCGCTGAACGCTGGTGCCCATGGCATATTGGTTGTTTTCGATAATGAAGAGGACGGGCAGATCCCACAGCTTGGCCATGTTGAAGGTCTCATAGACCTGGCCCTGGTTGGCGGCCCCATCGCCAAAATAGGTCGCGCTGATCTTGCCGTTCTCTTTGTACTTGTCTGCAAAGGCCAGACCGGCCCCGATCGGCACCTGTGCGCCGACAATGCCATGACCGCCAAAGAACTGCTTTTCGCGAGAGAACATGTGCATGCTCCCGCCCTTGCCTTTGGAATAGCCTCCGATCCGGCCTGTCAACTCGGCCATCACGCCATCGGCTTCCATACCGGCGGCCAGCATATGGCCGTGGTCGCGATAGCCGGTGATCACCTGATCGCCCTCTTCCAGCGCGCCCTGCACGCCCACCACGACCGCTTCCTGTCCGATATACAGGTGGCAGAAGCCCGCGATATGACCCATGCCATAGAGCTGGCCGGCCTTTTCTTCGAAGCGGCGGATCAGGAGCATGTCCCGATACCAGTCCAGCATCTGATCTTTGGTGACGGACAGTTTGGCCTTAGTGGCCTTCGACTTGGATGTTGTCGACTTGCGCGCTGCCATATACTTCGCACATGAACCAAATAAGGCTCACGCTCCCTGTTCGAGTTCGAACAGCGTGTAACAGCGAGACCGGCCCCTCGTAAAGCGGCAATAAATTACGCACACAAACTATATTGGGGAAATCCGGGGCGGACCTAGCCGCGCGGATCGGCATCCAGCGTCACGACAATCTCGTCAGGGTGGGCAAAGCGCAGGACGGCCCGGGCCCGTTCTTCCAGATAGTCGACATCGATTTCGGCATCCGGCGTTGCGTCATTCAGACGCGCAACCCGGTCCTCCATGGCCGCGCGTTCGGCCCGGACTTCAGCCAGCTGCTGACGCGTATCAGCGATTTCCGAGGACAGGGTCAGATGGCTGCGATAGCCCTGCTCCCCCGTCCAGGCGTGAAAGCCCAGATAGGCAATCACAACCATCAAACCGCTTAACGGAATGAAGCGCTTTAGCGCATTCATGCCCGTCTCCCCATCCACCGTCCGCCTTTTGCGGATCGAACGAGCAAGACGCTAGGTCATGACGGTAAAGGAAGCGTTAGGACGACTCACGGCAGCCGGTGATTCGATCGATTTTTGGTGTCATCCCCCAACTTACAACTTTGACAGGCCCTAACCGGGATGGGGGCTCTCTCTCCACCTTTGCGGGGGTCGAGCCATGGAACCGATCGACGGGTGAAGGCTAGGGTGGAGGCATCCCTCCGGCAATCACGACGCTCTACGATCTCCACCCCACCCGTCCGGTTCCCGGACACCCTCCCCGTCAAGGGGAGGGACGGTGTTGGATCACGCGATTCACTCTAACAGGCTTGGCTCCCATCCCTCCCCCTTCGTGGGGAGGGTGGGCAAGCCGAAGGCTTGGTCGGGTGGGAGCAGCGCCTGCGCTTGATGATCTCCACCCCACCCGTACACTGCGTGGCCGTTCGTTCGCTTCGCGACCTCACCCCCATCAAGGGCAGGGAGCACGATGGGCCTCACCTAGGGAAACTCGCACCCGTCCCTCCCCCTCTGTGGGGAGGGTGGGCCGGAGCTTCAGCTCCGGGTCGGGTGGGGGCAGCGCCCGCGCTTGATGATCTCCACCCCACCCGTCCATTTCATGGACACCCTCCCCATCAAGGGGAGGGAAGAAAGGCGCGCGGTCTTCGAAAAGGCCTACCCCGCCACAATGGCGCGATTGCCGGCATAGACGGCCGCAGCGCCCAATTCCGCTTCAATGCGCAGCAGCTGGTTATATTTCGCGGTGCGATCAGAGCGCGCCAGCGAGCCGGTTTTGATCTGGCCGCAATTGGTGGCTACAGCCAGATCGGCAATGGTGGTGTCTTCGGTTTCGCCAGAGCGGTGGCTCATCACCGCGCCATAGCCAGAGCGCAGCGCCATTTCCACCGCATCCATGGTCTCAGACAGCGTGCCGATCTGATTGACCTTCACCAGAAGGGCGTTGGCGGCCCCTTCGATGATCCCGCGCTCCAGGCGTTCGGGATTGGTGACGAACAGATCGTCGCCCACCAGCTGGCATTCACCGTCCAGCGCATCGGTGACCGCACGCCAGCCTTCCCAATCATCTTCAGCCATACCGTCTTCGATGGAGACGATCGGATAGGCTTCGACCAGCTCCTTCATATAGGCGGCAAATTCATCAGAGGTGTAGGAGCGCCCTGCCCCGACCATGTCGTACTTGCCGTCCTTGTAGAACTCGGTGGAGGCCACATCGAGCGCCAGGGTCACATCGTCGCCGGGCTTATAGCCGGCGGTCTCAACCGCCTTCATGATGACATCCAGGCAGTGCTCAGAGCTCTTCAGGTCCGGCGCAAAGCCGCCTTCATCGCCCACATTGGTGTTCAGGCCATCCGCTTTGAGCTGGAGACGCAGGGCGCGGAAAATCTCAGCGCCGCAGCGCAGCGCTTCAGAAAAGCTCTCCAGCCCGGTCGGCATGATCATGAATTCCTGGAAATCGACCGGATTATCGGCGTGCGCGCCGCCATTGAGGATATTCATCATCGGGGTTGGCAGGATGCGCGCATTATACCCGCCCACATAGCGATAGA
Organism: Oceanicaulis sp.; assembly: GCA_028280165.1. GTDB lineage: Bacteria > Pseudomonadota > Alphaproteobacteria > Caulobacterales > Maricaulaceae > Oceanicaulis. The sequence continues at coordinate 30,060 of JANQMI010000207.1, read as the reverse complement.
GCGGTAGGCCCGTGGCTTGAGCGGCCGCCTTAGCAGTGGCCAGGGACACCCCCAGGATCGCATTGGCCCCGAAATTGGCCTTGTTGGGTGTGCCGTCCGCATCGATCAGCGCGTCATCGATCAGGCGCTGTTCTTCAGCCTCCATACCGGCGATGGCTTCAAAAATGTCGGTTTCGACGGCCTGAACCGCCTCGCGGACCCCTTTGCCGCCATAGCGCTCACCGCCATCGCGCTTTTCAACCGCCTCGTGGGCCCCGGTCGATGCGCCTGACGGCACAGCCGCGCGGCCCATGGAGCCATCTTCAAGGATGACGTCGACTTCGACGGTCGGGTTGCCCCGGCTATCGAGGATTTCACGGGCGGCAATATCGACAATGGCGGTCATGGGGAGTGGCCCTTTTTGAAGGGTGCGGCAAAGCACCGAAGAAGTTTGGGCGCTTCATAGCCGAGGGTCCCCAACACGAAAAGCCCCGCACCTTAGTCTGGTGCAGGGCTTTATCTGTCATTCGCCAGCGCAACAGGCGCTGAAGCGCGAAATCAGTCGTCTTTGGGCTCGAGGATCTGCTTGCCGCGATACATGCCCGACTTCAGGTCGATATGGTGCGGACGGCGCAGCTCGCCGGACTCCTTGTCCTCGATGTAGGCCGTGGAGCCAATGGCATCGTGCGCGCGGCGCATGCCACGCTTGGACTTGGTGATCTTACTCTTAGGGACCGCCATGGGTCTCTCCTACACTCACGGTGTTCAAAACTGGCCGCTCACGGGTGCCCCCGAGAGCTGAGCGGCGGGTGATACAGGTTTCGCAGCCAAGGGGCAAGAGGTGATGCAGGGCTTCTACACCAACCTCGACTGCGCCTTCGCCGCCTCGATAAAGCTCTTGAATAGCGGATGCGGGGCGAACGGGCGAGACTTATATTCCGGGTGGAATTGCACACCGATGAACCAGGGGTGGTCGGGGTATTCGATGATCTCCGGCAAAATGCCGTCCGGGGACAGCCCCGAGAACGTCATCCCCGTCGCTTCGAGGCGGTCCTTGTAGTCGATATTGACTTCATAGCGGTGGCGGTGGCGCTCATTGATCGCCGGTTCGCCGTAGATGTCAGCGACCTTGGAGCCCTGCTTCAGCTGCGCCGGGAAGGCCCCCAGGCGCATAGTGCCGCCCAGATCGCCGCCCTCATAGCGTTTGACGATTTCATTGTCCTGCACCCACTCGGTGAGCAGGCCGACAATGGCTTCATCGGTGGGGCCAAACTCGGTGGAGTTGGCGTGCTCGATCCCGGCTAGATGGCGAGCCCCTTCGATGACGGCCATCTGCATGCCAAAGCAGATCCCGAAATACGGAATTTTGCGCTCGCGGGCGAACCTGGCGGCGGCGATCTTGCCTTCGGCTCCGCGCTCACCAAAGCCGCCGGGGACCAGGATGGCGTGCACGCCTTCCAGGGTTGCGAGCTTTTCAGGGTCTTCGAACTGGCTCGCATCCAGCCAATTCACATTGACCTTCACGCCATTGGCGATACCGCCATGGTTCAGCGCTTCTAAGAGCGACTTATACGCGTCCACCAGCACGGTGTATTTGCCCACCACAGCGATATTCACCTCACCATCGGGGTTGTGGACCGCATGGGAAATGCCGTTCCAGACCGCCAGATCGGGCTTCGGCGCGTCGTGCAGGCCAAAGCGTTCCAGGACGACGGTATCAAGGCCCTGCGCGTGGTATTCCAGCGGCACGTCATAGAGGGATTTGGCGTCCCGGCCCTCAATGACAGCGTTTTCGGGCACATTGCAGAACTGAGCGATCTTGCGCTTGTCGCCGGGCTCGATGGGCATCTCAGCGCGGCACAGTAGAATGTCCGGCTGGATACCGATGGAGCGCAATTCCTTGACCGAGTGCTGGGTCGGCTTGGTCTTCATTTCACCGGCCGCCTTGATGAAAGGCAGCAGCGTGACGTGGATGAAGACCGCGCGGTCACGGCCAAGCTCCTGACCCAGCTGGCGGATGGCTTCGAAGAACGGTAGACCTTCAATATCGCCCACCGTGCCGCCAATCTCACACAGCACGAAGTCCACATCGCCTGCATCAGACAGCACAAAGGCTTTGATCGCGTCGGTGACGTGCGGGATCACCTGCACGGTCGCGCCCAGATAATCGCCGCGGCGTTCGCGCTCAATGATTTCCGAATAGATGCGCCCGGTGGTGATATTGTCGCTTTGGTGGGCTGACACACCGGTAAAGCGCTCATAATGGCCCAGGTCCAGATCGGTCTCCGCCCCGTCATCGGTGACGTAAACCTCCCCATGCTGATAGGGCGACATCGTGCCCGGATCGACGTTGAGATAAGGGTCGAGCTTGCGCAGGCGGACTTTGTATCCGCGCGCTTGAAGCAACGCCCCGAGAGCGGCTGAAGCGAGGCCTTTTCCCAAAGAGGAGACCACGCCGCCAGTGATAAAGATATAACGCGGCATGGGCGGACGGCTTAGCGCAGAATCGCGGCTTCGAAAAGCGCTTCGGTGTCGCGCATCGGTGAATTCATCAGCGAAACGCGCAGTGGCGAAGGCCTAGAGCACGCGCCAGAAAAAACTGAGCCATAATCCGCACAGGGCGGAGAAGTTGACCGAGAAGACGAGGCCGCGCGCGATAACGTTGGTACTGAAAGCGTGAACCAGGGTGTGAACCCCGCGCCCGGCCAGGAAAACCCAGGCCATAATCACATCTGCCGTCGTGACCATTTCCGTCAGCCAAAGCGTCAGCGCAACAATGTGAAATAGGACCGGAGCCTGGAATTGATTGTTCAAATTCGCTGCCACGCGCGCCGCCCGGCCCTGGTCCCCACCGGGTAGCAACAGCGATTTATAGGCCGTTCGTCCGGCTACAGCATTGAAGAAGCGCTCTAACGTCAGCCAGGCATAAAGGCCCAGCACCAGCAGCAGGTGAGCCATCACCGGCCAGAGGATGATCTCTGGCGAACTTAGCAATGAAAACACGCTATGCAGGCTTAGCGGCCCGGCACTTCCGGCTCGTCGTCGCTGGCCGGTTCATCGCCCGGGACTTCAGCGGGCACGTCACCTTCGGTGTCGTCGAAACTGAAGGGCAGGTCGGACCCGTCCTCTTCCACCAATTCATTGGTGACAGAATCGCCACTGGTCGAGGCCCCGGACATGACAGCCAGCACGATGCAGGTGCCCATAAACACAATGCCCAGGATCATGGTGGTGCGAGTGAGCAGGCTCTCAGCGCTTCGACCGCTCATCATGCCGCCAGGGCCACCTCCGATCCCCAGGGCCCCGCCCTCTGAGCGTTGCATAAGAATAACGCCCACCATGGCAACGGTGACGAGCAACAGGATAATCAGCAGTACGACGGTCATGGTCTGGCGGCGATCCACGCGAAGGGAAATGGGGAGCGCTCAAGCGTGCCTGAGCGCCTAACTGGCCGCGCGTTTTAGCCCAGCCTCGCCCTGCGCGCTAGCGTCGGGTTCAGCCTTGCGTGCGGCAGCGCTGGCCATGCGCTGTTGAAGCGCGGCAGCCGCCTTCTCGATTTCATCCGCGGAGCGTTCAATCCCATCATCGCCAGCAAAGGCCACATAGGCGGCCATGGCCAATTCCTTAGCCAGGGAAAGATTGGCTTCGGTCAAGCCTTCGCGTTCGCGCAATTCAGCCGCAACCTCGCACAAAGCCTGGGCCACACGGGTTGCTTCTGACGATCGCATTCGCGCAATGCGCGTGCGCACTTCGCGGGCTCCTTTTTGGAATTCCTCCAGGTCGATCACAGGACGGCGACCGGCCTTCATCTCACGCGCTGCGGCTTCGGCACCGATAATCACTCTCAGGCAGAGACGGCGTAGGCGTTCGGCATCGACAGTCTGCTGAGCTTCGTCAATCCAGACCCGAGCGCGCGTGAGCGCCTCTTTGTCGTCGTCAATCACGGCTTGAAGCACGTTGGGCGCTTCAATCGGAGGCGCGCCATCGCCCCGCGTCCCATCCTTGCGGCGGTCCGGGCCGATATAGTCGCTCGTGACGATGAACGGCTTTCGGCCGCGAATAAGGGTTCGAATACGGTTTTCCGCAAAACTGGTCGAAAACGGGCGGATGATGACATCGTCTGCGCCACACCCAATCGCTTCTCTGACCAGCGCTGTTTCGCGCTTCCAGCTCGTGACGATGATTGCGGTGAAAGGATTGTTGGACAATTCACCCGATCGCACAGCCCGAACCATGCGGAAGACGTCTGCCTCGTGATCACCGGTTTCCAGCACCACCAGATGCGGCGCATCTTCATTAAGACGGCGCTTCATATCGGCCAGGTCGCTGATCGATTCAATCGAGCGAAAACCCAGCTGCTGCAAGGCATATCGCGTCGTGCGCAGGTTTACGTGCACCGGATCAAAAAGCGCGACACTTGCACGACCATAATCGGGGTCAGCCATTGATTATCCCTGCTCCACCAGCGTTCTGCTGAGCCAGACCAAGCTGCAGGGTGAGATAAAAAGCTGAAGATCGGATTACCCAACCGAATCAATAATTGCGGCAAAACTGACTGGGTCGAGGCTCGCGCCGCCCACAAGCGCCCCATCAATATCGGGCTGGCGCAGCAGCGCAGCGGCATTGTCCGGCTTCACCGAGCCTCCATACAGGATACGCAACGCGTCGCGGTTCTGCCCGCGAAACGCGGCCCGCAAGACCTGATGAATATCCTGGGCCTGCTCGGCGCTGGCCGTTCGCCCGGTCCCGATCGCCCAGATCGGTTCATAGGCGATGATAACATCGCTTGCCGCAGCATCAGGTAGACTGGCTAGCAATTGCGCCTGGCAGACCTCATCGGCTCTGCCGGCATCGCGCTCCTGCAGACTTTCACCCAGGCAAATGATCGGCGTAAGCCCTACCGCTAATGCCTGTTCGGCCTTGGCTTTGACGACAGCGTCGGTCTCACCATGGTCAGCCCGCCTTTCGCTGTGACCAACAATCACATAGCGGCATCCGATATCGGCCAGCATCGCCGCGGAAATCTCGCCCGTATGGGCTCCTGACCCATGGCGCGAGCAGTCTTGAGCGCCCACAGCGATCCAGTCTGGAGCCTGACCGACCATGTCCGACAATAGCGTTGCTGGAGGGCAGAGTACGATGTCACAGGCTGGAGGCTTTCCCAGCTGGCTGGACAAGGCTTCCAGCCACTGCAGATCCTGGCGCTGACCGTGTAATTTCCAATTGCCCGCAATCAGTGCGCGTCGCATGCCTTGGCCCTCCCCGGCGCGAATGACAGGCCGGGAGCGATACCAGCGTGCGTGCGCAGCGGCAATGTACCGTGTCGCACGCTTGCCCGGCAAACGCCTGAAAGCTAGGGTCCGCCCAACTTCCGTTCACTTCTCAGCCGGTAGCTCAACGACCATGCTTTCTGCAATCCGCGCTCTTGCCCGTTCTCCCATTGTTGGCGGCTTCATCATTGTGCTCCTTATCGCCGCCTTCGCGCTCTTCGGAGTCAATGACATTTTTCGCGGGGCCGGCACGGCAGCTGTCGTGGTTGGCGGCGAACGCGTAGGGGTGGCCGACCTGCAGCGCACCTATGAGCGCCAGATCACCAATATTCAGGCCCAAAACCCGCGTTTCACGCGCGAACAGGCTGATGAATTGGGCATCGGCGAACAAGTCGTTCAGTTCCTGACCGCTCAAGCTGCGGTCGAGGCCAAGGCGCGTGAATTGGGACTGGCCGTGTCCAACCAGCAGGTGCTTGATGCGATTTCGGAAATCGAAGCCTTCCGCAACCCGTTTAGCGGCCAGTTTGACCAGGAAACCTATCTGACGGTCTTGCGCAATAACGGCTATTCCGGCCCCCGTGCCGGGCAAGTCTTTGAAGCCGAATTGCGCGACGAGCTGCTACGCATCCAGGTGTTGAGCGCGATTGTCGGTGGCGTTCAGGCCCCCACCGTCTTCTCGTCGTCCCGGCGCTCGTTTGAAGAAGAGCGCCGCTCGATTTCCGCTCTGCTTCTGCCGGCGAGCCTGGTTGGAGAGATTGCAGCGCCTAGCGATGAAGTCCTTGAGAGCTTCATTGCAGAAAATTCCCAGATCTTTCAACAGCCTGAACAGCGTCAATTCACGTTGGTTCGGTTAAACCCGATTGACTACATCCGCGACGTGGACATTCCCGAACAGGATCTTCGAGACCTCTACCAATTCCAGGTCGACACCGGAGCGCTGGCCGACCCTGCAACTCGGTCCCTTACACAATGGATTGCGGCCGATGAAGCTGAAGCCAATGCTGGCGTCGCAGCGCTTCAAGCCGGTCAGAACCCAATCGAAGCCGGTCTAGGCGATGGCGTTAGCCTGACTGACGTCCAGGCCTTCGAAATTCCCGATGTCGCGATCTCCGATGCTGCATTTGCTGCGCAGTCTGGCGACGTCTTTGCTGTGGAGGGCCGGCTGGGCTGGCGCGTGGTGCAAGTCGATGCGGCAATTGATCCGGTCGTGCCCACGTTTGAGATGCAGCGACCAGCCCTTCTGGAAGAACTCAGCGGTGCGCAGGCCGAAGAACTCATGGCCGACGCTCTGTCCCGGTTTGAAGACGCGCGAAGCCAAGGCCTCGACTTTGAGGCGGCCGGCGCGCTAGCGGGTGTTCCGATCGAACGTTTTGACTTCATGACCGCCCGCGGCACAACCGTTGAAGGGATTCCTGCGGCAACCCTTCAAAGCGCACCTGAAATCGTGACGGCCGTCTTCGCTGCGCCTCAGGGCTTTGAGACCGACCCGGAACTCTTTGGCACAAACGGGTATTTCATGATCCGTGTCGACGAAATCACCGAAGAGCGCCTGCCCGCGGTCGGCGAAATTCGCGAGTTCGCAGAATCGGTCTGGAGAACGCGGACCATTGATGATCAGCTCCAGAGCCTGCTCGATCAGGCGCTGACACGGATCCAGGGTGGCGAAAGCTTGAATGAAGTTGCCGCAAGCCTGCCTGGCAGTGTTGTGGAAGCCGCAATCCTGGGCCGCGAAGAAACCACAGGCCCGTTCAGCCGCCAGGTTGTTCAGTCCGCCTTTGCTCAAGACCTCAACATGGCGTTCGAAGCCCGGGCCAGCGATCCGACCACGCGCGTCGTCGCCGTTGTGACCGATATCATCACACCCCCGCAACAGGCCTTCGACCCCCTCCAGCAAGCGGCCCTGTCCGATGAGCTTGGCAACGATCTGACGATCGCCCTCGAAAGCGCCCTCTTTGCCAGCTACGAAGTCTACCAGAATCAGGAACTTATCGATCTGGCGCTTGGACGTATCGAACCCAACACGCTGCCATGATCCGCTATGCCTGATTTTGCGCCCGATATTGAGGCCGCTGTTGACGCTGTTGCGGCGGGTAATCCCGTCCTGATCACGGCGCGCCGTGTCGATGACCTCGAAACCCCGGTGTCGGCCTATCTGAAGCTGGCGGCGGGCGGGACCAACACATTCCTGCTGGAAAGCGTGGAAGGCGGTGCATTTCGCGGCCGCTATTCTGCGATTGGGCTGGATCCGGACCTGATCTGGAAATGCGATGGACAGACCGCTTCCATCGCCCGCGCGCCCGCGCCTGGCATGGCCCCCGGCGCTTTTGAACCCGCAGACCAGGACCCGCTGGAGTCCCTCAGGGCTGTGTTGGATGCGACGCGCATGCCCCTGCCCTCGGGCGTACCGCCCATCAGTGCGGGCCTGTTTGGCTATCTGGGATATGACATGGTGCGCCATGTTGAGAAATTGCCCAGTCATGCTGAGGCCGACCCGTTAGGCACGCCCGACGGGTTGATGGTCAGGCCCCGCGTCATGGTGGTCTTTGACGCCCTAAGACAGGAAATCCTGGCTGCTGCGCCGGTGCGCCCACGGGACGGCGAAGATCCAGCCCTTCAAGTCGACGCCGCCCGCCGCCGGATTGAAGCGGTGTTTTCTCGGCTCGATACGCCAGCCCCGATCCAGACCGAACGTCGCCCGACGCCGCCGCAAATGCCGCAATCGAATATGAGCGATCAGGATTATCGTGACGCAGTCGATACGGCCCGCCGCTATATTCGCGCCGGCGATGCATTCCAGATTGTGCCCAGCCAGCGGTTTTCCGCGCCGTTCGATCTGCCGGCCTTTTCGCTCTACCGCTCTTTAAGGCGAACCAATCCCTCGCCCTTCCTGTTCTTCTTCAATTTCTCAGGTTTTGCCATCTGCGGGTCGAGCCCGGAAATCCTGGTACGGCTCCGTGAGGGCACAGTCACGGTCCGCCCGATTGCGGGCACACGCCCGCGCGGCCAGACCAAAGATGCCGATGACGCTTTCGAAGCCGATCTGCTGGCCGATCCCAAGGAACGGGCCGAACACCTGATGCTGCTTGATCTGGGCCGCAATGATGTGGGTCGGGTTGCCAAACCTGGAACAGTTCGGATTACCGAACGCGAGATTATCGAACGCTATAGCCATGTTATGCACATCGTCTCCAATGTTGAGGGTGACCTGGACGACGGCCATGACGCGGTCAGCGCTCTGATGTCAGGTTTCCCGGCCGGCACAGTCTCTGGAGCTCCGAAAGTTCGGGCCATGGAGATTATCGATGAATTGGAGCCCCACCGGCGCGGTATCTATGCCGGTTCCGTCGGGTATTTTGGAGCTGATGGCGATATGGACGTCTGTATCGCCCTGCGCACTGCGGTGATCAAAGACGGCAAGATCAATGTCCAGGCCGGAGCCGGCGTGGTGCTGGACTCAGACCCCGAAGCGGAACGTGTCGAGACCGTGAATAAAGCCAGGGCGTTGTTTCGCGCCGCAGCCGAAGCCTGGCGATTTGCCTAGCCCGGCCTGAGAGCCGCGATGGGGACGATTTCAACGCCGGCCGCGTCTGCTTTGTCCGCCAAATCCTGAAGAGCCGCGAGCGTTTCTGGCCTGGGATGCCCAATGGCAATGGCCTGTCCAGATGTCACGGCCCTGTCCAAAGCCGCCTGGAGTTGAGCCTCGATCGCAGCCGCTGCGGGGTCGTGATCCAGGAAGATGTCGCGATCAAAGGCCTGAAATCCGGATTGAAGCGCCATTTCGCGCGCCACCGACCCAGGATGGGTTAGAGAATCGACGAAGATTAGCCGATCCTGGTGGCCATCCAGAGCGTCAAAAACCTGAGCCATCATTGTTTCATCAGCGGTCAGGCGACTGCCCATATGGTTGTTGAACCCAGCCGCACCTGGCACCTGATCCAGAGCCCATCGGACCCGCGCAGACAGTGAGTCCCCCGCAAGTGTCTTGGTCAGCGCATAGGGTCCAGGGTCCTGCAGCCCCACCGGCTCCATGGGTAGATGCAGAAATATCTCACGGGTGCCTGCCCGCGTGGCAATCAGCTGCGACTGGTCCGCATAGGGCAGAATAGCGAGGGTAACCGGGATGCCCAGCGACCAGATCGCGTCGGCAGTCTCCAAATCCGCCACATCGTCGATGATGACCGCCAATCTGGGCGGGGACGCCAGATCGGCGATGTCCAAAGGCGCTGGGACACCAGACGCAAGCCCCGCATCGACACCGGGCGCGCCTGCACGCAATCCAGGGGCTGTGGTCACAGCGGCAGCAAAGAAGGCATGGTCGTCGCCACCGGTCTGCGCCGGGTCAGCGGTCGCGCTGGACACCGGCTTTGACTCCGCTGGCACGCCAACATCGAACGCCATGGCGGACAGGATCATCAGTCCTGCAGCCAAGGCGGCTCCGATCTGCGGCGCAGATGACGACAAACGGCTCATGAACAGGCATTTACAGCGAGTCGCGGTTGGCGGCGCGGGTTCTCAGACCTAAGGTCTGTCCTCCACTTCAAACGGGTCGAAAGCCATGCTTCTGATCATCGACAACTATGACAGCTTCACCTTCAACCTGGTGCATTATGTTCAACAGCTTGGGGCAGAGGTGAAGGTCGTGCGCAATGACGCATTGAGCGTTGATGAGGCCTTGGCCCTTAATCCCAGCGGCGTGTTGTTGAGCCCTGGCCCGTGCGACCCCGACAAGGCCGGGATTTGCTTGGAGCTGATTGAGCGGGCTCCTGAAAACCTTCCCATCCTTGGCGTCTGTTTGGGCCATCAAGCCATTGGGCAGGTGTTCGGTGGGATAGTCGTCGAAGCCAAGTCCATCATGCATGGCAAAACCAGCCCGATGCTCCATGACGGCAAAGGCGTGTTTAAGGACCTGCCCTCGCCCTTCACCGCCACGCGCTACCACTCTTTGTCTGTAGAGCTTTCCGAGACCAGTGTGCTGGAGGTGACGGCGCGCACTGCTGATGGTGAGATTATGGGCCTGTCCCACCCCACACGCCCAATCCATGGCGTTCAATTCCACCCTGAAAGCATCGCGTCTGAACATGGCCACGCCCTGTTGGCGAATTTCCTTCGTCTCACTGGCATGACGCCCCGTGTGGTGGAGGCTGCCTAATGTCGCGTATGAAACCGGCCATCACCGCGCTCGCCGCGGGGCGGGAGCCTGAACCTGACGCGCTGGAAGCTGCGTTTGACGCTCTGATGGAGGGCGAAGCCGATCCGGTCGAAGTGGGCGGCTTTCTCATGGCATTGGCCGCGCTTGGAGAAAGCCCTAAAGCGCTGGCCGTGGGTGCCCGCGCCATGCGCGCCCGCATGACACCGGTTTCAGCGCCGCAAGGGGCGATCGATACCTGCGGCACGGGCGGGGATGCCCGCGGAACCTGGAATATTTCGACGGCTGCAGCGCTAGTGGCCGCAGGCGCAGGGGCCGTCGTGGCGAAGCACGGCAATAAAGCGGCCTCGTCTAAATCCGGATCTGCTGAGGTTCTTGAAGCGGTGGGCGTAAACCTCTTCGCCGAGCCGGACCAGCTGGAGCGCAGCCTTCAGGACGCACGCGTCGCTTTCCTTTTCGCTCAGGCCCATCACGGCGCGGTTCGTCACGTGGGGCCGGCGCGCCGAACGTTAGGCGTGCGCACCATCTTCAACTTACTCGGTCCGCTATCGAATCCAGCGGGCGCAAAACGGCAGCTGTTGGGCGTCTTCGATCGCAAATGGCTCAAGCCCCTCGCCGAAGCGCTTCGCGATCTCGGCGCAGAACGCGCGCTGATCGTCCACGGTGAGGATGGCCTCGACGAAATCACCACCACTGGCCGTACCTATGTTGCCGAACTTCACGAGGATGGATCGATCACCGAGTACGAAATCACGCCAGACCAGGCGGGTCTTCCAAGAGCGGCGCTGGAGGATTTGAAGGGCGGCGAACCCGCCGAGAACGCTGAAGCCCTGAAAGCCCTTATCGAAGGACACCGCTCAGCCTACCGGGACATTGTGGTGATCAATGCGGCCGCAGCGCTACAGCTGGCCGGCCTGGCGGAGACCCTCAAAGACGGGGCCGAGCTGGCCCAAGCGGCCATCGATGACGGGCGCGCCAAGCGTGCTCTCGAGCGTCTCGTGGCCGCAAGCCATGGAGCGAGCTGATGAGCGACGTGCTCGCCCGCATTGAGGCCTATAAGCGCGAGGAGATTGCAGAGCGCAAAGCGCGTCGGTCTCAGGCTGATATCGATGCAGCGGCGAAAACGGCCCCTTCCACACGCGGATTCCTCAACGCGCTGAAGCGTGATGCAGAAGACTTCGGGCTGTCACTCATTGCCGAAGTGAAAAAAGCCAGCCCTTCAAAGGGCTTGATCCGTGAAGACTTCGACCCGCCGGTGTTGGCTAAGGCCTATGAAGCGGGCGGGGCAAGCTGCCTGTCTGTCCTGACAGATACCCCGAGTTTTCAAGGTGCGGATGCCTTTCTGGATCAGGCGCGGGCAGCAACCGCCCTGCCCGTCCTGCGCAAGGACTTCCTCTATGACCCCTGGCAGGTTGCCGAATCACGCGCCCTTGGAGCCGATTGCATCCTGGTGATTCTGGCGGCGGTGGATGATTCGATCGCCCTGGACCTGATCCAAGAGGCCACGCTCTGGGGTATGGATTCGCTGGTCGAGGTCCACGACGAAGCAGAAATGGAGCGCGCTCTGCGCTTGCCCTCACCTCTGATCGGCGTGAATAACCGCAATCTTCGAACCTTCGACGTGTCCCTTGAAACCTTCGAACGGCTCGCCCCGATGACCGAAGATTCCCATGTCCTGGTTGGGGAAAGCGGCGTATTTACCCATGCTGATGGCCTGCGTCTCAAACAAGCCGGTGCGAAGGCGTTGCTGGTGGGCGAAAGCCTGATGCGTCAGGACGACGTGACACGCGCAACTCGAACGCTGATGGGCCGCTAAAGACCCTTTGCTTCACTTGACGTTAACCTGGAACAGGCATAGAACATCGGCAAGTACCGGTTTTGTTCCAATGTTGAGGTCATCATGCTCACCCGCAAACAGCAGGAACTTTTGTTGTTCATTCACAAGCGCTTGTCGGAAGACGGCGTGTCGCCGTCATTCGATGAAATGAAGGAAGCCCTGGGGCTGGCATCGAAATCAGGCGTGCATCGCCTGGTCAGCGCCCTTGAGGAACGAGGCTTCATTCGCCGCCTGGCCCATCGCGCCCGAGCGCTCGAAGTTCTGAAGCTGCCATCAGGCATGGCCACGGAAACCACCATCCAGTCGAGCAGCAGCGATAATGTTGTGTCTGCGCCCTTTGGCCGACGCGAGGACATGGTCGAAGAAAGCGGCATTGATGTACCCGTACTCGGACGGATTGCTGCCGGAGTTCCGATCGAAGCGATCCAGCACGAAACGGACCGCTTAAGCGTTCCGGCCAATATGATTTCCGGCGGCGAGCATTTCGCCCTGGAGGTCAATGGCGACTCCATGATCGAAAAAGGCATCCTTGATGGAGACTTGGTCGTCATACAGCGCACCGAAACCGCCAGCACGGGTGAAATTGTCGTAGCCCTGGTGCATGACGAAGAAGCGACGCTGAAAACCTTGCGTAAGAAGGGTGGCTCGATTGCCCTTGAGGCCGCCAATCCAGCTTATGAAACGCGGATTTTCGGGCCTGGCGAGGTGAAGGTCCAAGGCCGTCTCGTGGGCCTTATTCGGCGCTACCACTAGCGTCAGATTTGATGGTGCAGGAGCCCGCTAGCGCACGCTGGCGGGCTTTTTCACGGCCAGTCTTAAGCCCTTCAATCCGGCCCTTGGCTCCAGAGCCGTGTGTGCCGTCGGTCCTCAGCCGTGCCGGATACTGTCAGGGCCCGGTTCTTGAATCGCAATTCCAGCCCTCCATGCTCATTCAGCAGCTGCGCATCAATGAGCATGGCCTCACAGCGGCGCTTTTGCCAGGCACTGGCTAAGCCCTGAAACACGACCACATTGGCCAGAGCACAGTCTTCGGCTAGAGCCTCGGGTGTAGACGTCAGGGCCAACCGAACCCCGTCCAGGGTCAAACCGGCGCATCCGTATGGATCGCAGCGCAACGCGGCCGCGTCTAACGCGTGACCGCCCTGACCGGCCCGCTGCAGAAAGACCTCTGTCTCAAACCTCGATGCGCGCAAGCTTGAGGCTTGGAATACGCCATCGGCCTCAAACTGGGCAATGACCACCCCATCATCGGTCACCATGAGTTCAGGGGGCGATTGCAGCATCCAGCCCCCGAGTGCGATCGCACACAGGCCAGCCCCAGCCAATCGTATGACGCCCACCCCGATGGTCAGAGCCGCAAACCCAAGACCGTAAGCCCCAATGACCCAGCTCGCGGCGGCCTGGACGGTGACAGCAGCACCGTCTAATCCAGCCGTCCAATGGGCAATGGCAAGGACCAGCTGAAGCCCAATATCCATGGCGGCGAGCGCCGGCGCTTCAAGCCCAAAAGGGGCGAGCGCCAGGGCAATAACTCCCGCCGGCATTACCCAGAATGTGAAAATCGGCATCGCGGCCAAATTGGCGATAAACCCAAATGCGGCGAAGCGCTGGAAGTGAAACGCAGCGAACGCACCAGTGGCCGCTCCAGCGACGAGACTGGTTGTCGCAAGGCCGCCGAACGCCGCCACGCCCTTTGATACCGGTCCCTTTGCGCGGCTATCCACAGGCCGTAATCGGCCCCAAATCTCATACACGGCAATCAAAGCCGCAACGGAAGCAAAACTCATCTGGAACCCAACTTCCTGAACACTCTCAGGGGCCAGTAGGAGCACAGCCATGGCGGCGAGTGCCAAAGATCGCATTGAAAACGCACGCCGATCGAGCAACACCCCGACCAGCACGACGGCCGCCATCACCCAAGCGCGCTGGGTCGGAATCGCCGCACCAGACAGGATGAGATATCCCGTCGCCGCAACAAGAGCGATAATCGCAGCCGGTTTGCGCGGATCGTGCGCCCGCGCGAAGGGCTCAATCGCAGCGAGCGTCAGGCGTGTCGCAAAGTAAACGCCGCCAGCAAATAGAGCCATATGCAGGCCGGAAATCGCCAGGATATGACCAAGGCCGGATATGCGCAGGGCTTCGGCATCGTCTTCTTCAACGCTGGATCGGTCGCCAGTCAGAAGCGCCGCGGCGACACCTCCGCTCTGAGGTCCGACCGTCTGCCGTATCCGCTCAGCGAGCGACCATCGATAGCGCACCAGGCCCCGTTCAAGCTGATCGTCCAGCTCCACATCCGCTACGGACAGCCGCGTCACGGCAAACCCAGACAGAGCAACACGGTCAAACCAGGCCGCGCGGGCAGGATCATACCCGCCAGGCACCGCGGGCCCTGGCGGGCGGCTTAACACCGCACGTACCTGGACCCCATCGCCTGGCGCAAACCCATTTAAGCCGGCTCGGACGCGAATCCGATATGGCGGATCCTCGACAACCGACAGCGAGGCAACGCGAATAAGAAGGCGCGGGCGGCTTCCACCGCGTTCCACCTTCTCAATCCAGCCTTGGACCAAAACAGTGCGTTCCGTGATCTCAAAGGGGGGCGGGGCCACGCCATGGGTTCGCCCTTGAGCCAATAGGAATCCCGCCGCCAGAAGGCTGAATATACACAGGACGAACACAAGAGCGGGACGGGCGCGGACGAAAACGGCTATGCCAGCCATGAGAGCCATGGCCAGAACCAGGCATCGCCCAACCCAAAGCGGCGGCTCACTTGCCGGCATGAAGTACATGGCCGCCCCCACCGCCAGCGCAACAGGGGCCCAAAGGATCAATCGATGCAGATCAGGCACGGTGATCCGCAGCGGCGCACCGAGGAGCACGTTCAGGCCACGGACAAGCCCTCCAGGATCGCGCATAAGGGGAATTTCGAAAGACGACACACCCCTATCTTGCCCGCAACCGCACGAGAAGACTATCACCGGCTTGAATTTGCGTGCTAAGGAGGCATTCCCTATCGCAGCGCAACACGATTTCGCACGTGCAAAATACTCAATCCGTCATTACCCGATTTGCCCCCTCGCCCACCGGTTTTCTTCATATTGGTGGGGCGAGAACGGCGTTATTCAATGCCCTTTTGGCAAAACGCCATGGTGGCAAATTCACCCTGCGCATTGAGGACACAGACCGCAAACGCTCCACAGACGAGGCGGTTCAGGCGATTCTGGATGGCTTGCATTGGCTCGGCCTTGAGTGGGATGGCGAGGCCGTGTCCCAATTCGCCCGCGCCGATCGCCATCGCGAAGTGGTCGACCAGCTGATCGCGAAAGGTGCCGCCTTTCGCTGCTACCTCACACCAGAAGAAACCGAATCCTTGCGCGACGCAGCCTTCAAGGATGGACGGGCCCTGCGCTCGCCATGGCGTGATCGCGATCCGTCAGAAGCGCCTGCGTCAGCCTCCTTCACCATCAGATTCAAAGCGCCTGACACCGATGTTGTTCTGCACGATGCGGTTCAGGGCGACGTGACGTGGGCCGCCAAGGAATTCGATGATCTGATCCTGCTCCGCGCTGACGGGGTGCCAACCTATAATATGGCGGTCGTGGTCGATGACCACGATATGGGCATCACCCATGTGGTCCGCGGAGACGACCATCTGGTCAATGCGGCCCGCCAAAGCCAGATTTACGACGCACTGGGATGGGACAAACCGATCTTTGCCCATATCCCGCTGATCCACGGCCCGGATGGCAAGAAACTCTCCAAGCGGCATGGGGCCTTGGGGATCGAGGCCTATCGTGCCATGGGCTATCTGCCTGAAGGCCTGCGAAATTATCTGCTGCGTCTGGGCTGGTCTCACGGGGACAAAGAGCTGTTTGACGACAGTGAGATGGCAGCCTTGTTTGACCTTAAAGGCCTGGGCAAGGCTCCGGCCCGGCTGGACTTCGACAAGATGGCCCATGTCAACGCCTGGCATATGGCCAAGGCTGATGACACAGAGTTGACCACCCTTGTCTTCCAACGCCTGGCGGACCGTGATGATGTGCGCCGCGACGATACGGCGAAAGTCTGGGTTCACGAGGCGATGCGAGTGTTGAAAGAACGTGCTTCGACCCTCGCGGAACTGGAGGATCAGGTCTATTTTCTTATTCGCTCCCGCCCGATCGAAATCACGGGCAAGACTGCGAAAGCCTTGAAGGATGATGCGCGCGCCCGCCTGGGCCGCTTGCGCGCCATCCTCGCTGACATATCGGACTGGAATGAAGCGACGCTCGGTGCGGCGCTCCAGTCTTTCGCCGAAGCGGAAGAGGTTGGCTTTGGCAAAATCGGGCAGCCGCTCCGCGCGGCGCTCACCGGTGGTGCTCCGGCACCAGATATGAGTTTTGTGCTCGCGATACTTGGACGAGACGAAGTCCTGTCGCGGCTTGATGATGTGATCTGACCGGCAGACATGCCGGTTGTCCGGAAAGCCTAGCCGTCCGGCAAATAAGGGTAGAGACGATGGAAAATAAAGTGACGCCAAAAGGCACAGCCCAGCTAACCGTGAACGGTCAAACCCATGACCTGCCGATTCTGGGAGGCAGCATTGGGCCGGATGTGATCGACATTCGCACGCTGTACAAAAACACCGGAATGTTCACCTATGATCCGGGTTTCACCTCCACAGCCAGCTGTGAGAGCACCATCACCTATATTGATGGCGATGAGGGTACCCTGCTCTATCGTGGCTATCCGATTGATCAGCTGGCCGAAAATGCAAGCTTTATCGAAGTCGCCTACCTGCTGCTTCATGGTGAGTTACCGACCACGCAGGATTTGCACGATTTTGACTGGACGATCCGTCGCCACACGATGCTTCACGATCAGTTTGACGCGTTTTTCCGCGGCTTCCGCCGTGACGCTCACCCCATGGCAATCATGGTCGGCTCAGTGGGCGCATTGTCGGCCTTTTATCATGACTCAACGGATGTGAACGATCTGCGCGCTCGCGAAATCAGTGCCCATCGCATGATTGCCAAAATGCCGACGATCGCCAGCCGCGCCTATAAATACTCAATTGGTCAGCCCTTTGTGTCGCCGCGCAACGAGCTGGACTATGCGTCAAACTTCCTACGCATGTGCTTTGCGGTGCCCGCTGAGGACTATGTGGTCTCCAAGACCCTGGCCCGCGCCATGGACAAGATCTTTATCCTGCATGCGGACCACGAACAGAATGCGTCCACCTCCACAGTGCGCCTGGCCGGCTCGTCCGGGGCCAATCCGTTTGCCTGTATTGCATCGGGCATCGCCTCGCTATGGGGACCGGCCCATGGCGGTGCCAATGAAGCCGCTCTGAACATGCTGGCTGAAATCGGATCGGTGGACCGCATCCCCGAATACATCTCCAAGGCCAAGGATAAAAACGATCCGTTTCGCCTGATGGGCTTCGGACACCGGGTCTACAAAAACTATGATCCGCGGGCGAAGGTCATGCGCGAGACCTGCCATGAAGTCCTGGACGCCCTGGATGTCCGTGACGAGCCCTTGCTGGCCGTTGCCATGGAACTGGAAAAGATCGCTCTTGAAGATCCGTATTTCGTGGAGAAGAAGCTCTACCCGAATATCGACTTCTATTCCGGTATCACCCTGAAAGCCATGGGCTTTCCAACCGAGATGTTCACCGTTCTGTTTGCGCTGGCCCGGACCGTGGGCTGGATCGCACAGTGGGGCGAGATGATCGAAGACCCGAGCCAGAAAATCGGCCGCCCGCGCCAGGCCTTTACCGGGTCACCGATCCGCGATTTTGTGCCGCTCGACAAACGATAGAGCGCAAAACTCCTGCCCGAAATCAACCGGCGACGGCTTCAGGCCTCGCCGGTTTTTTTCTGCCGCGCTTCAGCGATAATCGACAGCACCGCCTCAGCAGCGCTCCGGCTCGGCGACGCGGCTTCGCCCGCCATCTGTTTGGTGATGGCCCGTAAGCGCATCGAGCGGTCCTGTCTCAGGTCAGTGTCTTTGAGAAAGCTCGAGACCGCATCGGCGAGCTTGGGCCCGGTGCAATGGTGCTGGATCAGTTCTGGGATCAAGGCTTCATCGGCCGCAATATTGGCCAACGAGATGTAGCGCGCCTTCATCAGGAATAAGCGCACAACCGTGTAATAAATCCACCCCAGCTTATAAGCGGCGATGGTCGGTACGCCGGCTTTGGCCAATTCCACGGTCACCGTGCCTGAGCAGGCAAGCGCCACGTCAGAGGCCGCGAACGCATCGCCCCGCGCATCATTATCGATGATATGCACGCCTTCAAAGGCGGAATGGGTCTCCATCCGGGCGCGCGCGCCATCGGCAATCGACGGGCTCAGCGTGGTGATGATTTCAAGATCAGGAAAAGCCACCTTCAGGCGCTTTACAGCATCCGCAAAGGGCTCAAAGAGACGATTGAGCTCCGATTTCCGGCTCCCGAACAGAACCAGCAAGACCGGTGCGGCCAGATCAATCCCACGGCTGCGGCGCAGTGCGGGGCCATCACCGGACAGATCACGCTCCAGAACCGGATTGCCAACAAAATGAACGGGCAGCCCATGGGGTTCGAAATAGGGGGCGTCAAACGGATGAATGGCCAGCAGATGGGTGAAGTTTTCCGCGGCAACTTTCGCCCGCCCCCGCCGCGCGGCAAACACCTGGGGGGCCACATATTTTACACGGGGAATGTCAGGGATCTGGGCTTCCAGCTTCCATGACGCACGAAGCATGAACCCCCAACTGTCGATCAGGACGACCGCATCGGCTCCAAAGGCCTTCGCGGCCTCTGCGGTCTCTTCCGCGCGTTGATGGACCAGATTGACGATCTTCAGGCCATCGAAAATACCGAATACGCTGAGCTCAGAAATGTCGAAGGGCGACACCACATCGCGACGGGCCATCTGCGCTCCGCCAATCCCGGCCACGACCACATCGGGTTGCAGATCGCGAAGCGCGTCAATCAAATCACCCGCCAAAGCGTCACCGGACGGCTCGGCGGCCACGATAAAGATGCGCGGCGCATCTTCAGCCATGTCCGGCCTCATCATCGGTCGACAGGCCCAACAGGAAGAGCCCAGCCTGATCAGCGGCTTCTATGACCGCCTGACGGCCAAGGATCAAAGCCCCGCCTTCAGCCACCACAATGCCGGCAAGACCGGCTTGCGCCGCCCCCTGAATGGTGGAAACACCAACGACAGGCAGGTCAACTCTGCGCTCTTGATCCGGTTTTGGGCGTTTGGCCAAGACCCCACAGGCCTGGTCTTCGCCTCCGCGGATTTCCAACGGCAATCCGGCCACCCGCGCCAGCATCGCATCGGTGCCTTCCTGGGCTTCCACGGCCAAGACCAGCCCATTGGCGACCACAGCACCCTGCCCGATATCGGCGGTGCCAATCAGGCCCGCGATTTCCATGGCTTTGAGCGCGTCCGCTCTGGACCCATCGCTGGGCTCAATCCGTCCCATAACCCCGGCAGGCGCGAGGAGTTCACCGGCGATATCGTCAACACCGACAACCGTGAAGCCTTCATCCTCAAACAAGCCCACTAAGGCACGTAGGAGGGCATCATCGCCTTTTGCCGCTGCCGCGATGGCCGTTGGAAGGAAGGCCACACCGCGCATGTCCGGCTTCAGCTTGGAGAAATCAGGCCGCTTGACGATGCCGGCAAAACAGATCGCGTCACACTGGTGCTTGGCCAGCAGCTTCAGAGCCCGACCGGGCTGGGCGATGCCGCATAGTTCAGGCTGGTCATAGCGCTGCGGGTCGGCAAAGCCATCCAGAGCGATCACGCATCCAAGACGACCATCGCCGTGCGCGGCTTCTGCCACGTGGACCGGCAAGTCGCCACCGCCTGCAATCAAACCCAGCCGAGACCAGGCCATGATCAACGATGACTCGGAAAGCAAAGCGGACGACGTGCACACTCATCGCGGATAAAGTCGATGACGTGCATGACTTCGGGGCGTTCGCCGAACAAGCGTGCGGTATCCTCAACCCGCTCATCGAACGAGCCCTCTTCAGAGAAGATAAGCCGGTAGGCGGCCCGCATATCGTGGATCGCATCGCGGCTGAACCGGCGGCGTTTAAGGCCAACCAGGTTGAGCCCCCCTAACGCGCCAGAGTTATCCACCATGCCGTAGGGAATGACATCGCCGGTCACCGGTGCACCGCCGCCGATGAAGGCATAGCCGCCAATGCGGCATTGCTGATGCAGGGCCGAGAGCCCACCCATGATGACATAATCGCCAACAACAGATTCGCCGCCGAGGGTCGCGTTGTTTGCGAAGACCACGTGGTCTCCAACGATACAATCGTGAGCGACATGAGCGCCCACCATGAAAAACCCGTCCGATCCAACGCGCGTCACACCGCGCGCAAAAGCGGTGCCGGCATGCATGGTGACCTGCTCGCGCATGACATTGCGATCCCCGATTTCAATGGCCACCTGATCGGTGTCCTTATGCTTGAAATCCTGGGCTGGGCTGCCCAGCGAAGCAAAAGGATGCACGACACAGTCCTCACCCAGAGATGTGGTCCCTGAGACGGTCACATGGGAAATGAGCCGGGTGCGCGCGCCAATGCGGGCCTGACCGCTGACCACACAATAGGGGCCAATCTCCACATCCGCGCCAATGTCAGCGCCAGCTTCAACGATCGCGCTAGGGTGGATTGCCATGGCGCTAGTCCTCTTTGGGGGCCGATGTCGCCGAGAAGGTGGCATCTGCGACCTTCACACCATTCACGCGCGCCTCACCTTCGAACTTAAAGATGCCCCGGCTTTGCTTGACGATCGAGACCGGCATTTCCAAGACATCGCCGGGCCGGACCGGTTTGCGGAAGCGGGCTTTGTCCACGCCAATGAAGTAAATCACAGTGCGTGAAATATCGGCATTGAGTGTCTTAGACATCAACAGCGCGCCGGTCTGAGCCAGCGCCTCAATAATCAAGACACCGGGCATCACCGGGTTTTCCGGGAAATGGCCGGGAAAGTGCGGTTCGCTCGCCGCCACGCATTTGATCCCGACGATGGATTCGCCTTCGCGATAGTCTTCTGCGCGGTCCACCAGGAGGAAGGGATAGCGGTGTGGTAGCCGCTTCAAGACTTCATCCGGCCCGATATTCACACCTGGCTCTGACATGCTCAGTCCTTCGTTCGTTTGGAGGCCTTGCCATGTACCTGTCGACGGATCCACGCGGTCTCTCGCATGAAGCTGCGAATGGGTTGAGCCGGCGAGCCCGCCCACATTTCATCAGCCGGAACATCACGCATAATGGCCGCATCGGCCGCCAAACGGGCCCCTTTGCCAATGGTGAGGTGATCTGCAACGCCCACTCGACCACCGAACTGGGCTCCGTCACCGATCTTCACCGATCCCGACACACCTGCAAAGGCGGCCATAATCACCGACTGGCCGACATCGACATTATGGGCGATATGGCAGTGATTATCGATCCGCGCATTGCGTCGCAAAATCGTATCATCAAGCATACCACGGTCGATCGTGCACAAGGCCCCAATCACCACATCATTCTCTAGAATAACGCGACCGAAGTGCGGAAGGCTAACCAGCCCCTCTTCGCCAGGCGTAAGACCAAAGCCCGCCTCACCAATCACCGCGCCGGCATAGATTTCACAATTCTTGCCGATGAGCGTGCATTGGATGCTCGCGCGTGCGCCAATGCGGCTACCCTCGCCGACGACAACGCCCGGACCAATAACGGCTCCCGCCCCGATCTCGCAGCCATCCTCAATAATGGCATCATCACCGATGAGAACGCCGGGCCCAATGTGAGCGCTTCCAGCCACTCGAGCGCTTTGAGAAATTGGGTGAGCTGAAGCCACATGCCGACGGACGCGATAGAGCGCCTCGCCCAGAGCGGCGTAAGCCACTTTAGGGTCAGAATGGATCAGCGCCGCGGCAAGTCCAGGGGCCTGGTCCAGCACCTGGCTGTCCGCACTGATCGCAACTGCACCGGTTACCCCTTCGGGCGGTTCAGAGGAGGTCAGGAAAAAGGCATCGCCCGCCGACGCCTTGTCTGGCGTCGTGAAGTCAGAAACCTGAGCGTCAGCATCCCCAACCAGCTCTGCCTTCGCCAGAGAGGCCAACTGGCCGGCTGATAGCGGGCCGAGCCGCTCGAAGAACCGCGGATCGGCCCCCATGACGTCTCGCCCTATTGTGCCGGAGCGTCCGCTGCCGGCTGCTGCGGCAGGCGCACACGGTTGACCGGCGTGGTCGGGATCACCTCATTCATCCGCGCGATCGCAGCATCGGTGACATCGATCGATTCAGCGGCGAACACGACCTGAGCCCGGTCAATCAGAAGAATGGCCTGGCGCTCTTCAACAAGCTCCTGGAGGACATTCTGAAGGGCCGCGAGAACCGGCTGCATTGCAGCGCGCTCGGTGGCTTGCAATTCGGCCGCTGCAATCTGGCGGCGCTGCTCAAATTGAGCGGCATCAGCCTGGAGGGCCTGCAGCCGTGTCAGCAGATCCGGACGCTGGCGAATAGCCTCTTCGGACAACACCGACGTCTCTGCAGTCAGGGCTTCATTCTCTTGAGCAACAGTGTTGGCCAGCGGTGCCAGCTCAGCCTGCATTTCTGTGCCAATGCGCTCCAGCTCGGTAGCGATATGAGAACCCACAGCGCTTTCACGCAGAATGCGCTGCTCGTTCATGACGAGAATCTGCTGCGCTTGAGCAAGGCTGGAAAGAGCCATGACCAGCACGAAAGCTGTGCCCATGGCGGCGATAAATTGACGGTACATCACGTTAGAACCCTGTTCTCGTGCTGAATCTGAAGAAGCGCGCCCGATCATAGTCTTCTTTGACAAAGGCGTGCGCGAAGTCGAATCGGACCGGTCCGAAAGGCGAATCCCAGAAGACGCTCAATCCGGCAGACGCCCTCGGCGAGAGATCATCCACCGTGAAGACGGCATTTTCCGTGCCATCATCATCAAGCTGGTCTTCGCTTGGAAGAAGCCCAAGTGTGCCCACTTCGGTAAATAGGCTGCCCCGGATCCCATACTGCTCAGGCAATCCCAATGGGAAGGCCAATTCCAAGGCGCTGATCGCGTAGAAATTGCCGCCCAGAGCATCACGGGAAATGAAGGCATCCCCATCCTCATCGGGCTCGCGGCGTTGAACCACGCGCGGACCAATCCCTGCGGTTTCAAAGCCGCGGAAAGAGTTGCCGCCGCGGAAAAAGCGGTCGTTGATCCGGGCGGTATCCCCTCCCCAGGAGAAGAGATACCCCGTTTCACCGGTTAAGCTGAGCACAATGTCATTCCGGAACACACTCCGATAAATTCCGCCCTGGAGTTCAGAGCGGACATAGCGAACATCGCCCCCAATTCCGGCGAAATCTTGATTGAAGCTGACTCTAAAGCCGTTGGACGGCTCACGCGGGTCATCAACCCGGTTCCAAGACAAGGAATAACCCATCAATGAGGTGACCCGTGAACCCTGTGCGCGTTCGATGGACGAAGACACCCCGCCAAACGTCCGCACTTCATCATTGCGCAGCGTGTAGCTGATACCGGCTTGAACGGCACGGGTGAGCGGGAAACCGGCCCGAAGCGAGAACCCGGTCGATTCGGTTTCGAAGGATGCTTCTCTTGAGAAGTCAGAGCGCACCTGGAACAGGTCAAAACCGGCCGCCAGATTGCGATCCAGGAATCGCGGTTCGGTAAAGCGAATATCGATCTGTTGACGGCGGGAACTGGCCGATACGCGAAGGCGGAGGAATTGGCCGCGTCCGCGCAAATTGCGTTCAGAAATCGAGAAATCGACCAGGAAGGCATCCGTTGACGAAAAGCCAGCGCCGAAGGCCAATTCACCGGTAGGCTGCTCAACAACCGCCACCTGGACGCGGGCGCGATCCGGGGCAGACCCCTGGAAAGGCTCAACCGTGACATCTTCAAAGAAGCCCAGGCGGCCAACCCGTGCCCGCGACACATCCAGCAAGGCCTGGTTAAAGGCATCGCCTTCAACAATGTCGAGCTCACGCCGGATCACACGATCAAGCGTCCGCGTGTTTCCAACGATATCAATGCGTTCGAGGTAAACACGCGGACTTTCGTTGATCACATAGGTGATATCCACGGTTTGGGTTTCGCGGTTGACGCGGACCTGCGGGTTGATATCCACGAAGGCATAGCCGGCCGCGCCAGCAGCAAAGGTCAGCGTGTCGACTGATTCTTCGATCAAGCTGCCGACATAAAGATCTCCGCTTTGCGTCGGAACGGCCGCTTCGAGGAATTCGATGTTGAGGTCCGAAATGCCGGTTTCGATCTCAATCTCACCGAAATCATAGCGCTCGCCCTCATCAATGTTGAACGTGACATAGAAGGCTTGTTGATCCGGGGTCAGCTCGGCCACGACGGACGTTGTGCGAAAGTCTGCAAAGCCACGGTCATTGTAGAATGTGCGCAGCTGCTCGCGATCGAATTCGATACGATCGGGATCGTAATTGTCGTTGCTGGAGAAAAAGCGCCACCAGCGAGCCTCGGTGGTAACGATCTCGCCGCGCAGACGCCGGTCCGCATAGCTTTCATTGCCAATAAAAGCGATGCGGCGCACACCTGTCACCGGTCCTTCGGATATCTCAAAAACCAGATCGACACGGTTTTGCGGCAGCTCAACGATTTGCGGTGTCACCTGCGCGGCGAAGCGACCGGACTGGCGGTAAACCTGCAGAATACGCTGGACATCCGACTGGACCCGAGACCGAGTGAAAATCGCGCGCGGCTGCAGCTCGATTTCGTCGGTGATACGTTCATCACCCACCGCGCGATTCCCTTCCAGGATGACGCGGTTAATGATCGGATTTTCCTGAACGAATACCACCATCAAGGTTCCATCGATGGCGATACGAACGTCGGAGAACAGATTGGTTCCATACAGCGTCTGGATCGACAGATTGATCAAGCGCGGGTCAGGAAGCTCACCCGGACGCACCAGCAGATAGGACAAAATGGTATCCGCTTCGACGCGCTGATTGCCCTCCACCTGGATACGCAGGATCGGTTGGGCCTGAGGCTGTTGCGGCTGTTGCTGTGCGGGCACGGGTTGAGTTGCGGACGCCGGCGCTTGCGCTGGTGCCGTGGCTGCAAATGCCACGCCAGCGAACACTGCTGCCAGTGCCTGGAAAAAACGCGTCATCAATGCCCTCGTCCCTCGTTGCACAAACACTGCCATCTTACGAAAACAGATCGCGCAAATAGCTCAAATCATTCCAAGTCGCCACGACCATCATACCCACTAGCAGGACTAAGCCGAGCTTGAAACCGGCTTCCTGCACTGCAGGGCTAGGTGGTCGCTGCGTTATTGCCTCGTACGCGTAGTACACCAGATGGCCGCCGTCGAGTACCGGTATGGGTAGAAGGTTCATCAAACCCAGTGTGACCGAAAGCAAAGCCGACATCGTGATGAAGGCCAGAAACAATCTGAAAGCGCGCTCAAATACGGTGGCCGACACCGACTGCGCGGCCTGCTCACTGGGTTCAGCATCCACGATGGCATTGGCAAGCTGACCTGATGTGGTGGCCACACCAATCGGTCCATTCATCAATTCGATTGAGGCCCGCCCCGTGACCAATCGACCAAGGAATTCAACCAAAGTTGCTGTCATATCCCAGGTCATCGCGACCCCATAGGCCGGGGCCTCATACCAGGCACAGCAGGTGATCTGGACGGGACCCGCGGGCTCAAATCTCACCCCAAGTCGCCCGAGCGGGCGCTCCCCACCAAAGCCATCAGGGATCATTTCGCGACGCGGTGCGGCGGTCAAAACGAGCTGCTCCCCGCCCCGGTCCACCAAGAAGTCGATCGGCTCTTCAGCTCGAATACGGATGAACTGGATCACTTCGCGATCGTTGGCAGGTTCAACGCCGTCCAGACTCAAAAGGCGATCACCGCGCTCAAATCCAGCCGCTGATGCCGCTGACTCTTCGGCAACAAACGCCACCTGCAAAGGCTGCACGTAATCGCCGCGCATCAACCCGACACCCGCAAACAGCACAATGGCGAGCAGGAAGTTCGCGATCGGCCCAGCCCCGACAATGATCGCGCGCTGCCAGACTGGTTTGAAATGCAAAATGGTGTCCGCCTCTGGCGTCTCGCGCTTCAGCTGCTCCAAGATCGCTCGATCTGGTGCGCTCGCCGCATTGCGATCGCCACGAAATTGCACATAGCCGCCCAAGGGTAAGGCGGCAATCCGCCACACGGTTCCATTACGATCCGGCCAGCTGAACAAGGTGGGCCCAAATCCAACTGAAAACGCTTCGGCATGCACGCCAAACCATCGACCGGCCCAGTAGTGGCCCAGCTCATGGATCACCACGACAAAGGAAATGACCATAACAAAGGCAACGAGCGAAAGCGCACCGGCACTGAAAAAGTCAATCATCGGGCGTCCTTACTTCAGCGCGCCTGGGCCACTAGCCTTGCCGCTGCGCGATAACTTCGGCCGCAAAACGCCGACCTTCGCGATCAGCGTTGTACACAGCATCAAAATCGGCTGGTGCTGTCCCCGAAAGACCTGCCTGATCCCCACGCTCCAGACAGTCCGAAACCGTCTGGGCAATGTCAAGGAAACCGATCTTACCGTTCAGAAAGGCTGCGACCGCTACTTCGTTGGCCGCGTTGAGCACCGCAGGCGCACATCCGCCCGCATTATACGCCGCGCGTGCGATACCCGGACCGGGGAAACGGACGGTATCAACAGCTTGGAAAGTCAGGTCCGACAAGTGCGCAAGATCCAAGCGCTTCACTGGAGTTTCCATGCGCTCCGGCCAGGCCAGTGCATGGCCGATTGGCGTGCGCATATCCGGTTCGCCAAGCTGAGCCAAAAGCCCGCCATCCGCATATTCCACCAAACCGTGGACGATGGATTCAGGATGGATCAGGACGTCCACCTCAGATTCCGGCAGATCGAACAAATGGCAGGCCTCAATGATTTCAAGGCCTTTGTTGAACATGGTCGCACTATCCACTGAGATTTTCGCGCCCATGTTCCACGTGGGATGCGCCACAGCCTCAGCCGGTGTGGCGGCCTGCATCGCCTCTAGGGACGCATTGCGGAAGGGTCCGCCAGAGGCGGTAAGGATGATGCGGCGGATACCGGCCCGATGGCCTTCGTCAAAGCCTTGGAAGATGGCGTTATGCTCAGAATCCACCGGTAGCAGGGTTGCACCTGAGGCCTTCGCCGCTCCCATGAATAATGTGCCAGCACAAACAAGCGCCTCTTTGTTGGCAAAGGCGACATAAGTGCCGCGGCGCACAGCTTCGAGCGTCGGGGCCAATCCGGCCGCACCGACGATCGCAGCCATAAGCCAGTCCGCCTCCATCCGCGCGGCGTCGAGAACCGCGTCCTGCCCAGCCCCGTGGGCGATATTGGTGCCGGCCAGGGCATCGGCCAAGGCAGCCCCGGCGCTCTCATCGGCAACGGCGCAGAACTTAGCCCCCACGCGCTTGGCGATTTGGACCAGCTCGTCAACGCTGGAATTGGCGGTCAGCGCAATCACTTCGAACTGACCGGCCGGAGCGCGCTCGATCAAATCGATCGTGGCCTGACCGACAGATCCGGTCGCTCCCAAAATGCTGACTGTGCGACCGCTCACGCCGCCCCTCCCGGCCAAAGGCCCGGCGACGCAATGCTGATGGCACCAGCCAGCAGCGTTGCCAACATCAGCGCATCAACCCTGTCCAGTACGCCACCATGGCCTGGAATAAGTGATCCTGCATCCTTCACGCCGAAACGGCGTTTGGCCAGCGACATCAACAGGTCGCCAACCACAGCTGCGACTGCGGTCGGTATGGCCAGCGCCAAGGCAAGCCTACCATCCAATCCAACCCAATCTGCGAGCAGAAGCCCGGCGACAACCCCAAAGGCGAGCCCTGCCAGCAGCCCTGCCCAGGTTTTGTTGGGGCTGGCCGCCGGCAGTAGTTTTGGTCCACCAATCCAGCTCCCCACCAGATAGGCAAATGTGTCAGCCGCCCAAACCACGGCGAGTAGGAAGGCCACCGCCTTTAGCCCTTCAAGCCCCTCGCCCCGCATACTGATCAAGATGGCCACTGTCGCTCCGACATAGGCCACACCCACAACCGATTCCCAGGCCCGGCCGCGAGGCCGACGGTCGAAGAAGGCGGCAAGCGTTCCAGCGACAATCCAGAACAGGGTCCATTCCACCGCGCCCTGGGCGGACAAAAGCGCAGCCCCGACAGCCGTTCCGGTGGCAATCGAAAAGGCTCTTGGTGGCGCGTCCTTATCCGACATTCGCACCCATTCCCAGGCCATGGCCGCTGCGAAGGCAGCAATAAAGATCGCGAAGGCATGACCGCCAATAACGGTAAGCCCAAGCGCAATCGGGCCCAGGACAAGCGCTGACAACACCCTGCGAAGGAAGACTGGATCGCCCGGCGGACGCCGCCCTGGACGATCGCTGTCAGCCATTGACGCCCCCATAACGGCGTTTGCGGCGGGCATAGACTTCAAGCGCCGCTTTGAGGTCCGCTTCACCGAAGTCCGGCCAGAGGACGTCAGTAAACACGAACTCTGCATAGGCGGCTTGCCACAACAAGAAGTTCGAAACCCTGTGCTCGCCACCGGTGCGGATAACAAGGTCGGGATCGGGCATATCGGTGGTGTCGAGATATTTCGCGAACTCGGCTTCGGTCAGGCCACTCAGATCGCCGCCGCTATCGCGACACGCTCGCCGCGCCGCGCGCACAATCTCGTCCCGCCCGCCGTAATTGAAGGCAATCACAAGCTTGAATTTCGTATTCTGAGCGGTCCGCGCCTCAGCATTCTCAATGATCTTCACCAAGTCGTCGCTGAGATCTTCATTGCGGCCAATAACCTTGATGCACACACCTTCATCGGCGAGTCGGTCAAGATCGGCGGCCACAAACCGGCGCAAAAGCTCAAACAGCGCCTCAACTTCTTCGGCCGGCCGGCGCCAATTCTCAGTGGAAAAGCTGAAGACTGTGAGCTGCTTAACGCCTAGATCACCCGCTGCCCGCACCGCTTCGCGCAGCGATTCCACGCCTTGGCGATGACCAAAGGCGCGCGGCCGCCCCCGTGAAGACGCCCAGCGACCATTGCCATCCATAATGATGGCAACATGGTGGGGCGGCACCAACAGCTCGGACGTATCAGCCATGATCAGGCGTCTCCTGGCGCTGCGCCCCGGGGCAGCAGTTAGACTGACGTGATCTCGTCCTGTTTGGTCTTCAACAGGTCATCGATCTCTTTAATGAAGTCGTCAGTCGCGGCCTGAACCAGATCAGACTGCTTTTTCTGCTCGTCTTCACTGATATCGCCAGCCTTCTCAGATCGCTTCAGAGCGTCCATGCCGTCACGGCGCACATTGCGCACTGCCACGCGGGCCTGTTCGGCATAGCCGCCGGCGGTCTTGGCCAGATCGGCACGGCGTTCCTCGTTCAGTGGCGGGATCGGAATGCGAATGAGCGGGCCTTCTACAACCGGGTTCAGACCCAGAGAGGAGTTGCGGATCGCTTTGTCGACCGCCGGCGCAAGACTGGCATCCCAGACCTGAACCGACAGCATACGCGGCTCGGGAACGGTCACCGTGCCGACCTGATTGATCGGGGTTGGCGTGCCATAGGCTTCGACCTTTATTGGATCCAGCAGGCTTGAAGACGCCCGCCCTGTACGCAGGCCGGAAAACTCCTTGCGCACGGCCTCCACAGCGCCCGCCATGCGGCGCTTGATATCATTGATGTCGTATTCCGACATGATTTCTCTCCCTTTGCGCCAGCGCGACGATAATCAGCGGCCGACGATCGTGCAGACGCCCTCACCCTCGAGCA
>JANQMI010000196.1 GCA_028280165.1 Oceanicaulis sp. | reverse complement strand
GAGAGGCTAGGCTGCGCCCATGTCCAAGCCGGCCTCTGATACAGACACGACAGATGGTATGACGCGGCGATGCACCAATTGCGATGCACCCCTGACCCGCACCTATTGTTCGGTGTGCGGGCAGAAGGATGTCAGCCTCGACAGGCCGGCTCTGGCCCTGCTTCGCGACGTGCTGGACGGCTTCTTCAGCCTGGATGGCAAATTCTGGCGCACAGTGTTCGGACTTTACCGGCACCCGGGGCGCGCGGCCCGGGAGTTCGTGGACGGTCGTCGCGCCAGGAATAGTCCTCCGGTCCGCCTCTATGTGATCGCCGCCTTGGTCTTTGTGCTCGGCTTTCAGGCCTCAGGTATTGCCCTGATCGGCATCCATACCGAAGGCGGAAACCTGGTTTCCGGAGCCGATCTTGGCCAATCTGAACTCGCGGCGGTTAGTACAGGCCCGGTCAATGTTCGGCTTCATCCCTTCCGCCCGCCCTGGTCAGACGACCCTGTGCCTATCAATTGGGAGGCCATACGCGCGGCGATAGCCGCACGCGAAGGCGTCCCGCTGAGCGAAAGCAGCGCGGCGGAAATCTCCGAACAGGACATGCTTCAGCAAGGCGGCCTTGTCGCCCTTGCGGTTTTGGTGGGGCGCGACCCGCTTGCCGCCGAGCGCAGTGCCAATCTGGCCCTCAATCAAGCCATGCTTGCCATGGTCGTTCTGTTTGCGGTGTTTAACGCCGTTCTGCACCCGAGGGCCCGCCTGGTTACCCACATCGTCCACAGCCTGTACTTCCACGCAGCGCTTTTGCCATGGACAGCGATAAGCGCCATCGCAGCGGTGTTCATCACCGGCGTTTGGGCGGTTTTGGGAACAGTCCTCGGCATAGTCGGAATGGGTGGAGCGCTGATCCTCGCCTGGAAAAGTGATCGGGCGGTCTATGCCAGCAGCTGGTATGGGGCGAGCCTGCGTGTCGTGGTGCTGACACTGCTATACCTGATCGCCTTCTTAGCATTGGCTATCGCGCTGGTTTTAATGGCAATCCTTTAAATGACGGCAGCAGGTTCTTTCGCATTAACCCCCAATCCCCTATATTAGAGAGGTCGGCCTTCGGGCGGACTATGGCGATAAACGCGCGTGTAATAACCAGACCGGACCCGGGTGCGAATCCCGGCGGCTCCACCAGCTTTCCTCGTTCGTTTGGCGAGGCTTTAGGGGCCGAATAGGATCGACGGATGGCTAAAGACGTGGCTTTCGCTCGAATGGGCTTCGTTACCAGCCCGACTTTGATAGTTGCAAACGACAACTACGCTGAAGAGGTGGCTCTCGCTGCGTAAGCAGCGCGGGTAATCTCGCTTTTAAGTCCTGATCTCTAGCAAGGTCAGGCGGGGTTCGGGGGCGCCTGGCAACAGAAGCCCCCACTTCTCACATCTGGACGTGACGCCGGAAACCGGTCTGGTCGCGATGGCGCGCATTGGGTTGGCGATCTGGGTGGCTTTAAAGGGTCGCCCGCGTGCGCCGAGCCACGTCCAGCAGGTTGGCCTGATCGATGGGCTTTGCGACAAAATCAGCAAATCCGGCTTTCAAATACTGCTCCAGCTGGGTGCCCATCACATTGGCGGTCATGGCAATCACGGGCGTCTGAACCGCAGAGGCCTCCGCCTCAATGCGCCTGATCTCGGTGAGGGCTTCGAAGCCGTCCATCACCGGCATGCGAATATCCATGAAAACAAGGTCAAATCGGCCGGGCTGGTAAATCTGAACCGCCTTCTCACCACTTTCCGCAAGGGTGACCTTGGCGTCGATGGGGCGTAGCAAGCCTGCGGCGACCAAGCGATTGGTTTCGCTGTCATCAACGACAAGGATTTTCAGCCCTTTGGGCGCGCCCGCCTCGTCGTCCTCGAGTTCAGCGACCTCGGCGCGGCGTCCAGCAACCTGCTGTATCGGCAACTCGACCCGGAACACGCTGCCCTCATCCATCTTGCTTTCAACCGAAAGCTCACCGCCCATGGCCGATACGATGCGTCGGGAGATCGCCAAGCCCAGCCCGGTGCCTCCAAATTCCCGGCTCGTAGAGCTGTCAGCCTGTACAAAGGGTTTAAAGATTTTGGCGACTTGAAGGGCTGTCATGCCACAACCGGTATCGCGAACTTCGATCCAAAGCCCATCCTGGTCATTGAGCCCGCCAACTGCAATCTCAACCGAACCCTGGCTGGTAAATTTCACGGCGTTAGAGACCAGATTATGGAGCACCTGCGCCAAGCGGGTCGGGTCGCCAAGACGTTCAGCGGCGGCATCAAAGCTCGGCTCTACCGTCAGCTTGAGCTCAAGCCCGCCCGCCTCGGTCGTCGTTGCATGCAGGTCGCGCACGCCTTCGAAGATCTCGAGCGGTGAAAACTCGATGTCTTCCAGTTCAAGCTCTTCAGCCTCAATTTTGGATAGATCCAGAATGTCATTGAGCATGGCCAGCAGATGCGACCCAGAGGACTTGATCACATCGACGGCCCGCCGCTGAGACGGGTTTAATCCAGTGCCTTCCAGAACGGTGGCCATGCCCAAGACACCATTGAGCGGGGTTCGTATCTCGTGGCTCATATTGGCCAGGAAATCGGATTTTGCCGCATTGGCCTTATCGGCCTTGGTTTTCTCGGCCTGGATCAGGCTCATCGACCGGCTCATCTCGGTGCGGAACACCGCTGTGCCGATCCACACAAAGCCGGAGGCGATCAATAACGCGCCAAACTCAGACTCAATGCCGCCTTCCACGCCAGCGGCGCGGCTATCCAGAAAGCTGAACACATAAGCCACCCACGCCAGCGCAAGCGCAAACGCTCCATCTTTGGCCCCCAAGGCGAGGCTAAAGGTCATAATGGCTGGCAGCAGGAGCAGATTGGTTGGGGAATAGAGCGAGCCATTGGCTAAGGACAGATAGGCCATTCCGAGCAGGGTCATCGACCCCAGAAGCCGCGCTCTGAGCTGGAATTGCGCACTGCCATTAATGAAAACCGGTGCCACCAGGCATAACAGGGCGATCACGCCGCCAAGCCCGACTTGAATCATGAAATCGGGCAGAAACTGGAGATTGATGATCGTGATGATGATGCCGCCGCCACCGGCCATCACGCAGAAAGCGGATAACGCCCGGCCCGAGGCCACAGCTAAACGGTCCTGCCGGTCTTGTCCCGGCCAATATTTTTCACGCCAATTCATGCCCACACACTCTCCGCACGGAAATATTGGCGGAGCCTTGCGCTTAGCTGAACGCGTTTTTGGTTACCGATGTGTTCTCTTGACCTGCAATCGTCGGTTTCAACCGGATAATACACCGCACAGGCGTCGTCTGATCCGGACTTCGGCCACGAAACGGCGCAGATCGCCCCCTATGCCCTTCTAGCGAGGGGTGAACACAAGCGGCATGCCCTCGCGAGGGCGAAGTGTGACCTGCATCACCGGCTCGACGACACCATGGGCCGGCTCCACCGTCAGACGCGACAGGATCGTGGCCAAAATGATGGAAGCTTCGGTCATGGCGAATTGAGCGCCGAGACAGGCTCGCGGCCCTCCTCCAAAAGCCATGGACATGTAGCGGTCCGTCGGACGGCGGTCGCGCGTCCACCGGTCTGGATCGAAATGCGCAGGATGGTCCCATAGCGTTTCATGGCGTTGCAGAGCGTAGAAGGCCAACAGCGCCATATCGCCTTTTTGAACGCGGTGCCCGCACACCTCGGTATCCGCGATGGCGCGGCGGCCCAGAACCGGGGCGGGCGGAAACAGGCGCAGAGCCTCTTCAATCACCTGCCGCGTCAGACTGAGGCTGGCAATCTGGTCAGGCTGCACGTCACCGCGTCCGATCACGCCCTCAGCCTCCTGCTGGAGAGCCGCCTGACACACCGGGTCGTTGGCGATCAGATAAAGCGACCAGGTGAGCGCGATCGCCGTTGTTTCATGGCCTGCCGCCACGAACGTCATCAGCGTGTCGCGAATATCAATGTCGGACAGCCCTTCACCGGTGGTTTCGCTGCGCACAGCGAGGAGCAGGCCCAGCAAATCCTCTTCAGGATCATCTAAGCGGCGACGGCGCTTGAGTTGCGCGTCCACAGCGGTGCGAAACACCCGTCTTGCAGATCGCCCTTCGGCGCTCATCAGACGCGGCATCCATTCGGGAAAGGGAATGAGGTCGGAATAGCGGACATTGCCGATTTCGACCAAGAGCGCTTCGATGGCCTGTCTGACCGCTTGACGGTCAAAGCCCTCGACATCAGTGAATAAGGCCCTTTCGATCACCGCGAATGTGGTGTCGTTCATCACCTCGCTGACATCAATGGGTCGTTGGCTCGCCCCCAAGCGGTCGGCCGCCTGATTGGCGGCGGACACCATCAGCGGTATGAAGCGGTCAAGTTTGCGGCGCGCAAAGGCGGGCTGCAGAACCATACGCTGCCGCTTCCAGCTATCATTGTGGGCCACAAGGATCGCATCGCCCAGAATCGGCGTGAGCATGCGCAGGATCAAAGGCGATTTGCGCCAAGCCATGAAGCTGTCCTGAAGGACCGCTTTGACTTCTGAGGGGCCAGAGACCTGGTGGACCGTCCGGCCCATAAAGGGCCCTG
Source organism: Oceanicaulis sp. (assembly GCA_028280165.1). GTDB lineage: Bacteria > Pseudomonadota > Alphaproteobacteria > Caulobacterales > Maricaulaceae > Oceanicaulis. The sequence goes on along the minus strand of JANQMI010000196.1, from coordinate 9,798 downwards.
ACAGATAGGTCTGCTTCAAAAGAGAGGCTGGAATTGTGGCGAGCGGATTGTCCCGCAACGTCCTGGTCCGCTCGCGCCAGCTGACGTCCGATGCCAAGGGCTGGACTTCGGCGGGCCTGAACAGCTCGCTGGGGGACCGATGCAGCACGGGGGTGTTCATAATCACAGTCTCACAGCCATAGATGCAGCTCTAAAGCGCTGCGTCGGTTGGGGCCAGCCGCTTAGCCTGATTGACGGGGCCTCAGGCTGCGATAGGCTTCATGGTGTCGCTTCGACAGACAGGGGGATCGCTGCGTGGCCAACGACCTGATGGGATATGAACAGCTCGCCCAAGAGGCGTTGCGGAGCGTGGTCCGCAAATCGGTTGAACGCGCAGCCGGGCCCGAAGGCCTGCCTGGCGCTCACCATTTCTATATCATGTTCCGGACCACAGATCCGGCCTGCGATATCGATGAGGGTTTGCGCGATTCCTACCCTGAAGAGATGACGATCGTTCTGGAGCATCAGTTCTGGGACCTGTCGACCAGCGATGACGGGTTTGAAGTCACCTTAAAATTTGGCGGCGTGCCGAAATATCTTTTCGTGCCCTGGCGTGCCGTGACCCGGTTTCATGACCCCAGCGTCGACTTCCGCCTGCACTTCACCTATGTGCCGCCCGCGCCAGGCGACACCCTCGCCACACATCCGGACTCCGACGCCACAGACGCAGACACCGAAACCGGTGAAGACGGCAGTGACGCCACCGTGGTGAGCCTGGAAGCCTTCCGAAAGAAGGATTGAGGACTTGTCCTCTATTACGCGTGACGATCTTCTAAAAATCATGGCGAACCCGGCCTTTGTTCCGGCCTGCACGCAACATCTGGGGTTTGAGCTTATTGATGCGGACCCGAAGACCGGACGCATTGATGCCTGGTTCACAGCCCGCCCTGAATTCTTAAATCCCAACGGGTCTGTCCAGGGCGGCATCGTGACCGCCTTCTTGGATGAAGCGATGAGCTTTTCGGTTTTCGTCAGGGCTGGACTGAAAGCGGCCGTCCCGACACTGGAAATGAAGACCAACTTCCTGCGCCCGCTCATGAGCGGCCGGGCGCGCTGTATCGGAGAGACCGTGCGTCTGGGCTCTACGGTGGGTTTCACGCAAGGTGAGCTGTTCAATGAAGACGGGGTCTTGTGTGCGACCGCCAGCGCAACTGCAGCGATCCGCCCGCTGGAGGAAGGCACCCCGCTGTCCAGCGAAACACCCAGCGTTGAGGATGACGGGTAGCGCCGTCGCCCCGGATCCTTTGCCGAATACGAAGCAATGATGATGACGTGGCACTCACCAAACCGTGGCTCCGCCCGATATTGGGGACAGGCTTTCAGTGTGGCTGCACTGCTGATTTGGGGGCTGGCCGCGTGCGTCCCGGCGGGGGCAGACCCGGACCCTGACCCCAATTTCGCCTACATCTCCGGCCCGGTTGACCAAGACATGTTCGATCCGGTCGCCCGGGCGATGTCGGAGGGAAAGACCATGCGCTTTGCCTCACCAGGCGGCAGCGTGGCTTCAGGCCTGGCAATCAGTCGCATCATCGCCCCGCGCGACATCGATATTGAGATTGAAGGGATTTGTCTGTCGGCCTGTGCCAGCTTGATCATGCCCAGCGCGGACCATGTGACTTTCATCAACAACCCCGTCATCGCCTTCCATGGGGGTGGTGCCCATCGGCGCATCTTTGTCGAGCAGTTCGGATCGGATCTCGACTGCTACCAAACGATCGACACACGCAAGCGCGACATGTACGCGACGGCGGGTCGCAATACCGACTTCGTCGATCTGCTTATCGATGTGCACGGCTATGAAAACGTACGCTTTGTCGACGAAGGCGATGACTGTCCTTGGATCGAATTCGATCTTGAAGTCGACATGTGGTTCCCTACTTCGGCTGAGCTCAGGACATTGATGGGACTGGACTTTACTGGCACCGTGTGTGCTGACGATGCGGACTGCATCCGCGCCCAGATTCGACGCCAGCGGCAAATCCGAAACACGACCGTGCGCGTGGGCAACGCGCTCTGGAGGATTGATGACCGCGGCCGCATTTCAGTTGAGTGATCGGACATCGCTGGCAAACCCCAAAGCCTTGCGATCATCGCGCTTTGCCAAGTCCTCGCCCTGTCGGTTTGGTTTGCGGGTGCAGCGGCCCTGCCAACGATCGAGGCCGCGAGTAGCTTAGACGCCAATACCGCTGCCGCCCTGTCGAGCGCGGTTCAAATCGGTTTCGTGGTCGGTGCCGTGTTCAGCGCCACGCTCAACCTGCCAGACCGCTTTGATGCGCGTGTCGTTTTTGCCGTCGGGGCTGGTATCGCCGCCCTCGCAAGCGGGCTGGGCACGCTGCTAGATCCCGGCTCAGCAGCCATGATCGGGCTGCGCATGCTGTCAGGGGCTGCGCTCGCGCTGGTCTACCCGGTGGGGATGAAGCTGGCAGCCAGCTGGGCCAAAGGTGATGCCGGGCTCCTGGTCGGTCTACTTGTGGGCGCGCTAACCCTGGGCTCGGCCCTGCCCCATCTGGCGAGCCCTGTTTTGGCCAGCGCAGATTGGCGCGGACCCTTTTGGGGATCCGCCATCGCCGCTTTTGCAGCGGCCGCGCTGATTGGCCTGTCCAAAATCGGGCCAGCCTTCCCGACCGGCAGCACCTTTCGTCCAGGGGCCGCTTTCAAGGCGATCTGGAGAGCCGATATCCGCGCCATCAATCTGGGATATCTGGGTCATATGTGGGAGCTTTACGCCTTCTGGGCCTGGATCGGCGTCTATATCGCGGTTTGGCGAAGCCAGCAGGGTGTTTCTAACGATGCCACGCTTGGCCTTTGGACCTTTGCCATTATCGCCATAGGCGCGGTGGGCGCGCTCGGCGCAGGTTGGCTCGCCGACAGGGTTGGGCGGATGAAGGTCGCAGGCGGCGCGCTTGCGATCGGGGGGCTATGCGCCCTCGCCTCACCCCTAGCCTGGACCGCACCGGGCTGGGTGTTGGGTCTTTTGCTGGCAATTTACGGCGTCGCCGTGATCGCCGATTCCGCACAATTCTCAGCGGCAATCGCTGAGCGCGCGCCGCCAGGCCTGTCCGGCAGCCTCCTGACGCTGCAAACCGCGCTGGGCTTTGGACTGACGGTCATCAGTGTACAGCTCATGCCGGTCTGGGCGGACGCGATCGGTTGGCAATACGCCTTACTGCCGTTGGCGATTGGACCTGCACTCGGGCTTTGGGCGTTGAGCGGGTTGCGTAAGGACTGAGCGCAGACACTCTGTCGTCATTTCCGCGAAGGGTGGTCATTCCCGCGAAAGCGGGAACCCTGAGATCATCGAGTGCAGGGTTTCAAGGCTCTGGGCCTCCGCCTTCGCGGGGGTGACGAAAAAACAGGGTGGCAAGCGTTAACTCGCCATCGGCCGGGCCCGCACCTTCACCCGGGGGCGCTCACCGAGCACCTTCTCGACGTGCAAACGCTCAACCTGGCTATCATCGTGGAACACGACGCCGGTCAGCGAATCCAGGATGGCTTTGGCGACATTGTCGACATCATGGACCGGGCTGTCCTCGGTGCGCTCAATTTCAATGACAACTTCGAAGGGTCCATATTTCGGTCGCACGCGATTAAACTCGGTCCGAAAGAAAGTCCCGATTAAGGATTTGAATCGTTTGGTCTGGCTGGTCAGCGCGTCCACACGCAGCTGCAGCGACCCATTTACCTCAGCGGCTTGCACCTTGCCTCTCCCTCGCCAGTCCACACCGTCCCAGTTGGGTGGGTTAACAAGAGCCGATGCGGGACGATTGTCTTGATCCATGGCGGCCCGGTGCTACACACCCGATTCGTTATTGCCCTAATGTCGGATGGCCAGCGCGCCTTCACAAGCGTATTGGCCCACTGACCTGTTCATAAGCTGGAGTGCTCCATGACCGAGATGCGTGTTGAAACTGATTCCTTTGGCCCGCTTGAGGTTCCTGCTGACAAGCTGTGGGGCGCACAGACCGCCCGGTCTCTGATCAATTTCAAGATTGGCGGGCAAACTCAGCCTTTACCGCTGATCCGTGCCCTGGGCATCGTCAAACACTGCGCCGCCAAGGCCAATATGGCCCTCGACAATATGGAGCCGGAGCTGGGCGAAGCAATCGCCCAGGCGGCCTTGGAAGTCGCCGAAGGCAAGCTGAACGATCATTTCCCGCTGGTGGTCTGGCAGACCGGCTCGGGCACCCAGTCAAACATGAATTCCAACGAGGTGGTGTCCAACCGCGCGATTCAGATTCTCGGCGGTGTGGTTGGCTCTAAAGACCCGGTCCACCCCAATGATCATGTGAACCGGTCCCAATCCTCCAACGATGTCTTCCCGACCGCCATGCATATCGCGGCCGCGGAGGTCTTCACTCATGACGTCATCCCGGCGCTGACCACGCTGCGCAACGCCCTTAACGACAAGGCCGAAGCCTTCAAAGACGTGATCAAAATCGGCCGCACCCACCTGATGGACGCCACGCCGCTGACGCTGGGCCAGGAGTTTTCGGCCTATGTGCACATGGTCGACAACGCCATCCGTCGCATCGAAGCCGCGCTCCCAGCGCTGCTGGAATTGGCCCAAGGTGGCACGGCTGTGGGGACTGGCCTGAACGCCAAGATCGGTTTCGCCGAGCGCTTTGCCGAAGAGGTCGCCAGCCTGACCAAACTCAGCTTCGTCACGGCACCCAATAAGTTCGAAGCGCTGTCCACCAAGGATGCCATGGTCGAAGCCCATGGCGCACTGAATTCCGCCGCCGTGTCACTGTTCAAAATCGCCAACGATATCCGCCTGTTGGGCTCCGGCCCGCGCTGCGGCATTGGCGAGATCGCCCTGCCGGCCAATGAGCCGGGCAGTTCGATCATGCCGGGCAAGGTGAACCCGACCCAGGCCGAAGCCATGACCATGGTGTGCGCCCAGGTGATGGGCAATAATGCCGGCGTCAGCTTTGCCGGTAGCCAGGGCCATTTCCAGCTCAACGTCTTCAAGCCGATGATCAGCTGGAATGTGCTAACCAGCGCCAAGCTCATCTCTGACGCGGCCATCAGCTTCACCAACAATTGCGTGGTGGGCATCGAAGCCAATGAAGACCGCATCAGCGACATCATGGAGCGCTCGCTCATGCTGGTCACCGCGCTGGCCCCCACCATCGGCTATGACAACGCCACCACCGTAGCCAAAACCGCCCACGCCAATGGCACAACATTGCGCGAGGAAGCCATCAAGCTGGGCTTCGTCACCGAAGACGAGTTCGACCGGGTGGTCCGTCCTGAGAATATGGTGGGGCCTAAATAGCACCCAAACACTTCTCTTCCCCGGCGAAAGCCGGGGCCCAGGAGGGGGCGGGGCTCAGCGTTTGATGGCTCTGGGTCCCGGCCTTCGCCGGGAAAGAGCGCTAAGCGATAGCCCCGCTTGATCCCCCCACCCCACGCGCATAGTGTCGCGCCAAATCAAACACCGGTTGGAACACCCCGCTATGACGCAGGCCAAAGCCCCTTCTTTTCAGGACTTGATCCTGACCCTTCAGCGCTATTGGGCCGATCAGGGCTGCGCGATCCTGCAGCCTTATGACACCGAAGTGGGCGCGGGCACTTTGCACCCGGCGACGACGCTACGCTCGCTGGGGTCCAAGCCCTGGCGGGCGGCCTATGTGCAGCCCTCGCGCCGTCCGGCTGATGGCCGCTATGGCGAGAACCCGAACCGGCTGCAGCATTATTACCAGTTCCAGGTGTTGTTAAAGCCGAGCCCGGCCAATCTGCAGGATCTTTATCTGGGCTCGCTGGATGCCATCGGCATCGATCGCAAGCTGCATGATGTGCGCTTTGTCGAGGATGACTGGGAGAACCCGACCGTGGGGGCCTGGGGGCTTGGATGGGAAGTCTGGTGTGACGGCATGGAAGTGTCGCAATTCACCTATTTCCAGCAAGTCGGCGGATTGGATGTCGAGCTCGTTTCCGGGGAGTTGACCTATGGGCTGGAGCGCTTGGCGATGTATGTGCAGGGCGTCGAGAATGTCTACGACCTCGACTTCAATGGCGCGGGCATGAGCTATGGCGATGTCTTCTTAGAGAATGAGCGTCAGCACTCCACCTTCAATTTCGAACATGCCGATGTCGACATGCTGATCGAATGGTTCAAGGGTGCCGAAAGCCAGTGCAAAGCCTTGCTGGAGCTGGACACGCCCCTGCCCCTGCCCGCCTATGACTGGTGTCTGAAAGCCTCCCACCTGTTCAACCTGGTGGACGCGCGCGGTGCGATCTCTGTGGCCGAACGCGCCAGCTGGATTGCCCGGGTCCGTGACCTCGCCAAAGGCTGCGCTGAAGCCTGGGTGAAGCTGGAGAAACAGGCCCAGGAGGCTGCGTGAGCGGCCCTTCCACCTCCCTCTGCCGCGTCGCGATCGACGAGGTCTGGCTTGAATTTATGATTGATGGCGAGGGCGACTATTTTATTCACGCCCGCGGACGCGTGATCGACGCTATCTCCGAGCACCTAAAACCGATCCGAACGCTTGAGTTCCAGCTTGGCCATTGTGATGCACTCGGCGCTGGGCTCCATATCCTGGGATCACGCGGCAGCGCCAGAATTCTCAAGGACCAGGCCCAGGTTGAGGCCCTCAGGGCGCTCTTAGAGAAGGCCACCGAGCCAGGCGCATATTTGGTTGCCGACATCACAACTGTTGGCCCCGGCACCGTGCGCGCGAATGGCCGTGCCCATAGCTGGGCGGCCTGTGATGCAGGCTTTGACCTCGTGCATGGCGCGCCGCCAGACACACCGGACCGGACTGCATTTGATCCCGAAGACGCGGCAAACATCAGAGCGGAGCTTGAACTCACCCTTGTGCCGTCCGGCATCAGCGCGTCGGAACCCATCACGCTGTCTGGTGAGGTCATGACCCTGTCCGGAGTCGATCTTGCTGACTTTGATCGCCTGACCTTGCATCTCGATCCCACTGCGCGCGAAGGCCGCCTTCGGGTCAAAGACTTGGCCGCGGAGCTGACCTGGCCCACGCCGGCGGCGGACCTTCCACACATCCACGCAATGCTTCGAACTGCCAATAGATTTGGCCGTCTTCTTGCCGATGTCGATTTGGGGGCCAGGGCGCTCGATGAAGCCAGGACGCTCTGGCCGGTCACGGATGTGAGCCTGATGGCACGGGTGCTTAAGGCTTAACCCTCCTGTCCCGGCCAAGCCCTGGACCTGGTCCGGGGCGCAGAGCCGGGACAGGACTGAGATTCTGACTGTGCCAGGAAACCGCTACGGTCGCTGAAACACGTCCCCTCTTCGGTCTCTTCCCCGACGCAGGTCGGGGTCCAGAGATGCCAGTGGCCCTGGGTCCCGACCTGTGTCGGGAAAGACAGGGTGGGTGGAGATGGACGGGCTTGATGCTGCAGATGCGCAACGAACCGGTTAGCGAACCCCGATTGCGCATAATCCATTCCCTCCCCTTGAGCGGGGGGCTAGGGTGGGGTGAACACCACGCAGGAGCCCCCATGACCGTTCAGCTTTTCCATAATCCGCAATCACGCGCTGTCATGATGCATTGGCTCTTAGAAGAGCTGGGCATTGATTATGAGCTTGTGCCGGTGGCCTATGACGATGGCTCCATGCGCACGCCGGAGTTTCTAGCGGTCAGCCCGCTGGGTAAAATCCCGGCAATCCGCGATGGGGATGTGACGGTTAGCGACACGGTCGCGATCACGATTTATCTGGCCGACAAGTATAAAAGCCCGAACGATCTCGCGCCCGCCCTCGACGACCCACGGCGGGGCGAGTTTCTGCGCTGGCTGGTGTTTCAGGCCTCCTCCATCGAGCCGGCCATGATGCAAGCCGGCGGTCAGTTTGAAACCAAACGCCAATCGGCGGGCTGGGGCGATGTGGACACCGTGGTGGAGGCCTTGGAGGCCCGCCTGTCCAAAGCCGATCCCTGGCTGCTGGGCGACTGGTTCACCGCTGCGGACCTGGTGGTCGGTGGAGCCATCGGCTGGGCCATGGGCTGGAATCTTTTCCCGAAAAAGCCAGCCTTAGGGGCCTATGTGGCCCGTCTTCAAGCCCGCCCTGCCTATCAAAAAGTGATGGGAGGCTAAGCCATGAGTGATCCCATCCGCGCCGCTGACGGGCCCATCCCGATCGATGTCGAAGAAGGCAAGACCTATTTCTGGTGCACATGCGGCCGGTCAGAGCGTCAGCCCTTTTGTGATGGCAGCCACCAGCCCACAGACTTCGCGCCCCTGCCCTGGACCGCCCCGGAGACCAAACGGGTCTTCTTCTGCGGCTGTAAGGCGACCGAAGGCCAGCCTTTGTGCGACGGCAGTCACAACGCGCCCGCCTAAAGGCGTAAGGCCAAAGCGCACCGGTTTGCTGGACGTGTGGACGCAACAGCGCTAATCGGTGCGCACATGTTTTTGTCCGCCTGCCGTAAAGCCTGACCCCCATGTCCGAACTGCTCCTTGAATTCTTCTGCGAAGAAATTCCTGCCCGTATGCAGGCCCGTGCCGAGGCTGATCTGGAGCGGTTGATGACCGAGCGCCTGAACGGGGCCGGCCTGACCTGGGACAGTTTGAAGACCTTCTCTGGACCGCGCCGGCTGGGCCTTGTGATCGATGGCCTTCCAGCCAAGACTGAGGATGTCCGCGAAGAGCGCAAAGGCCCCAAGGTGGGCGCGCCGGACAAGGCCATCGAAGGTTTTCTACGCTCTGCCGGTCTGGAAAGCCTGGATCAATGCAAGATCGAAGATGGCAAGAAGGGCCAATTCTACGTCGCCCTGATCGAAAAGCCGGGCCGCGCCACCGCCGAGGTGGTGGCCGACGCCGTGCCGGATGCCGCGAAAGCCTTCCCCTGGCCGAAATCGATGAAGTTCGGCGAAGACGCCAAGCAGCAGCGCTGGGTGCGCCCGCTGCAGCGTGTGATCTGCCTGATCGATGGTGTTGTGGTGGACACCGACGTCTTCGGCCTCAAAGCGAGCAACATCACTGAGGGTCACCGCGTGCACGGCAATGGGCCGTTCGAGGTGTCGAGCTTTACCAGCTATGAGGCTGGCCTGCGCCAAAACGGCGTGATCCTGAACCGCGCCGAACGCCGGGAGCTGATCCTGGCGGGCGCGCGCAAGGTCTGTACCGACGCTGGCTATGAGCTGGTGGAAGATCAGGGCCTTCTGGAAGAAGTCACGGGCCTGGTGGAACACCCCGTTTCGGTGCTCGGCAAGATGGATCCGGACTTCCTGGACCTGCCACCCGAAGTCATCACCCTGACCATGAAGACGCACCAGAAATATTTCGCAGTGCGGGATGCGAAGATCGGTGAACTGGCTGCGAAATTCGTTGTCGTCGCGAACCAGGAAGCGCCCGATGGCGGTGTCGCCATTGCAGCCGGTAACGCGCGCGTGCTGTCCGCCCGCCTGGCCGATGCCCGCCACTTCTGGGACCTGGATCGCAAGACGGGGCTGGAAGCGATGGCTCCAGAGCTCGCCAAAGTCACCTTCCACGAAAAGCTGGGCACAGTGGCGGACAAGATTGAACGCGTCGCCGCGCTGGCGCGCGAGCTCGCGCCGGCGGTGGGTGCCGATCCGGACCTCGCCTACCTCGCCTACCTCGCCGCTAAGCTCTCAAAAGCCGACCTGGTCAGCCAGATGGTCTATGAATTCCCTGAACTGCAGGGCGCGATGGGCCGCTATTATGCGCTGGAAGCCCCCTCCGTCGGCTCCGCCGACACCTCCCCCGCACGCGGGGGAGGACATCAGGATGGGGCGCTGGTATCTCCCCCCGCGGGCGGGGGGAGGG
>JANQMI010000158.1 GCA_028280165.1 Oceanicaulis sp. | reverse complement strand
TGGTTCGCTTAAAACACCCCGCCGGGAGGCGGGCTGGCGCGCGCTCGCTCTGTCTGGGCCGGACCTGCCCTTGTTTGAAGCCGCGGGTGGAGAAAGACGCAGTGCGCCGGATCTATCCGGCGTGCGTCTGCCGAAAATGGCGCTCAGTGAGGAGGTGGCGCGCGATTATGTTCACCTGTCGCTCTCACTGAAAGCCCACCCGATGAGCTTTCTACGGAGCCATTTTAACAGCTATGGCTACCGGCCCTGCGGGCAGCTTTTGACGGCTAAAAATGGCGCGCGATTTGGTTTGGCGGGTCTGGTCCTGGTGCGCCAGCGCCCCGGGTCGGCCAAGGGGGTGATTTTTGCCACGCTGGAAGATGAAACCGGCATCGCCAATGTCGTCATCTGGCAGAATATGTTCCAGCGCTACCGCAAGACGGTGATCGGATCAAAGTTATTAGGGGTCGTGGGACGGCTGCAGCGTGAAGGGGAGGTCATCCACCTGGTTGCAGAGCAATTGGTGGACTGGACATCCGCGCTCTCACGGCTCAGCGAAGGCGGATTTGATCCCAGCCTTGCCCATGCCGATGAGATTGTTCGCCCAGGTGCTGACGCGCGCCAGAAGCCCGCACGGGCCAAGGGCCTGATCGCACCAGGAGCAGAGATCATTCCGGCGAGCCGGGACTTTCATTGATCGGACAAACGCCGTGCGTCCTTCGAGGCTTTTCTAGCGAAAAGCGCCTCAGGATGAGGAAGGTTGGCGTTCTTCATCCCCTCATCCTCAGGTGCGAGCCAAAGGCGAGCCTCGAAGGACCCTCAGAAGTCGCGCCATTTGAGGATCACTGGGTCCCGGCCTGCGCGGGAATGACAAAGGAGTGGGACTTTTAAAACACGCTCTTCCCCGACGCAGGTCGGGGCCCAGAGCCACTGGGCTCAGCGTTTCAAGGCTCTGGGTCCCGGCCTTCGCCGGGAAAGAGCAGGTTGTTTATAGACACCTTACCCTCGTCATTCCCGCGCAGGCGGGAACCCAGAGCCGTAAAACGCTACGCTCTGCCGTCCCTGGGTCCCCGCCTGCGCGGGGATGACGAACAGGAAAAGACGAAGGACGGTTGGAAAGCGACTTCTCCCTCCCCATCAAGAGGGAGGGAGAAGCAGAGCTTGAAGCCCTTAAGCGTCTTCGGTCGCCGGGGCCAAACCCCGTTCGGCGGCCAGCCGCACCATTTCTTTCTGCAGCTTTTCAAAGGCGCGCACTTCGATCTGGCGAATGCGTTCGCGGCTGACGCCGTAGACCTGAGCCAGATCTTCCAGGGTCTTAGGCTCTTCGGTGAGCTTTCTTTCCTGGATGATGTTTTGCTCACGCTCGTTCAGCGCGCCCATGGCTTCCTGCAAGAGAGCCATGCGGGTATCGAACTCATCGCTTTCAGCCAGCTCGTCTTCGGCAGACTCCGCGTCATTGTCCTCCAGCCAGTCCTGCCACTCGCTTTCGCCATCGGACCGAAGTGGTGCATTGAGCGAGGCATCTGGACCGGATAGACGGCCATTCATGGAAATGACGTCGTCATTGGTCACACCCAGCTTGGTGGCAATTTCTTCGACCTGATCGGGGCGCAGGTCGCCTTCGTCCAGCGCCTGCATCTGGCTTTTCATCCGGCGCAGGTTGAAGAATAGCTTCTTCTGAGCCGCTGTGGTGCCCATTTTGACCAGCGACCAGGAGCGCAGGATGTATTCTTGGATGGCCGCGCGGATCCACCACATGGCGTAGGTGGCCAGGCGAAAGCCTTTGTCCGGGTCAAATTTCTTCACCGCCTGCATCAGGCCGATATTGCCTTCGCTGATCACTTCAGCCACGGGCAAGCCATAGCCGCGATAGCCCATGGCGATCTTGGCCACCAGGCGCAGGTGAGAGGTGACCAGCTTGTGCGCCGCGTCGGTGTCTTCATGCTCCGTCCACCGCTTGGCGAGCATGAATTCCTGATCTTTCTCCAGCATCGGAAACTTACGGATATCCGCCAGATACTGGGACAGGCCGCCCTCAGGCGACAGTGGGATCATCGACGTATTCGACATGGGTCTCTCCCCCTTACAGTGGCGCGCGAACGGCCCTTCGCTGCGCACCGGCTTATGCATATAGGTAGCCGATGGCTCCAGCGCGAGCCCCTCACAACCTGGTGAGTGATTTGTGTTGAGTACGTGCTCGGTTTTACACGCGGCATACGGCGGCATTAAGGCGCGCGATGGAAAGAATGGGTTTCCACTTTGGCGATGTCCCACAAAACTGAATATCAGATATGGCCTTATCTGGCTTGCGGGATATTCGGTGACGGCGCATAAGCCCAAGCCATGACCGAGACCACACCTGATCGCTCGGCCCCAAAGCCTCGCACCGCGGCCACGATTTTCGTCGTTGGCACTGTGGGCATTGATGCGATGGCCTTTGCCATTGTGATGCCGGTGCTGCCCCAGCTGTTGCAGGAGCTGACCGGCGGTGGGATCGGCCTGGCCGCCTTCTGGGGCGGGATTGCCACCTTCGGCTTCGCCCTGATGCAATTCTTCTGTTCGCCGGTGATTGGCGGGTTATCAGACCGGTTTGGGCGTCGGCCCGTGCTATTGCTATCGCTCACAGCGCTGGCGGTGGACTTCCTTTTGATGGGACTAGCGCACGCGCTATTCGTCTTCTTTATTGCGCGCCTCCTGTCGGGGATTTTTGCTGCTACCCACTCCACGGCGAACGCCTATATCGCCGACATTTCTACACCAGAAGAACGCGCGACGCGCTATGGCTGGCTGGGTGCGGCCATGGGCGCAGGCTTCATCCTGGGCCCGGGCATTGGTGGGCTTCTGGGCGAGTTTGATCCGCGAACGCCTTTCTTCGCCGCTGCGGCGCTCGCCGGATTGAATGCGCTCTATGGCTGGTTCGTCGTGCCGGAGAGCCTGAAAGCCGAAAACCGCCGCCCGTTCGATTGGTCGCGTGCGAACCCTTTAGGCACGCTGATGCGCCTGCGCAAAACAGAAGGCCTCGGCGTCCTGATTTGGGTCTATACGGCCATGGGGTTATCGGGCTTTGTCTATCCAGCGGTATGGACCTATGTGGCCATCGCCAAGTTCGACTGGACCGCCGGGCAGATCGGCCTGTCGCTGAGCGTCTACGGTGCGATCTATGTGGTCTGCCAGGCCGTGATGGTGCCCTATGTGCTGCCCCGCCTGGGGGAGCGCCCGGTGATCTGGATCGCGTTGATGGTTGAGATTTGCGCGCTGATCGGCCTTGCCTTCGCGCCGAGCGGGTTCTGGGTCTATTTCTGGATCAGCTTTGCGATTTTCACAGGGCTGCAGGATCCGGCGCTGATGAAGATCATGACCGAACGGGTCAGCAAGGATGCGCAGGGTGAGTTGCAGGGCGGCCTGGCGTCACTGGGGGCTATCGTTCTGGCGATTGCGCCGCTCCTCTACACCCAGCTTTTCTTCCTGTTCGAAGGCGGCTTTGTTGGCCTCGATTTTCCCGGCGCGCCCTTCCTGGCATCGGCGGCATTTAGCGTGCTGGCGCTGGTCTTATTCCTGGGGCGACGCAAAGCCTCCTAAAACTTCGGTGTGCGCTTCTCCAGAAAGGCCCGATAGCCTTCCGCAAAATCCGCGCTTTGGAAGGCATCCAGGAAGAGCTGGCGCGTGGCCTCATCGTCTTCGGTTTGACCCGCCGCAATGCGGGTGACGATATCCTTGGTGATTTTGGCCGTGCTGGGACTGACCGAGGCAATTTGCGCCGCATAGGCCTCCACCGCATCGTCCAGTTCGCCCCGCTCCACCAACCGGTCGATCAGACCGATCTGGAGTGCCTCTTCCGATTGCATTAGGCGGCCGGTAAACAGAATGTCCTTGGCCGCAGACACGCCCACAGCATTGATGAGGCGGCGGGTATCATTGAGCGGATAGGCGAGCCCCATTTTCGCGGGCGTGATCCCGAATTTCGAGCCATCTGCGGCGAAGCGCAGATCACACGCCAGCGCAACCGCGCACCCGCCGCCAACACACGCGCCATTAATCGCCGCCAGCGTCGGCTTGGGAAAGGCGGCCAGGCCATCAAGCGCGCTCGCGATGGCTTTGGAATACTCCGCCGCTCGGGCCGGTGTGGCGTAGACCGCTTCAAACTCAGAAATATCCGCGCCTGCCGCAAATGCGCCCCCAGCCCCGCGCACCACGAGCAGGCGGACCGCCGCGTTCGATCGAGCCTCGGTCAGGAGATCGGGGATGGCCCGCCACATGGCTTCAGACAGAGCGTTGCGCTTCTTCGGGACGTTCAGCACCAGATGGGCGGTCGAACCATCAATTTCCAAATATACCGCACGCGCGGACATGGCCTCACTCCTCCGGCTTTGACGTCGCGCCTTTGGGAGCGGGCGTCTTGTCCTTGAATTTGCAGATATCAGCGATCGCACAGCGCCAGCATTCTGGCGTACGCGCCTTGCAGACATAACGCCCGTGCAGGATCAGCCAGTGATGCGCGCCTTTCAGATAGGCCGCTGGCGTAATCCGCTCCAGCCGCGCTTCCACCTCATCGGGGTTTTTGCCTGGAGCCAGTCGGGTCCGATTGCCAACCCTGAAGATATGCGTGTCGACCGCAATGGTGTGTTGGCCGAAAGCTTCGTTGAGGACCACATTGGCGGTTTTGCGCCCAACACCGGGCAGGCGCACCAGCTCATCGCGGGTCTGGGGCACTTCACCGCCAAACTCGTCGATAATCATCTTGGACAGCGCGATGACATTCTTGGCCTTATTGCGGAACAGGCCGATCGTTTTGATGTGCTCGCGCACACGGTCTTCGCCCAGCGCCAGCATGGCCTCAGGGGTGTCAGCCGCCGCGAACAGCTTTCGGGTCGCCTTGTTCACGCCGACATCGGTGGCCTGCGCCGACAAGGCCACAGCCACGACGAGCGTG
>JANQMI010000148.1 GCA_028280165.1 Oceanicaulis sp. | reverse complement strand
GAGCCGGTCCTTAGGTCTTACGTGTCTAACAAGGGCGCCGCCTCGTCGGGCGGCGCTCCGGGGCCGTATGCAAAACGCATAACGGCAAAATTCGAGCTGCGGCGTATAGCCGATGAACCCAGCCGGTGCAAGCGCGTGGCTGACTCCTGCGTGCGCTTGGCTCAGCAGCCAAACTGCCCGGTCACACCCATCTAGTCGAACAACTTGGAGACGGACTCGTCGTTGGCGATGCGGCGGATGGCTTCAGCCAGGAGCGGAGCGACCGACCGAGTGCGGATATTACTGGCCTCGGCCAGCTTCTCGGTGGAGTCGATGGAATCGGTCACCACCAGCTCGGTCATCTCCGAATTGGCGATCTTGCTGACCGCTTGGCCCGACAAGACACCATGGGTGATATAGGCGGAGACTTCCTTGGCCCCGCGCTCTTTTAGCGCGGCAGCCGCGTTACACAGCGTGCCGCCTGAATCGATGATGTCGTCGAAGATGATGCAGTTCCGGCCCTCGACCTCACCGATAATATTCATCACTTCGGACATGCCCGGGCGAGGGCGGCGTTTGTCGACAATGGCAATGTCTGCGCCCAGGCGGCCAGCCAGCGAGCGCGCGCGTACCACACCCCCCACATCCGGCGAGACAATCATCAGGTCTTTGACGTCGTAATGGGTGCGGATGTCTTGTTCAAACACCGGCGTGGCGAACAGGTTGTCGGTCGGGATATCGAAAAAGCCCTGGATCTGGCCAGCATGTAAATCCAGCGTCAGAACCCGGTGAGCCCCCGCGCCAGCAATCAGATTAGCGACCAGCTTGGCGGTAATGGGCGTGCGACCGCCGGTTTTGCGGTCCTGACGGGCATACCCGAAATAGGGAACAACTGCGGTGATCCGCTTGGCACTGGCGCGCGTGAGCGCGTCCATACAGATCAGCAATTCCATCAGATTGTCGTTGGCGGGCTTTGAGGTGGACTGGATGATGAAGACATCCTCGCCGCGCATATTCTCGTCGATCCGAACAAAAAGCTCGCCGTCGGCAAACCGTTCGATCTCAACATTGGAAAGGGGTGCGTCCAGATAATCCGCAATGGCCTGGGCCAACGGTTTGTTGGCATTGCCGCACATCAGTTTCATGGCTGGTCTCCCGCCCCGACCAAAAGTTAACGCCGGCTGCATAGCAGGTGGCGCGCGCCGGGCAAACCCGGCACGCGCCTTCATCCGCATTCAGAATGTGGATTGTGCGTTCGCGGTTACGCGATGCGGCGCAAGTTGGACACCGCAGCCGGATCGGATTCCAACGCCGAGCGCAGGGCAGTGAGCAGGCTTTCGGCCGTCACAGGTGCACGAACCAGCGTTTCCATACTGCCGGGCGACAGGGCTTC
The DNA here is from genome assembly GCA_028280165.1 of Oceanicaulis sp. Lineage (GTDB taxonomy): Bacteria > Pseudomonadota > Alphaproteobacteria > Caulobacterales > Maricaulaceae > Oceanicaulis. The sequence continues at coordinate 17,588 of JANQMI010000148.1, read as the reverse complement.
ATCCAGTGTCGGATCAAGGCGTACGATCGGTGTCATCGCGGCCGTCGAGGGCAGGCTGCGCACATCTCCGGACGCGACATCTGGCTCCACATCGGTCAGCGACAGGCCCATGACCACGGCATCATAAGCGGCCGTGTTGAGCGCTTCGAGCATCTCATGGCCGGCGCTCACACCTGTGACTTCGCAGTTGAAGGAGTTCAGATATCCTAGCAGGACCGAGTGACGGGCCGCATTCTCCTCGACAACGAGGATCCGCAAGCGGCGGGCATCCAATGTCATCTGCTCGCCATCGGCGTATTTGTCGCATTTCTGTGAAGCCTTCAGGCGCAGCTCAAACCAAAAGATGGAGCCTTCGCCGACATCACTGGGTTCATAGCCGACTTCGCCGTCCATCAGTTGCGCCAGGCGCTTGACCAGATGCAGACCAAGGCCCGTTCCGGCTTCACGAATGTTGGAATCCATCCGCTGAGACGCCATGGCGTCGAACAGGTGAGCCCGGGTACTTTCTGGCACACCCGTACCGGTGTCACGCACCTCAACGCGCAGGCTTGCGCGATCTTCATCAAATGACCGCGAAGAGTAGGTCACCGTAACGCCACCGGCGGGCGTAAAGCGCAAGGCATTGCTCACCAAAACGCGTGTGAGCTGTTTGATGCGCGACTCATCTGCGCGAAGCGCACGATCTGCGTCACCACAGACCTGGACCTCGAACGCCAACTGCCTTTCTCGAGCTTCGTTCTGATACGCGCGCTCTGTGGCCTCGGCGAGAGACTGCGCGGTGACATCGCCGAGCTCCAGGTCAAAGCGGCCCGCTTCGATGCGGGCGACGTCCAGCACGTCGCTCAACAGGCTTGTCAGGGTTTCCGCAGACTCCTTGGCGCGCAAGGCAAGCCGGGTCTGATCTGGAGACAGCCCAGATTCCTGCAACAGCTGGGTCATCCCCAGCATACCGTTGAGAGGCGTGCGCAGCTCATGGCTCATATTGGCCAGGACGGCGGCATTGGCGCGGGCCTGTTCTTCAGCGCGCCTTGCAGCGCCATCATTTTGCTCTGCCAGTCGGGCCATGGCCGCAGCTTGGGATTCGGTCTCTTTGCGGGTCTCGCGTAGCTCTGAGTTTGCCCGCACGGCATCGTTCAGCGACCCCGCATAGGTCGTTGTCAGCGCATTCATCGCCAGGAAGAAGCCAATCAGCAAGACGACAACGAGCGCAGCCTGCCAGCTTCCATTCAAGCCGATCGAGAGCGCCCACAGCCCCAGGGCCGGAGCAGTGTAGGCCAAGACTACGCTGCGCTCCGACGCGGACGTCATGCAAGCGCCTGCGGCCATGCCAGCGATCACCAGTGAAACGGCTTGGGTAATAATCCCCGGAGCATCCGCGGGCAGAAGAAAGGGGGTTAGGCCCCAGCCCGTGCCCACGCAGGCGGACATGATCATATATGCTGTCAGCTCTTGGGTTGTCGGTACGCGATCGGCACGCCGCGCGCGCCACATCGACCCCAAACGCAAAAATGCGCCACCGCAGATCAGCACAAACCAGCCGATATGGGCGACAGGATCGACGATCCCGATAAACAGAATGCTGAGCAGAACCGCGTTGATAATGTTGAACGGCACAGCGCGGACTGCACTGCGCGCCACAAGCTGGCGCTTGGCCTCACGCGTTTCGAGCTCGACCGTCTCCTCGGTCTTGGTCTCGGACCCCATATTCCACCTCCGGTGCCGCATTTTTGCGGTCTATCGGAGGGAGTTTTCCACAAACTCCTTAAAACACAGTGCACAGAGAATTTACCTTGTAGATACGGGCCTCATCACCCATCTTTCAGCACGTCCGCGCTCGGTTTGAAGGATGTCCACTGTGTCGATGGTTTGGTTCCAAAGGGCTCTAGCTGGCCTTGTTGCGCTTGCGATTGTGGCGGCCTGCAGCCCGTCCGAAGACGCCCAACGGACATCCGGTCACGCCGGTGAGGCAGCTGACACCCTTCCCCTGGTTGATCCTGGCACTGAGGCTGAACTCGTAGTGTGGAGCGATCTCATGCCGAGCGAGGAAATCGAAGCGCGCCGCGCTATTGGCGAAGGGCGCGCCGACCCAGGGCTCGTCAATCAATTCATTGGCAATAGCCCGATCGACAACCAGGCTGGCACATTCAACGTCGTCGAAGACTTAGACGGGCTGATCGCGCGCATGCCTGGCTATATTCTACCCTTGGACTTTGCCGAGCACGGCTCTGCACGCGAGTTTTTGCTGCTACCCTTCCATGGGGCCTGCGTCCACTACCCGCCGCCGCCGCCAAATCAAATCGTGTATCTGCGCTCAGCCGAGCCCATTCAGTTTGCCAGCTTATGGGAGCCGGTCTGGGTGGAAGGCTTGATGACGATCGAGCGGGTCGACACAGATCTGGCCGCCACCGCCTACTCCATGGTGGTGCGCTCAGTTGAGCCTTATCGGCCCTAAGCTTCGCCTGCCGTATCGAACATGGCCGCTGACACCGCTTCGGCGGGGCTCTTGCCGCTCCACAACAGATAGTGGAATGCCGGATAGAGCCGTTCACCGGCTTCTTTCGCCGCCGCGATCAGGGCTGAGGCCTGGGCCACCGAGACACTCTCGGCTTCCGGCAGGGTCAGCGCGTGGCGGAAGACAATCGACTGGTCGTCGGTCCAGATGTCGAAATGGCCAAGCCACAGCCGTTCATTGAGACGGGCCACCAATTCGCAGACTTCGCGATAGCGGTTGTCGGGAACCTTCAGTTCCAAACTGGAACAGATGTGAATGACATCCAATTCTGGGCGGTAGGCGAACCAAATCTGATGGTCGCGCCATGAGCCCGGTGCGGCCATGTGCACTTCCAGCTCGTCGCGCTCATAAGGGTATTGCTCTGCGATGACGGCCTGCTCGATTGCTTCGAGCGGGTCAAACACATCGCTGACCTCTTGGGTGTTGAGCTCCATGGTGGTCCTCTCCCCGGTCGCGTGCTGCGACTCAGTTGGCAGCACATGGGAAACGCTACGCTGCGCCGCTCAAGGCGCGCAAGCGTGATGAAACGATAAAGTGGGCTTTAATTAGCTCGACGACTTTTTAGCCGCAGTCTTCCGGGCTGCAGGCTTCTTGGCTGTTGGCTTTTTAGCAGCCGCTTCCAGCGCATCCAGGCGCGCCTTCAGGGCTTCGACTTCTGAACTGGCGGCTTCGGCCTGTGCTTTCATCGCTTCGAAATCATCGCGGCTGACCAGATCAAGCTCTGAAGCCATGCGCTCGGCTTGAGCGCGGAATACCGCGCGCGCTTCATCGCCAGCCGCCTGGGCGGCGCTGAAGGCATCGGTCATAAGGTCCGCCATATTGGCGAATAAAGGGCTGCGCGACTGCATGACATCACCGTCTGGTCTGCTATGAAGGCTCCATATAGGTCCTGTGACCTGCCAATTGCAACGCGACTGATGTCGCGCGATGCGTAAACCCTTTGAGGAAAGCCATGGAAGCGTGTGTTCCTAGCTTCGATCTGATCGACCCGGTTCTGGTCACCATCCCGGAGTTTTTCGGCATCGGCCCATTACCGATCCGCTGGTATGCGATCGCCTATATTGCGGGGCTTTTTCTCGGATTGTACTGGGTCCAGCGCCTGGTCGCGCGCGGTCATCTTTGGGGCACCACCAAAGCGGGCCAGGTTGCGCCTTACTCCAAGGACTTCATCGACGATCTGGCGCTCTGGATCATGCTGGGTGTAATTGGTGGTGGCCGCCTGGGCTATGTGCTGTTTTATGCCGTATGGGATGCCCGCAGCCCGCTCTGGGATAACCCGCTCTGGGCCCTGACCGGCATTACCGAAGGCGGCATGAGCTTCCATGGCGGCCTGATCGGTGTGGCAATGGCGATCTTCTTCACCAGCCGTGCGCACAAAGCGCCGCTGATGCGGGTCGCCGACGCTGTGGCGACGGCCACTCCAATTGGCCTGTTCTTCGGGCGGCTAGCCAACTTTATCAATGGCGAGTTGTGGGGCCGGGCCAGCGATGTGCCGTGGGCTATGCGTTTTGCTGGTGACCCAAGCTGTCAGCTGCGCCATCCCAGCCAGCTCTACGAAGCCTTCTTGGAAGGTGCGGTTCTGTTCGCCCTGCTGGTCTTCCTGGTCTATCGCTACAAGGCGCTGGCCCGTCCTGGCTTGGCCACAGGGGTTTTCCTGGCCGGATATGGCCTGTTCCGCGGTCTGGTCGAGCTGGTGCGCGAGCCGGACCTGCATATGCCCGATTATCTACAAGGCTATGTCACGATGGGCATGGTGTTATGTGTGCCCATGGTGCTGGTGGGTGGATATCTGATCCACCGGTCTCTGAACGCGCCCGCGATCACGAAGAAGCCCGCATGAGCCAGCCCATCGACGATGAGTTTCGTCCTCGCGAGCAGCTGAGGGCGCAGCTCATGGCGCGCATCGCCAGTGACGGGGCCATGCCGGTGTCCAGCTTCATGGCCGAAGCGCTATTTGATCCCATGGCCGGGTATTACGCCACCAAGGACCCGCTGGGGGCGGACAAGGACTTCATCACCGCACCGGAAATCAGCCAGATGTTCGGCGAGTTTATTGGCCTGTGGGCGGCGGAATGCTGGGGGCAAATGGGGGCACCGCATCCTGTCCAGCTTGCCGAGCTAGGCCCAGGCACTGGGCGGATGATGAGTGATGCACTACGCGCCGGGGCTGCTGCGCCCGGCTTTGTGGAGGCGGCTCAGGTCAGTCTGATTGAGGCCAGTCCGGCGCTGAAGATGGTGCAGGGCCGCACGCTTGCGAACGCACCGGTACAACCGCGCTGGCTCAGACTGATCGATGAGATGGCTGAAGGTCCTAGCTTGATCTTATCCAATGAATTCCTGGACTGCTTGCCGATCCGCCAAGCGGTGAAGGTGGATGGAGTGTGGCGCGAACGCCTGGTCGGCCTTCAGCCCGATGACCAGACCCGGTTTGCCTTTGTGCTGGGCGGTGCGTTGTCTGAGGCGGACCAGGCCTTGATCGCGCCGGCCTTGCGCCATGAACCCGACGGCTCGCTGGTCGAATTGCGGCCCGCCGATGCGCCGGTTGTGGACGCGATTGCGGACCGCTTCAAAGCTGCACCGGGCTATGCGCTCTTCATCGACTATGGCTCTTCGATGCCAGAGGCTGGCGACACGCTGCAAGCCATTGCCAAACATCAAAAGGTCGATCCGCTGGACGATCCGGGAGGGGCTGATCTGACCGCCTGGGTCGATTTCCAGCATATCGCTGAGCTTGGCCTTGCCGCAGGCCTTGATGTCTACGGGCCGACCGGGCAGGGGGCTTTTCTCACCGGGCTCGGCATTGAAACGCGGGCCGCAGCGCTGGCCCGGGGCCGCTCACCACAGGATGGGGCCAGGCTGACACGCCAGCTTGAGCGCTTAATCGCTCCCGAAGAGATGGGCGAACTGTTTAAGGTGATCGCTCTGGCCAGCAAGGGATTACCCCCGCCGCCGGGGCTGGATCCTTATAATCCGGGCTAGACCACGCTGATGTGGGCGTTGGAATCTGGTGTGCGACCGCTCTCCAGCCAGCGGTCCATCTCCGCAAAGAATTTCGGACGATCAATCGGCTTTGACACATAGCCGTCCATGCCGGCCGCAATACAGCGGCGGTCATCGCCCCGCATGGCGTTGGCTGTCAGCGCAATAATCGGTGTGGTCTGACCCGCCTCGCCAAGCTGGCGGATATGGCGGGTGGCCTCAAATCCATCCATGCCCGGCATTTGAATATCCATCAGGACCAGATCGAAGGCGGTAGTTTTCAAGGCTTCGACGGCCTCAAGCCCGTCATTCGCCAGCTGGCAACTCCAGCCCCGAAATTTCAGGAAGCCGCGGATAACCTCCTGATTGATAGGATTATCCTCGGCCAACAGGATTTTCGGCCCTGTTTGAGGCGCAGGAATGTCGGCGTCCATCGCCTGGGCCTGGGCAGGTATCGACGCGTGTTCGGATCCCGATGAGACCGTGGCAGGAGCGGCCTCCGTGGCGACCCTGAGGGGTGTCTCAAACCAAAATCGCGAGCCTTGGTCCGGGGAACTGGTGAAGTCGATCGTGCCGCCCATCAATTCCACCAGCCGTTTGCAGATGGTCAGACCCAGACCTGTGCCGCCATATTTGCGGCTGGTTGCGCCGTCGCCTTGGGCAAAGGCGGTAAAGAGCTTCTTTTGGGCGGTCTCAGGAATGCCACAGCCCGTGTCAGTCACTTCCGCGCGCAGAACCGCCCGGCCAGGGGTGAGCGGCAGAACCTGGATGACGGTTTTGACCGACCCGCTGGCGGTGAATTTGATTGCATTGCCAATCAGGTTGAACAGCACCTGTTTGATGCGCACTGGATCGCCGTGCAGGCGCGTGGGCCCACCCTTGGACAGCTCGACACTGAAGTTCAGGCCTTTTTCCTCTGCGCGCGGTCGCCAGAGGCTGGCGCTGGATTGCATCAGTTCGGCCGCATCGAAATCTTGCGGCTCCAGGTCCATCTTACCCGCCTCGATCTTGGACAGATCCAAGACATCGTTGAGGATGCGCAAAAGAATTTCGCCGGATGTGCGGATGGTTTTGGCCAGGCGGCCTTGTTCTTCGTTCAGGCCGCTATCTTGAAGCAGTTGCGCCACCCCGAGGACGCCGTTGAGCGGCGTGCGGATTTCATGGCTCATCGTGGCCAGGAATTCAGATTTTGCCTGGTTCGCGCTCAGAGCTTCAATGCGAGCTCGACCCAGCTGCTCGGCCAGGGCCACCAGCTTGCGGTTGCGCTCCTCGCTTTCGATCTGCAGCGTTTTCATCAGCGCCACACCGGTCCCAACACCGGCATAGCGGTCCTCGTCTGTAATGATGAAACCGTCAAACAGCGCCGCGTTGCGGTCCGTCAGGATGTGACGGCTGACCTCAGAGACAAGGCTCGACTTGTCGACGATCAGCGGGTCTTTATCCATCACGAAGGTGACAGGGCGCTTTTCAAACAGGGCGCGACCATGCGTGTCGGCCATGCGCAAAAAGAAGGAATTGCGCGATACCAGCCCAATTGGCTGCGTGCCTTCGACGACCGCACAGACCATCAATTCCGGATCATGGGAGAACAGGTCATAGACCGCACCTCCCGTCACTTTCGGATCAAGTTGAGGAGCGTCCTGCAGAAGCGAACGGACTGTGCGGCTCATGGCGCGAGAATACCTGTGCGTAAGCAGACACGTGAGTATGTCTGGATAGGTGCAGTAAACTCTGACATCGCTACTCAGGCGTTAATCTAGCCAACTGTCACAGAAGTTTTGCGCGCTTGTCATAGTGAGCATTGGCGCAGTGCAGAGCGCTGGTATCAAAGCTGTGCGTTGACCCAATCCAGAAAAGGCGCGGAGCTTCCCATGTGGCTGACGCTTAGATTTAGGATGGCGGGTTCGTCATAGGGGTGCAATTCCATCAGGCGCGCGCGGACCGTGTCACATTTTCCAGCGCTGGTTTTGAACAGCGCCACCACTTCGCGGCTGGTTTCGATCCTGCCCTGCCAGCGATAGATTGATGTGGACGGCCCTAGAATGTTGGCGCAGGCGATCAAACGCTCGTCCAGGAGCGCGCGTGCAGCGGCCTCGACGGATGCCTTATCAGGCCAGGTTGTGTAGATCAGTCCCATGGCGCTTTGCGGGTCGGTCATGGCAGCGCTCCTTGCGATTGTGGCTCTGAAATAGAATATAGCGCGCCATGACTACACCAAACTCCACCTCTTCTGCGTCTGATGCGGCGCTTGTGCTGTTCTCCGGCGGGCAGGATTCCGCCAGCTGCCTGGCCTGGGCGCTGGATCGTTATGCGCGCGTTGAAACGATTGGCTTTGCCTATGGCCAGCGCCACCATGTGGAGATGCAGGCGCGCCTAAATGTGCGGGCCGCCATTCTTGAGGCCTTCCCAGGCTGGGCAGACCGGCTGGGCGAAGACCGGGTTGTGGATATCTCTGGCTATGGCGATCTGGCTGAAAGCGCGCTGACACGGGAAGCTGAGATCGGGTTCCGCGATGACGGCTTGCCGACGACCTTTGTGCCGGCTCGCAATCTGGTTTTCCTGACCGTGGCTTCAGCCTTAGCGATGCGTCGCGGGATGAGTGTTCTGGTCGGTGGCATGTGCCAAACCGACTACTCAGGCTATCCCGATTGTCGGCAGGAGACGCTGGACGCCCAAGCGCAGGCGCTAACGCTGGGACTGGGACGCCCCATGCGGGTCGATACGCCCTTGATGGATCTCACCAAGTCGCAAACCTGGGCTTTGGCTCATAAACTGGGCGGCGATCGGCTGGTCGACATCATCGTGGAGCATTCCCACACCTGTTATCGCGGCGAACGCGGCAAACGCCATGACTGGGGTTATGGCTGTGGGACCTGCCCGGCCTGTGAGCTGCGCGAAAAGGGCTGGCGCGACTGGAAGGCGGCATCATGACCTATTCGGTCAAAGAGATGTTCCTTACCGTTCAGGGCGAGGGCGGCCAGGCCGGGCGTCCGGCGGTATTCCTACGCTTTGCCGGTTGCAATCTCTGGAGCGGGTTGGAGAAAGATCGCGCCACAGCGGTGTGCACCTTCTGTGACACCGACTTTGTCGGCACGGACGGTGTGAACGGCGGCAAGTTTGCCACCGCCGAAGCGCTCGCCAAGGCGGTTGCCGAACTGTGGCCAGGGGGCGGCGATCCATACGTCGTGTGCACAGGCGGTGAGCCGCTATTGCAGCTGGACCGCGCGTTGATCGACGCGCTCCATGCCGTGGACTTCGAGATCGCAGTAGAGACCAATGGCACGATCGAAGCGCCGGACGGCATCGACTGGATTTGCGTTAGTCCGAAGTCGACCGCGCCGCTCAAGCAGACCACCGGTCATGAGCTGAAGCTGGTCTATCCGCAGCCTGACGCCATGCCGGACCGCTTTGAGCATCTCGATTTTGCAGAATTTCGCCTTCAGCCCATGGATGGACCCAAGCAGGATGAGAATGCCCAGGCGGCCTATGCCTATTGCCTGGCGCATCCCAAGTGGCGGTTAAGCCTGCAGACCCATAAATGGATCGCCGTGCCGTGAGGGCTGGTCTGACGATCCGGCGCGCAACGCTTCAGGATCTCTCAGCGATGAAGGCGGTGATGGCCCTGTCCATCAAGCAGCTTCAGAACGATTTTCTGACGCTCGAACAAATCAAGGCGAGCCGCGCCATCATGGGCATTGATACCCAGCTGGTGAAAGACGGCACCTATTTTATTGTGGAATGCAATGGCGCGGTCGCAGGCTGCGGCGGCTGGAGCTTCCGGGCGACCCTTTTCGGCGGAGATCACTCCACCGAACTGCGAGACCCGGCCCATCTTGATCCGGAAACCGATCCCGCGCGCGTCCGCGCCATGTATACGCATCCCGATTTCATCCGCCGCGGAATTGGCAAGCGGGTTCTGGCGGCCTGCGAAGCCGATGCGGCCAAGGCCGGGTTTGCGAAGGTCGAGTTGATGGCCACCCTCGCCGGTCAGCCCTTGTATGAAGCTTGCGGCTATCACCCCATCGAGCCGACAGAAGCCATCGTCGGTGGCGTCAGCATCCCGCTGCTGCGCATGGGCAAATCAATCCGACGCTAGGCCGGCTTGGCAAACGCCGCCGTCTCCAAATGGGCGCGATAATCGCGCGGGGTCTGGCCGGTCATGGCCTTGAAGGCGCGGTTAAAGGGCCCGATCGAGGCAAACCCGCTGTCGAAGGCCACCGCCAGGATGGAGCGCCCGGGATCTTCGGCGAGCAATTTACGCGCATGATCAATCCGGAAGCGATTGATATAGGCGTTGAAATTGGCCGCGCCTAACGCCCCCGTTATGGCGCGCGTGGTCTTATAGTCGGGCATTTGGAGTCTGCGGGCGAGGTCGGCCACTTTCAAATCGCCGTCAAGGAAGAGTGACTCAGCACGCACCATGCGGTCCATTTGATCGGCGAGCTGCTTGATCTCGGCGCTCACTGGACGCGCTTCTACCCGAGCCGGTTGTGCCGGGCCATTGGAGTTGGCCGTTAGCGGATTGCGCAGCCGGTAATGCACGCACAGGGCTCCAGCCAGTGTCACGGCCAAGAGCGCCAGCGTCTCCACCAGGCCGTCAAGCCAAACCGGTTCGACCGGATTTCGAAGCCAGATGACAGCGATCAAAACCGCGGCCGCGGTGACGCTGAAATATGCAGCGCGCATGATGCGTTCGCTGCGCGCCGATTGGCGCGACCAGCCGCGGATCGCTTCCCACAGGGTCAGAACGATCACGGTGGAGGCCAGCAGATTCTGAAGATTGCCGAGCATCTCCGCGAACAGGCCGGCAGGGGCAAGGTTGACCGCAGCGATCACCGCTACGACGCCAATATGCGCCGGCGAAAACTGTGGTTCCTCCCGAAACAGGGCGCGCGCCAAAAGCCAGGACACGCCGCACGTGGCCGACGCAGGCGCGAGGATCAAAAAGAGCCAGGGCCCGGCGTCCGGACCCACGGCGCGCAAGGTCAGGCCTGCGGCTGCTGAGATTAGAAAGGCCACCCAAGTCCAGCCCAGCAGCGAGCGGGGGCGACGCGCGACGATCACTGCGATGGCGAAGGCCATCAACCCAGCGGACGCAAATTGGAGGGTGGCTAACTCGATCATGGCAAACTCATCCAAGGCGCAACGGCGCTTTGCTCTTCAACTCTATCACAAGGCGCGCCAGCCCACGCAAGTGATGGGCCCTTCATGAGCCGGATCACGGCGAGAAATTGGCCGATTTCAAAATCAGCGATCGAATTTCGCAGTCCAGTGTGCCGATCTGAGTGAATTTCATACCGATTTTCAAAACGATGAGACCTGAACCGCTCCATTCCGGTCTTTTCGGCTTCAACACGCGTCAAGGCGTGATCAACGGGTTGGAGATTGAATCATGAGCACAAGCGAAGCCATGGCCGCGCCTTCACGAGACGTCAGTCGGGGGCTCCTGAAAGCCTCAGCGGTGACCTGGTTCTGTGCGGCGTCGGTGGGGTGGGCGTTTTTCGCCTTCTACATCGTGGTGTTTTTCGGCGGCAAAGCCATGGAGATGGATTGGCAGGGTATGACCCGCCACATGATTGTCGGGATTGTCGATGGCGATACTTTTGGCAATTTCAATCTTTTGCTCCATCTGGCGCTGGCGTTCTGGATCACGGTTGCCGGGCCGCTGCAATTCATTCCCGCCATTCGGTGTCGCTTCCCAATCTTCCACCGCTGGAACGGGCGCAGCTATGGTGTGGTAGCCGTCCTGATCACCTTGGGGGCTCTATATCTGACCTGGGCGCGTGGCATGGTCGGACCGATCCAGCAGACCGCGATTTCCATTAATGGGCTGATGATCCTGGCATTTGCCGGGTTTGCGGTTCGCGCGGCGCTGGCCCGCGATTTCGACGAACACCACCGCTGGGCGTTGAGACTGCTGATCGCGGTCAGCGGGGTTTGGTTCTTCCGCATCGGCTTTGGATTCTGGCTGATTGCGACAGGCTTCACCATGCCGGGGGTCGGCACCATGCTGGATGGACCGTTCGATTACTTCCTGGTGTTCGGCAATTATCTGGTGCCGCTGCTGGTTTTGGAGATTTACCAATACGCCCGTGACAAAGGCGGCGTTGCTGTTCGCTACGCCGCCTCTGCGCTGGTCTTCTCCGGCGCGGCCGTCACGGCCATGGGCATTGTCGGGGCCGCGATGATGTTCTGGCTGCCGCGCTTGGCGGGCTAGCGAGGCCTAGCTTGCGTCAGCCGGAATCTGTTCGGCGAGCTGGCGGGCGAAACGATCAAAGGTACGTTCCGCATCATGCCAGACCGGCATACCGACCGAGTCCTCAATGCTGCGCGTCCGCCAGCTATAATCCAATGCGCCCAGGGTGTTGCCATCGTGGTCGTAGAGGACGGCTTTCACCGAGGCCCCGCCCAGCGAAATGCTGCGGAAGGACAAGGCCGGCTCGTCGGCAAGTTGGGCGCGCGTCGGGCGGTTCGGCCAGGCGTCGTCCAAGGTGATCGCCACGCGAACCATGCTGTCATCAGAGACCAGCGTATGACCTTCGCGCTCAAGGCGTTCGGTGATCGCTTCGGTGAGGTTTTCGGCAAGCCGCTCAATGTCGCGCGCACCATATTCCTCGGTCTTTTCAGCCAGGTCCTCGCCGATTTCAACAGCCTCCAGGCTGACCGGTGTGGCCTGGGCAAGCCCGCCAAAGCCGAGCGCCGCGACCAGGGCGAAAAACAAACGAATAGAACGCATGGCGTATCTCCTTTTAAGCCGTCATGTCCCCGCCTGGGGTAAAGACTAGCACAGCTTAAGGCCTAACGCTCTTCACGATCCTGACCTTCATCGTCATCATCGCCATCCCCGGGGGTGATGACGTCCACCGTGCCTTCAACAACGTCGCCAGCCGCGCCCACAGCCGCACCTGTGGCGTCGATCGCCAAGCCGCCAACACCAGCCGCAGTATCAACGGCGGCGACCACAAGACACCCACTCATCAAAGGGGCAGCGATAAGCACGGCAAGGATCAGGCGAAGACGGGCGAGCATGGCGGTCACTCCAAAAGAATAGCGTGCAGACCGGTTAGGGCCTGCACGCTAAAGATTGGCTTAAAGCCGATTGGTTTAACGCTGAGGGCTGTGCCTATTTGGTATCGACCATCACCACTTCAGCGTCCTCTAGGGCGGTAATCGTGATGGTGTCGACATCGCGAATGGCCGCGCCATCACGCCCGCTCACCTGCGTGCCGTTGACCGTCACCTGGCCTTTGGCCAGCGCCAGATAAGCGTGACGGCCCGGCTCAAGCGCGTAGGTGGTCGATTGACCGGCTTGAAGCGTGCCACCCAGCACCCGGGCATCGGCCCGGATCGGCAGAGCGTCTTCATCACCTTTGCGTCCAGATGCCAGAACCACCAGCTCGCCAGAGCGTTCGCCCTTAGGGAACTCACGGGCATTCCAGTAGGGCTGGCCGCCGCGCTCATCAGGCATGATCCAGATCTGGAAGATGCGCGTCAGCTCATCCTCCATATTGTATTCGGCATGGCGAATGCCTGAGCCTGCACTCATCACCTGGATGTCGCCCGCGACGGTTCGGCCTTTATTGCCCAGGCTGTCTTCGTGGGTGATTGCGCCGTCACGCACATAGGTGATGATTTCCATTTCCGCATGGGGATGCGGCGGAAAGCCCGTCTGTGGCTGGATTTCATCATCATTCCAGACACGCAGGGCACCCCAGCCAATCCGCTTGGCATCATGATAATGGCCAAAGCTGAAATGGTGCTTGGCATTCAGCCAATCGGTCTGGAAGGCCCCAAGGCTGTCAAAGCTGCGAACTTCAATCATGTCTATCTCTCCCGTGTTGGGGTGTTCGGTTGTTGACTGGAGAGATAGGCGATCTGGATTGTGGAATTAATGGGGGAAATGGCGGCTTAGTGTTGCTGTTTTGGAAATAGCGGTAACTCGGTGCGGGGCATTGCAGCGCGTCGATCCAACAAGTCTCCAGATCGTAGACGCTCTGGTCCTCCCCCTTTGCGGGGAGGGTGGGCCGAAGCCTCAGCTTCGGGTCGGGTGGGGGCAGCGCCAGCGCTCGATGATCTCCACTCCACCCGTCCGTTTCACAGACACCCTCCCCATCAAGGGGAGGGACGCAGGGGGCAAACGCCGGCGCAATGATCAATGGCCCTAGCTTGCGCTGGGGAAGAGATGCGCGTCAGGCGGGACCCATAAGCCGGCCCCCCTAAAACCCGATCTTCAGCGTGAGCCATGTCTTCGTAACGTCGCTGGAGAAGCCGTCGGCCTCATAGATCGCGGTTTTGACTTGCACCGAGACCTGGTCGCGGATCGGAACGCTCACGACCGCGTCCCACTCTTGGCCGTAAGACACTGACCCATTGTCGGATTCAAAGTCGTGATACGTAATCCCAAGGCGCGCGCCTTCGAAGACGGCCTCTTCGGGTAGAGTGAAGCTAGCCCCGACATAGGTGTCCGCCAGGCCATTGGCTGGGGTTGCCAGGAAGCGGTCGGCGAACCCGTTATAGCCATGCAGGAGAGCGAAGGGCGTGCGAAAAGCGGACGTGCCATCACCGCTAAGGACTTCGCGACCGACCCGGATCATCCAGCCACTTCCGCTGATCTGGGCTTCAGCGCGCAGGTAGTCGTGATCGAAGCTATTGGGATTGTCGCCGATATCGCTTTGGCGGGCGTATTCGACAATCGCCCTGCCTTTCAACATGGCGCTAAAACTGGCCGTCCCGGTCCAGTTCACACCAAAGGTGCGCGCCGACAGGGCCTGGGCAAAACCGGAATCGAAATCATGGTCGAAGGCATAGGCCGTGACCGTATGGTTGGCGGCCGGTTTCCAATTCGCTTCGGCGAAATGGAAATGACCTTCAAAATTTCCGACCGGGCTGTCTTCAGACTGCGGGCGGTTCACGTTGAAGGCGTACTGGTAGCGCAGCGTGACCGTATCCGCAGGGGAGGCTTGAAGGCCTGCGCCGTCAAAAGACCGCTCATTCTGCCGCCAGCCCAAAGCGGATACAAAGCGCTGATTGCCCCAGCTGACTTTGCGCCGGCCCGCCCAAAGCGACAGGTCTTCACGGGCAAAGCTCAGATAGCCCTGCGCGATTTCGGTGGCTTCAGGGTCGGCTTCGATTGGAAACTGGGTTTGGCCGTTCAGCGTGTCATTGAAATCGTCCGGACCGATATGACCCACATGGCGGCCCTCCAGGACTGCGCCAAAGCCATTGCCGGTTTGAACGCTCGCCTTCAGCAGAATCTGAAAGGTCGACGCCGTGGCATCCTGGGCAAAATTGGCATCGTCAATCGTGGCATAGCGATAGCGTAATGAGCCCGACAGCGAGAAAGTCGGCGTGTCCGCCTCGGCCGACGCGCCCGAAATCAGCGCCAGACCGGAAAGAAAAAAGGACATAAATTCCCCCAAAAATAATCAGCCCCACGCGGTGTGGAGCATTGGGGGGCATGTTTGGGTGAACATGGTTACTAAAGGCTGAGCGATGCTGGGCGGGTGTCTCGCAGGGGCTGTCTAAGGGGTCAGCCGTCCACGCGCCGATAGACGCCATCGACGCTGATCTCATCGCCGCGCGCGTCGAGATAGGCCCCCATCACCGCCTCAAGCTGAGCCAGGTTGGAGACTTCGCAAAAGCCTTCGGGGTCGAGGGTCAGCGTATAAGTCTCTAACACCGCATCGCTGAGCAGCCCGCAATCGGGTTGGTGATAGCTGACCACCGCGCCATCGCTATAAATCCAGGCGATGCCATAGCCGATGCCTTCCTCGCGGGGAATTTGCGCCAGATAGATATTGCCCTGGATTTGCCGAAACCGCGCGCCTTCGTGGGGAAAATCAGCGGTATCGGAGCGGTATCGGCGGCGCTCCAGCGCCACGTCTCCGCGCCAGGTTTCACGGTCCCATTCGGTGCCATCGGGATGGGTGGGCCAGTGGGCCCACACACCGGTCTCAAACGGCCGGTCGGCGGACCAATAGCCAATCAGCTCTTCGGCGCTTGTCACGCACGCCGAAAGCGTCAGCGCCATCACGCTGAGCGCTACCGTCTTTAGCCAAGACTTGGTCAGCGTCATTTAAGGCGTCGCGCCAGCAAGCGGCTCACAGGCCTGCTCCAGCCAGGTGGCGGCGTCGCCATCCAATAGCGGCAATACATTGGCTTTGACCTCGTCGTGGTAGGCATCCAGCCAGCTCAGCTCAGCCGGGCTTAAAAGCGTAACGTCCACCAGGCCCCTGTGGATCGGGGCCATGGTGAGCGCCTCAAAGCCCAGCATATTGCGGTCACCACCGCTGAGGGCCTCGGCCTCGGTGACGAATTGAAGATTTTCAATGCGGATGCCGTAGTCGCCAACTTTGTAATAGCCCGGCTCGTTGGACACGATCATGCCCGGTTGCAGCGCGATGGTGTTCGGGGCTTTCGAGATGCGCTGCGGGCCTTCGTGAACCCCCAGATAGCTGCCGACGCCATGGCCTGTACCATGATCGTAATCAAAGCCTTCATTCCAAAGCGGAGCTCGGGCCAGCACATCCAGCGCTGAACCGGTCGTGCCTTCTGGGAAGCGAATTTGCGAGAGGGCAATATGGCCTTTGAGCACCAGGGTGAAGTGGCGGCGCATATCTGCGGTGGGTTCGCCGATCGGCACCGTCCGGGTCACGTCGGTGGTGCCATCATCATACTGCCCGCCCGAATCCACCAGATAGAGCGAACCGCGCTCCAGCTTTCGGGCTGACGCAGAGTTCACCCGATAGTGCGGGAAGGCCCCGTTCGGACCTGCTGCGGAGATGGTCTCAAAGCTGATGTCCTTCAGCTCCGGCATCTGCTTGCGGAAGGTTTCCAGCTGGATCGCTGCGGCGATTTCATCATAGTCGCCGGACTGCGCCTCGGTATCCAGCCAGTGCAGGAAACGCACGAGCGCCGCGCCATCGCGGATATGGGCCTGCTTGGATCCGGCAATCTCCGCGGCGTTCTTACACGCTTTGGGCAGGGCGACGGGATCGGACTTGCGCTGAAGATTTGCACCGGCCTCGCTCAAAGTCTGGAACACCCAGACCGAGCTTGTCGCAGGATCCACGCGAACCGTCTTGCCTGACAGCGCCTGAAGGCCCGCCGCAAACTCGCTTTCGGCGCGCAGTGCGACTTCATTACCCAGATGACTGCGGGCTGCATCCGTCAGCTTTTCATCTTCGATGAACAGCGTCGCGCGGCCGTCTTTTTCCAGCACCGCAGCCGCCAGCGGCAGCGGGGTGCACGCGACGTCCCCGCCGCGCAGATTAAACAGCCAGGCGATCGACGCGGGATCGGTGATCACGGCGGCATCCGCGCCACCTTCGCCGACGCTCTGACCGATCGTCCGACGCTTGTCAGCATGGGACACGCCCGCCATTTCCAGAGGGTGGGGATTAACCGCCGCGCGCGGCGGGGCCGGGCGGTCTTCCCAGGCAGTGTCGATGGGGTTGGCGTCCACTGCTTTTAGGATCGCTCCGGCCTTTTCAGCAGCCGCTTCGATCGTGGCGAGCGCATCGGGCGAATGCAGGCGCGGGTCATAGCCAATAACCTCGCCGGTGCGGGCATTGGCTCTGATCCAGCCGGCCACGCCCAGATCGACCAGATCTTCATAGGCAAACAAATCCGGATCAACCTGAGCTTTGACTTGCTCGGTATAGCGCCCGTCCACAAAGGCCGCAGCGCGATCGGCCATCACGATGGCCGCACCCGCAGATCCAGTAAAACCGGTCGCCCACATCAGGCGTTCGGCGTTCGCCGGCAGGTATTCGTTATTATACTCATCCTCATGCGGGATGATGAAACCATCAAGGCCCGCGGTGCCCAGGGCAGCGCGCAGGAGCGGCAGGTGAGCGCGACCGAATTGAGGGCCGCCTTTCACGTCGAAACTTTGGATTTGCTGGGTCATGCGCTGGAAGCTAGCCGCAGCGCCGGACACGATCAATTGCAGGAGTGTGACGTTTCAGTGCGCGCCATGCAATTTCGCGCATTAGGGCTTGCGAAATTGGCGCTTCAGAAGTGGGCCTGACAGGCGCATATGGCGATCCAGACAAGGAGAGAGTCCATGATCACGCCAGACGCACATTTCATCCTC
>JANQMI010000082.1 GCA_028280165.1 Oceanicaulis sp. | reverse complement strand
CCATCTCCTATGACGAGGCCCGGCAACGCCTGGATAGTTGCTATCGGCCCTATCATCAGCGTCTGAAAGCGGAGATTGCGGCGGCGCGTGCCCTGTTTGGCGAAGCGATCGTCATAGACTGCCACTCCATGCCGTCGGCCAGTGCGCGCGGTGCCGACATCGTTCTGGGTGACCGCTACGGCGCGTCCTGTTCCAGAGCGCTGGTTGCCCGCGCGGAGGCGCATTTCCGCGATCTGGGTTTCGCTGTGGTCAGGAACCGGCCCTATGCGGGCGGGTTTACCACCGAGCATTATGGCCGGCCGGCCTCCGGCGTTCAGGCCTTGCAGATTGAGATCAATCGAGGGCTCTATCTGGATGAAGTGTCGGTTACCCATTCCAGAGGGTTCGACTCCCTGAAGGCGACATTTAAAGAATGGATCGCGCGGATGGTGGCCGAGGCCAAAGGCGTCAGCCTGGCTGCCGAGTGACATCACTGCATCGTGTTCAGATGAAATGTTCCTGTCACATTCACTTAACGCACGAATGGGTATATGTGATATTTCAGGTGTTCATTTAGAACCGGTTCAGGTGGGGGGCTCTAATTCCGCCTGAGTATTTAAGGGTAGAACCAATGACAAATGAAATCGATCACCACGTAGGCAAGCGCATTCGGCGCCGGCGTCGGCTGCTCGGTTTGACGCAACAACAGCTGGCTGAAGCTGTTGGCATTCGCTTTCAGCAGATTCAAAAGTATGAAAGCGGCGCGAACCGGGTGAGCGCGAGCCGCCTCTTCGAGATTGCCGAAGCACTTGATGTTCCTGTTCAGTATTTTTACGAAGGCATTCAAAGTGGCGGTCAGTCTGCGGTGCCAGAAGGCGAGGAGATTGCCTCCGATATTCTATCGCAGAAAGAAACGCTCGACCTCGTTCGCGCTTATTACAAGCTGAACGAACGTCCGCGGCGGCGACTGCTGGAGTTGGCCCGCTCGCTGGACCCTGAGACCCGCACCGACGAAACTGCGGCGTGAATCTGAAGGCAAGCGTCATTTCTTCAGTAGAAGATTTGGCGTTTGCCGAACGCCTCGCTGACGCTGCGCGTCCGATCGCCCTCGAGTATTTCCGAGCCGGTATCGCCGCAGAAGCCAAGCCAGGTGAGGGCTTCGATCCTGTAACAGTGGCAGATCGCGGCATTGAAGCGCGAATTCGGGCACTGATTACTCAAAATCATCCGCTTGATGGGGTTCTCGGCGAAGAAGAGGCCCATACCGCGTCCCAAAATGGTCGGACCTGGGTCATCGATCCCATTGACGGGACCCGTGCCTTCATCGCCGGTCTGCCGACCTGGATGGTGATGATCGCGCTGTCCGATGCGCAAGGCCCAAGGCTTTCTGTCCTGGACCAGCCTTTCACCGGTGAACGCTATACGGGTCTGGCTAACGAGGCCGCTTGGCTGGAACGCGGGTCTGACAAGCGGCGTATTCGTGTGCGTCAGGGCGTGCGCGTTATCGAAGACGCCATTCTTTCAACGACCGACCCAGGCCTCTTCTTTGGGCGTGAGGCTGATGCCTTCAACCAAATCGCAGCCCGCGCCAAGGTCCGGCGATTTGGGCTTGATGCCTACGGCTATGCCGCGCTTGCGGTGGGCGGCATCGATTTGGTCATAGAAAGCGGCCTGAAATCCTGGGATGTCGCCGCGCTTGCCCCTGTGGTGACCGGGGCAGGTGGGATCATTACCGACTGGCAGGGCGGACCTTGCCACGAGGGCGGGCAAGTCATTGCGGCCTCCAGCCAGGCCTTACACGCCGCAGCGCTTGAATGTCTAAGCGAGGCGGTCGCCTAGCGCCCCGTCTCCAGAACCGCGTAGAGCGGAGGCCGTCCGAAACGGACGCCGGATATGTTCCGGCTTTCCCGGCTCCCAGGCGTGACCAGGACTTCATGGCTGAACACAGCCGTGATGGGGCGAACGCCACCGTCCTCTGTAAGGAAGTCCGCTTCGGGTGCCGGTCCATCAAAGACAAAGCGAATTGTGTCCAGGCGCGGCATAAACAGCGATCGTATGCCCATGGCACGGCGCATGGCATTGCCGGACTGCGCAAGGGCGGCTTCCATGTCCTGGCGGCTATATTCAGTCTTTGGTGGACCCGGCAGGGTCAACGTCATCCGAACCTGGACAGCTCCGCGCGGCGCATCGGTAAAGAGCTGATAGCCGCGCTCAAAGCTCTCGACATCGGGCGGTATAACCGGTTCGCTGATGTCCAGCTTGGCATAGGTGTTGCCTCCGGTTTCAACCCAAAAAGAGAAGTCGGTCCCATCCCCGCGCAGTGGCGCGCTGAGGGTGTAGGTCAGATCAAACGCATCGCGTTCATCCACTGCAAGGGCCTGATAATCGGTCCAGAACGGAAATACGTCCTCTAGGGGTGCGGACCGCGCCTCAGGGCCGGGGCCAGGCTCTGGCTGGCCCGCCAAGACGGCCGCGACAAGCAGAGCCGTGATCACTCGCCGGCCTCCCCATCTGGGCTGTCCGGCTCAGCTTTCCGGAACAGCAGCGTCATGCGATCTGACTCGCCGATGGCAAGGTAGGCGCTGCTGTCGAAATCTGGATTGGCAGGCTCGCCGACCGGTGCCGTGCGCAGGACCGGCGGGAGTGTCCAGACCCCAAAGGGGTGGTCGGCTGTATCTGCGGGATTGGCGTTGATTTCCGATGCTGACACCAGCTCAAAACCAGCCTCTTCGGCCAAGGCGACAACATAATCCTGCTGCACATAACCGGAACTGGCGCGAGGATCCTGAACACTGCCTGCCGGTTGGCGGTGGGCGACCACGCCCAGCACGCCACAAGGGCGAAGCGCGGTATAGAATTGTGCAAATGCATTTTCCGCAAAGCCACGGCGCATCACAGAGTGAATATTGCGGAAGGTGATAATGGCATCGACGCTTTGCGGGTCACCTAGGCGTTCCACGCCTGGGCCGAAGTCCACCAGCGTCGCGCTTCCAAACGCGTCATTCTCAAAGCGCGCGACAAAGCGATCCTGAAAGGCCTGTGCCCGCGCATTATCGGCAGCGACAGGCGGCCAGGCGGCGATGTAACGGCCGCCATTGGCGGTCACCCAGGGCGCAATAATCTCGGCATACCAGCCTCCGCCCGGCCAAACCTCGACAACGGTCGAAGCCGGGTCAATGTCGAAGAAGGCCAGAGTGTCTGCCGGGTTGCGATACTGATCACGGATACGCGCCTCTTCGCTGCGCCAAGGAGCCTCGACGGCGGCACTCAGCGTCGACGCGTCATATATCGTCTCCACCTCGACACTCTCGGTTTCTCCGGTCTCTTCGACGGGGGCCTTAACGCTTTCGTCAGAGCCGCAGGCGGTCAGTGATACGGCTAGAACAGGGGCCATACAGGAAAAAAATATTGAGCGAGACACGGCGAGAAATCCTCAATCAGCACAGGGTGATCGAAGTGTCGGTCAAGCCCGGCCATTGCGCAAGCAAGCCACTGTTTTGAGCGCCCCCCTTGCGCAGCTCCTGTTCAATTCCCAGATCAATATCACGAGGCCGCCAGATGGGGCCTCGAACATCGCTGAAACGACCGGGGCCATGATGGACCGGAACCGAGCAGCGGCTTTGTTGGAAACGACGCGCCTGCGCGGCGCAAGGATCGCTTTTGAAAGGATCACACGAATGCGCACGACTGATTTTTCCCCCCTGTACCGTACGATTGTCGGTTTCGACCGCCTTGCGGATATGATCGACACTGCGGCTAAGCAAGAGCCAGCAGGGGGCTACCCGCCCTATAATATTGAGCAGCTTGGCGAGCACGAGTATCAAATTGAACTGGCTGTGGCCGGCTTCTCTGAAGATGATCTCGATATCCAGGTTCAGGAAAATGTCCTGACGATTTCAGGCAAGCGCGTCCCGTCCACGGATGGCGATAGCCGCAACTTCCTGCATCGCGGCATTGCCGAACGCTCCTTCGAGCGCCGCTTCCACCTCGCTGACAATGTTGAGGTTCGAGAAGCAGAGCTCCTTAACGGTCTTCTCCAGGTCCGCCTAGAGCGGGAAATCCCTGAGGAGAAGAAGCCGCGCCAGATCTCCATCAATGGAAAATCAGGCGCGAAGCTGATCCAGGGCGGCAAGGCCGACGCGGCCTAAACCCCTGGACGGGCCGGCCGGACGTTTAACGTCCCTCCCCCCAACGCTCAGCGTTCGGTCGGTCTCCTCTCTTGTACGTTCCCCGATTGATCAACTGGCACGCCGGTCACAGGACAGGCGTGCCTTTTTCTTGTTGTCCTGCGGCATGTCCATACCGTCGGTTGTTTGCTTTCTGTGAGGGCGGCGCAGATCGCATAAATCTCTGCACCTACGCCTCTCTTTCCCGGCGAAGGCCGGGACCCAGAGATCATCCAATGTT
>JANQMI010000129.1 GCA_028280165.1 Oceanicaulis sp. | reverse complement strand
CAGCGCGGCGCTTTTGTGTCGCTTGATGGAAAGCGTCTTGGCGCTAGACCCTAGCGGCGGCCACCGCCGCGCTTGGGAAGCAAGCCTTCGCGCTGGGCGCGCTTGCGAGCCAGCTTACGGGCCCGGCGGATCGCCTCGGCCTTCTGGCGCGCTTTTTTCTCGGACGGCTTTTCGTAGTGATTACGGCGCTTCATCTCGCGGAAAGTGCCTTCCCGCTGCATTTTCTTTTTCAATGCCTTGAGCGCTTGCTCGACATTGTTATCGCGCACGACGATCTGAACGATGGCGTACTCTCCCTAGATCCTCTACTCGGCGGGCTGACCGCCGAAAAACAATGACTGGCGAGGACCAGACGGGGTCATCCATCGGTCTCGCGCCGGTTCGCTTCCAACACAGGCCGGGCGATCTAGCAGAGCCAAGAGGTCCTGTCTAGCGTGCATGCGCGGCGAAATCGCCGCGTGACGCGCGCCCTTACAGTGCTTATTTACACTGTTATGAGCCAGATGGATACCAAAGCCGCCACCTCCCGCGCCGATGCCGTGCGCGATGGGGTCCTTGAAGCCGCCCTGGATGAGGCCGCGTTTGAAGGCTGGAATGCCCGCACGCTGGCACGCGCCAGCGCCGCGGCCGGGTATTCAGACGGGGAAGTTCAGCTCTATTGCCCCGATGGTGTGCTCGACCTGATCGAATGGTGGTCGGTCCAATGTGACGACGGCGCGCGCGAGACCATCCAGGCCAGCAAGGCCAACCGCATCCGTGACAAGGTCACCGGCGCGGTTTTGGCTCGCCTTGAGCAGATGGACGGCTATGAAGACGCCGCGTCGCGGGCGCGGGGACGCCTATTGCTGCCCGACGGCCTGGATCGCGGACGCAAGCTCACCTGGGCAACGTCGGATATGATCTGGCGCGCGATTGGGGACCGGTCCACGGACTATAATTTCTACACCAAGCGCACCATTCTCTCAGGCGTGTTTACCTCGACCTTCATGGTCTGGGTG
Source organism: Oceanicaulis sp. (assembly GCA_028280165.1). GTDB lineage: Bacteria > Pseudomonadota > Alphaproteobacteria > Caulobacterales > Maricaulaceae > Oceanicaulis. The sequence goes on along the minus strand of JANQMI010000129.1, from coordinate 7,594 downwards.
GACGATACCGATCCCGATAAAGCCAAAACCCGGGCCTTCCTCGACAAGCGCATCGAAAACGTCATGCAGTTTGAAAAGGTGAAGGGCCAGGTGACCAAGTTTACCGCCGGCCTGCCGGATGTGACCGGACTGGCGTCAAAGCTGCGCTACGGGTTTTCCAGGCGGTAGGTTTTTTTGCCGCTCTGCCTCTGACGTCTTCCCCAGCGCAAGCGGGGGCCCAGGATCATCAAGTGCTGGCGCTGCCCCCCACCCGACCCTTCGGGCCACCCTCCCCACGAGGGGGGAGGGATGAGTGCTAATCTGAAGCCTGGTGTAACACCTTCCCTCCCCTTGATGGGGGTGAGGTCGCGAAGCGAACGAACGGCAGCGTAGCTGACGGGTGGGGTGGGGATCACAATGCGTCAGCGTTTCTCTTTATGGGTTCCCGCCTTCGCCGGAATGACGAAAGGATGGAAGCGCCGCAAAGCGCCGGTGCTCGCTACCCGTGCTCAGCGCGGAGTTTTTCCATATGGGCTTGAGCGCGGGGTTTGCCCTTGCCGCCACAGAATTTGTAGACCTGCCGACCTTCGGTCACGACGGTGTCGGTGTCGAGCAAGGCCGTGGTGGCGTAGGTGAAGCCCTTGGGCAGCTTCTTATAGATCGGGGTGAAATCCCGGTCCGCCGTGCTTTCATAGAGCGCCCTGATGGAGCGCACGACGAAATAGGTATCCTGGAAATCGCTGATCACATAATCGGTGCGCATGACCCGTTCGGGCACCATCATGATCCGGTGAGGGCTGTCGGAGTAGAGCGAAAACAGCGTCTCATCGGGGGAGGACAGAATGCCCGCACCGTAGACGCGCAGCTCACCGTCTTCTTCGATCAGGCCGAATTCCACCGTGTACCAGTAGATCGCTCCGAAGTTTTTCAGCCGGTTATACTCAATCGCCCGGCGGCCACCCTCGCCATAGGCCTGGATGTAATCGGCAAAGAAGGGGTCCATCAGCATGGGCACATGGCCGAAGACATCATGGAAAATGTCCGGCTCCTGCAGGTAGAAGAGGTCATCCTCCACCGCGGTATATTCCACATGCTCGGGCGCGCGGCCCTGATTGGCCTCGATCACCTTTTGGGTCTGGGGCTTGCCGCCGCGGATGAAGGCCCCGGCCGGGAATCTGCGGTTTTCCAGATGCCAGAAGAAGACATTATCCGGGATTAATTCGGGCACCGGCACCACGGTCCACCCGGTCGCCGGCTCCAGAATTGTATTGATATCGTCGAAATTCGGGATGCCTTGCTTGAACAAATGCTCCAGCGCTTCAAAGCCGCGCATGAAGTCCTTACACGCCCGCCCAGGCAGCATTTTGCGCTGGTTTTCAAATAGGATACGCCAGCGCGCGTGTTCAGCCTCGGTATAAGTGGGCTGGCGCTTCAAGGTCCAGCCTTCCCGCTCGAAATCCTCATCGGACAGCCGGTAGCCCTCCGGCCGGATCGCATAACGGTGCAGCGCGCCCCCAGGACCGGTCAGGCCGTGACCTTCCTCCTGCTTGAGCGGATCATAATAGGCTGAGCCCATATCCGGGATCGGACTTGCAGCGTGATCAAGCATGACGGCCTCTCAAAGGTCTAAAGGGGCAATTCGGGGGTGTTATCTCCCATCCGCCACACATCAATCAATGCGCCGGTTCACCACAGGACTTTCGTCGATGGGTTACGATAACACAGACAGGCTCCTCGCTGGACTTCACCGGCACATTATTGTCGATTGAGCACACGCTGATCGCCAGGGACCCTGCGCCATGACCGCCGCCTTCACCTTCACCACCGTGCCCAAAATCCTGTTTGAGACCGGCTCCAGCGCCCGGCTGGCGCAGACGGCAGCCCCGGCCCTGGAGGGCGCGACGCGCATTCTGTTTGTCACCGATGCCGGGGTGCGCGGCGCAGGGCTGGCCGATGCGGCGCTGGCCGGGCTGGAGGCTGAGGGCCTGGAGGTCCAGGTCTACGACAAGGTGGTGGCCGATCCGCCGGAAGGCACCGTGCTCGACGCGGTCAAGGCCGGCCAAGACTTCAAAGCCGACGCGGTCATCGGTTTTGGGGGCGGCAGCCCCATGGATACAGCCAAAGTCGTCGCAGTGCTGCTTTCAGGTGAGCAACCGCTTGCAGACATGTATGGCGTCCAGCAGGTGCGAAGCCCCCGCCCGCCCCTGATCCTGCTGCCCACCACGGCCGGAACCGGATCAGAGGTGACCAATGTTGCCGTGCTCACCACCGGCGCGACCACGAAACGCGGCATTGCCGCCGATCCGCTTTATGCCGACATGGCCATTCTGGATCCGGACCTGACCCTGGGCCTGCCGAAACATCCCACGGCCTATACCGGCATTGATGCCATGGTTCACGCGATCGAGGCCTACACCAATCGCCGCGCCAAAAACCCCGTGTCGGATGCCTTGGCGCTCACCGCGCTGAAAAAACTCCACGGCGCGATCCTGCGTGCCTGTGAGGATGGCTCTGACATCGAGGCGCGGGGCGATATGCTGCTGGGGGCCATGCTGGCGGGACAGGCCTTTTCCAACAGCCCCTGCGCGGGCGTGCATGCCATGGCCTACCCGCTGGGCGGGATGTTTCATGTCCCCCATGGCTTGTCCAATGCCGTCGTTCTGCCGCCCGTGCTGCGCTATAACGCGCCGGTTGCGGAGGTTCAGTACGCTGAAATTGCTGGCCATCTGGGCCTGACCGCAAGCTCGGCGGCACTGATTGACGACATGGACCGCATTGCCGAGACGGTGGGCATTGAGCGCCGCCTGTCCGAGCTTGGGATCAGCCATAATGACGTGCCGGCCATGGCCCAGGATGTGGCAGCCAACGACCGTCTTCTACCCAATAATCCTCGCGAAATGACGTATGACGCCATCGTGGACATGTATGAGGCGATCCTGTGAGCCGCCCCAACCCTGCGACGCGCGCCGACTTCGCCGCTTTTGAGCCCATCGAGACCCGCTGGGCCGACAATGATGTCTACGGCCACATCAATAATGTGACGTATTACGCCTATTTCGACACCGCCGTGAATCGCAAGCTCGCCCATGCCGGACTCCTGGACATCGAGGCGGGCGATACGATCGGCCTGGTGGTGGAAACCGGCTGCCAATACCACGCGCCGGCGGCCTTTCCCGACCGTCTGGAGGCGGGCGTGAGGGTTGCGCGCATCGGAACCAGCTCGGTGCGTTATGAGATCGCGATCTTCCGCGAAGGTGAGGATAGCGCGCTCGCCGAGGGTCATTTCACCCATGTCTATGTCGACCGCGCAAGCCGCCGGCCAAAGCCGCTCACAGACGCGTGGCGTGCGGCGTTGGAAGGGTGGGGCTGAAGCGCTGGCGTTCCAGGGTTTCCACTCACTATCTTCGTCATCCCCGCGACCACCCTCGTCATCCCCACGCAGGTGGGGACCCAGAGCCGCTGGGCTCGATGATCTGTGGATCCCAAATCAAGTTTGGGAAAGAGACGGATACGGGCCTTGGATATCCTCCCCTGCTTGCGGGGGAGGTGCCCGGGAACCGGGCGGAGGGGGCATTGCGGCGTTTGCGGTGTCTCTCGCGCTGCAGGCTGCCCTCGTCCCTTTGGCCTCGGTCCGCTTCACGGCCCAAGCCACCCGTAAACAGGGGGAGATATCATTCGCCTCTCTCATCGTCATTCCCGCGAAAGTGGGGACCCAGAGCCGCAGAACGCAGCCCTTGATGATCTCTGGGTCCCGGCCTTCGCCGGGAAAGAGAAGGTGGATAAAGGGCGCAGCGCTGGCGCTCGATGATCCCCACCCCACCCGTCAGCTTCGCTGACACCCTCCCCATCAAGGGGAGGGAGGGCGTTACACCATGCTTCGAAGGTGCACCCGTCCCTCCCCCTTCGTGGGGAGGGTGGGCCGGAGCTTGCTCCGGGTCGGGTGGGGGGGGGGCAGAGCCAGCGCTCACAAACACCCATAGGCTGCAGTGATCAGGCGTGTGGCGCGTTCATCGCCCACCAGCACATCCATCTGGCGATTCATGACATAGCTTCCGGACACCCCGCGAACCGGATCGGCGAAGCCGCAACTGCCCCCGAACCCATAATGGCCCACGGCTTTCGGTTCCGGCCCATAAGCCGCGCTATCGCGATTAATCATCACGCCTGCGCCATAGCTGAGGTCGAAGGGCAAGACTTTGTCCGGTCCGCTGACGCGTTCAATCAGGGCTTCGGCAATCGTGTCCGCACCGATGATGCGCTCATCATCCAACCGGCCCGCGGTGGCGAACGGGGCCATCAATCGGGCAATCGCGTTGGCGGTGCCGTGACCGTTCGCAGCCGGCAGTTCCGCTGAGCGCCAGGCCGCTGCCCCCCGCCGACCTGGCGACGACCAGGGTTTCAGGAAGGCCGCCTCGCGCCAAGCATTCATCTGGCCCAGATGGGGCGGACGCGGCGGCAGGACATGGTCCGCCGCGCGCGCCTGATCGGCCTCAGACACGCCGATATGGAAGTCGATATCGCGCGGTCCGCAAATCACCTCCCGCAACAGGCCACCGACGGTGCGGCCCTGCTCATCCGCGCGGCGCACGATCGCATCGGCCAACACACCAAAGCTGATCGGGTGATAGCCTGAGCCTTCGCCCAAGGGCCACAGGGGCTCCATGGCCGCAAAGCGGGCTTCCATCAGGTCGCGATCGAACCAGTCTGACGGCTCCATCGGTGTGGGGTAGCCGCACAGGCCCGCCTGGTGCGACAGGGCTTGAGCCAGCGTCACGCCGGCTTTGCCGGCCTGGGCGAAGTCTGGCCAGATATCCGCCACCGGGGCGTCGTAAGCCAGGCGGCCTTGATCGACGAGCCAGGCGACCACCAAGGCGGTGACGGCCTTACCTGTTGAGAATACGGGCACAATCGTGTCGCGCGTCCATTCCTCCTGGCGCTTGCGATCGCGATAACCGCCATACAGATCCACCAGCACTTCGCCATCGCGGATCAGGCAGAAGGCCGCTCCGATCTCGTCGGCTTGAATGAAATTCTGCGCGAATGCGTCGCGAACAGGCTCAAAGCCCGGCGCGACCTGTCCATAGATGGGTGTCGTCATGGCTGCGAGGTAGCGCCCCTGGGCCGCCGGTTCAAGCCGGCATTTTCTTGTCCTCAAGCCCGTCCGGGCTTTCGGGCGCGATGTCGGCCCCTGAAAGGGGCGGAGGGGGCGTGCGTCCTTCGAGACGGCCTTCGGCCTCCTCAGGATGAGGGAGGGTGGAGCGTTATGAAAAGGGGCAAATGCCCACTCTCTCTTTCCCGACGCAGGTCGGGACCCAGGGATCGTGGAGTACCGGCGCTTGCCCTTATGGATCCCAGCTTTCGCTGGGAAAGAGGTGTGGGTAGCGGTGGAGGGAAGTGGCTTCGATATCCTCCCCTGCCCAGCGGGGGAGGTGTCAGCGAAGCTGACGGAGGGGGCATCGCAGCGTTGCAAGCCCCCCTCGTCCCCACGGGACACTCCCCCCGTAAACAGGGGGAGATATCGTGTGCCTCTCACGCTCTTTCCCGGCGAAGGTCGGGACCCAGAGATCATCAAATGCTGCGCTTGACGGCTCTGGGCCCCGACCTGCGTCGGGGAAGAGGAGGAGAGGTCGAGGTGGAGGGAGCAGAGGGGGCGCACGGCCCCACATCAAATCCGTTCACGCAAAAATCGCCATCCTTAAGCCTCGGCCATCGCGTGGCGGGTCGCTGGGCAGACTTACCGCTGTTCCGGCCGCCACCCGCAGCGCGGTCAGGGCGCACAGACCCGCATCAATGAGATCATCAGGTGCCGCATCCTTGCGCTTAAACGGGTGCGGCTCAAACAGACCTGGCGGCAAGCCATAACGCTCAAGCAGGGCCAGGCGCTCCGCCCGCCCCTCAGCGCTCTTCTTTGAGTGGATCGCCGGATGGCCGGCGAGCACGGTGAAGCTGGTTTCAGGATGGGTCTCGAAAACAAAGCTCTCTTTGTCCGGACTCATCAGCGCATCGATCTCGCGCAGCTTGGCAAAGAGATTAAAGCTTTGTTTCGAAAGCCCTTCGCCGCCTGCCGCACGGTTCAGGCGGGAGGCTTCAAGGTAGTCAGCGCTCGCTAACGCAGGGCGTAAGGGTGAGGGGAAAATACTCGACCGTCGAGGGCCTAATAAGGCGCGCGCGTCCCGCTCGCAGACCCGCAGTCCCGCCGGGCCGGGCGTGTCTTGAAACCCAATCGGCATATCCACGGCGATGACCTGAGCCCCCTCGGCGATCACCGCGTCAAAGGTGGTATAGAGCGCAGCTTTCGGGGGTTCGAGGCCGTTTAAGTCGACCCTCACCGCGCACCAGCCGGACGGACACCCATCGACACCCATGGCCCAGACCGGGCCTGTGGCTCCGATGCGCCGGGCTATGGGGCGACTGACAGGGTGGCTGAGCGTGCGCTGATCGATCGCCAGCTGACCGCTGTGGGCGTCGCTGGCGTCAAACACCGCGCCGGCCCGTGCCGCCGCATCCCCTGCGGCCTGGGCCAGCGTGTCCCCGGCGAGCAAGCCCGCGAGCGTCTCTGCCGCGAACAGATCCCCGGCCCCATGGCGGGCACCGGGCCTGTGCGGGGTCGAAATCGCCATGGCGGTCAGTGCGTCGATGGCCATCACGCCAATCTCACCGGGCGGTGCCGGGGTCGAGGTGACAATGACATCAGATCCAAGATCGCGCGCTGCGGCGATGATCTCGGCCTCGGATTGAAGCGCCCGCCCGGACAGCCAGGCCAGCTCGAACAGATTGGGCGTCATCACCTCGGCGAGGGGGACCAGCTGATCACCGATCGCTTGGGCGGTCTCGCGGCGGATATAGAGCCGGTCATCGCCGGGTGTCCCCGCCCCATCCCCCAGAATTGGGTCCAGCACGATGGTGATATCCGGGCGGGCGGCCTTGGCCTGGCGCAGGAAATCACCGATGACCGCCACCTGCTCTGGCGTTGAGATATAACCCACAAAGATCGCCGCAGCGCGCTCAACCCAGCCATCATCGCTCAGCCCCGCCAGCACCCCGGCTATCATTTCCGCACTCACCGGGCCGCCACCGGGAGGACCTTTGCCAGGATGGCGGCCCATCAAAACCGTCGGCACCAGGGCCAGCTCAACGCCACGCGCGCGCAGGACCGCATGGGTTACACCCCCGCCCACCGTGCTACCGGCAACATGAGAGGTGATGGCAATGACGCGCGCAGGGGTGGTCTTGGTCATGGGGCTTATGTAAGCGTTTAAATCATGGCTGACGATATCCTCCGCCCGCTTCGCTCCGCGCTTTTTGTTCCTGGCGACAAGCCCCGCGCCCTTGCGAAGGCTCCCGGCCTGGGGGCCGATGCGCTTATCCTCGACCTGGAAGACGCCGTCGCCCCAGATGCCAAGGCCGAGGCGAGACAGGCCGCTGCCAGCGCTATCGCTGCGTTCAAGGCCAGCACAGCGCTGTCGGTTCTGCGCATTGCCGAACCCGGTTCGCCCGATCTGGAAGCCGATATCCAGACGGCGGCGCAAGCGCAGCCCGATGTGGTGCTCATTGCCAAAACAGACCGGCCCGATCAGCTTGGTGATATCGGTCACCGGCTCGGGACCACCGGCTG
>JANQMI010000160.1 GCA_028280165.1 Oceanicaulis sp. | reverse complement strand
CCCCGACCCCCAGATTCGTAGTCTGGTGCTCTATCCAGCTGAGCTACCGGCGCCTTTGCTGAAGGGACATGCCCGTCAGCGAGGCGCGGAACCTAGCTTCGGCGCGCGCACTTGGCAAGCGGTTCAAACGCCTGATTTGCAGGTGCGTGTAAGCCGCCTATAGGGGGGCCGCATGAACGCCCCGGGCCACAGCGCGCGCGAGGCAGTCTGCGGCCAGGTTTCCAAGCCGCGTCAGGGCAAAGGGGCGGATATCACCCGGCAGGCTTTGCGCCCCCGTGGCCAGGGCAAAGACCACATCGCCATCGAACGGAGCATGCACGGGTCGGATCGACCGGGCGAGACCATCCTGGCCCATGACGCAGAAACGCCGGGCTTCATCCCCGGTCAGTGTGGCGTCGGTTGCAACCACGGCCAGCGTGGTTTGGGTGCGCGCACCGGGATTAAGTTTTGCCAAGCCCCAATCCTCCGGGCTGAGCGCATAGTCAGCCGGAGGGCGCACGCCACCAAACTCAGCGTCGATCTCATAGGGGTGGGCCCAGTAGGCCTCGGTATTGGGCATGCGCACCGAGCCAAAGCAATTGACCGCCACCAGGGCCGCCACCGTTATACCTTCGGGCGTCACCACGCTGGCTGAACCCACAGCCCCCGGCAAGGTGCCCGCCATTGCGCCCAGCCCGGCCCCTACCCGGCCCAGCGCCACCGGTCCGCTTTGCTTGGCGGCTTCATAGGCGTCCAGACCCAATTGCCGATAAGGCGGCTCGGTGCCCCAAGCCTTGTTGCCGTCATTGGCCAGATCATAGAGACAGGCCGCCGGCACAATGGGAGAGTTCGGCACATCCGGTGACGGAAACAGGCCATAGCCGCGCCCGTCCGCGCCCAGCGCCGCGCACACCCCGTCGGCGGCGGCCAGCCCGTAAACCGACCCGCCGGACAGCACGATGGCATCGACCTCTTCGACAAGGCCGCCTGGGTTCATCACATCGGTTTCTCGCGTGCAGGCCCCACCGCCACGCACATCCACAGCGGCGACCGCCGGAGACTCAGCCAGGACGACGGTCGTGCCGGTGCGCACATCGGCATTTTCCGCATGGCCAACCTTCAGGCCTGCAATATCGGTGAGATCATTGTTCGGACCGGGACGAGCCATGGTGAGGTTTTCCTTGCGCAACGCAGTGTTCTGAGCCGAGAGCTTAGCAGGGCGCGAGACAGAAGGAAGCGATCCTCTTGCAACGGGGCCCCAGATCGCGAAAGTGCTGTTGCATCTGTTTGAAAGCAAGGGACTGCCATGCGCCGCCTGACCGCCCTCACCCTGTCTGGGTTCACGCTCCCGCTCCTATTGGCGGCCTGTGGTGCGCCCGAGGCGGAAACGCCAGCCCCTCCTGCAGAGCCGGCCATCAGCGAAACCCAAGCTCAGGCTACGCCTTCAGGCGGGATGATTGCCGCCGCCCACCCCGACGCGGTTGAAGCCGGCTTGGCAGTTCTGCGTCGCGGCGGAGATGCCATCGACGCGGCCATTGCCGTTCAGGCCACGCTGAGCCTGGTGGAACCGCAAAGCTCCGGCATTGCCGGCGGGGCTTTCATGCTGCGCTATGATGCTCAAACGGGAGACATCACCGTCTATGACGGGCGTGAGACCGCGCCGGCAAGTGCGACCGAGGACCGTTTCATCGGCGAAGATGGGCAGCCCCTGCCCTATATCCAGGCCTGGCGATCGGGCCTGTCCACCGGTGTGCCCGGCGTGATTGCCATGTTCGCCATGGCCCACGAAGACCATGGCACCCGGCCCTGGGCGGAGAATTTCGACGAGAGCATTGCGCTGGCCGAAACCGGATTCGCCATCCCGCCACGCCTGGGCAATATGGCCCAGCGCATGGCCCAGTTCACAGATATGGAGGAGACCGGTGAGGCCGCCCGCTATCTGTTCGACGAAAACGGTGAGGCCTTCCCCGTTGGCCACGTGCTGACGAATGAGGCCTATGCCGACAGCCTGCGGACCATCGCGGCAGACTGGCGCAATTTTTACACCGGTGCGATGGCCGAAGCGATTGTCGCCAAAGTCAACGAAGCCCCGCGTGCTGGTGGCATGACGCTGGCGGACCTGGAAAGCTACGCGCCGATCCGGCGTGAGGCGATTTGCGGCCCCTATCGCGGCTATCAGATCTGCTCCGCCCCACCCCCGTCCTCCGGCGGCGTGGCGCAGAACGCCATCCTTGGCATGCTGTCCCACTTCGACATGGCACAGGCCGGTCCGACGACGGATGGCTGGGCCCTCTTCATCGAAGCCAGCCGCCTGGCCTATGCCGACCGGGACCGCTATGTCGGCGATCCGGCTTTTGCTGAGGTTCCGACCTTCGGCCTTATTCATCCGGACTATCTGCGAGACCGCGCCGCGCTGATTGATCCGATGCGGGCGATTGAGACCGCAACGGCCGGCACGCCCCCCGGAGCCCCCGAGCAGCCTGAAGACACCAGTATCGACGGCCCAGGGACCAGCCATTTCGTGGTGGTCGACGGCGATGGCGATGTCGTCTCCATCACGACTACGGTGGAAAGCGCATTTGGCTCCGGACGCATGGTGGGCGGGTTTTTCCTCAATAATCAGCTGACCGACTTCGCCTTCGAAGCGCGCGATGAAGACGGCGCGTTGCGCCCTAACGCCGTCGCACCGGGCAAGCGTCCACGCTCATCCATGTCGCCTAGCATCGTGCTGGACGAGGCCGGAGACTTTGCCTTTGCGACGGGCTCCCCGGGGGGCAACTCCATCGTGGCCTATGTGGCCAAAACCTTTGTCGCCATGATTGACTGGGGCATGAGCCCGCAACAGGCTGCGGCCCTGCCCAACGTGGTCGCGCGCGGTGATGTGGTGCGCATTGAGACCGGTTTCGATGACACCATGCTGGCCGAACTTGAAGCACGCGGTTTCACTATCGAAGGCGGGCGCGGAGAGAATTCCGGCATCCACATCGTCCGGGTCAATGCGGACGGGTCGTTCGAAGGCGGAGCGGATCCGCGGCGGGACGGGATCGCAGATACGCCCTAACCGCGCAGGCGGGCGATCTGCCCCTCCAGCACCGCATGCACTTGGTCAATCAGGAAAGCTTCCTGGGCGTCCGGCGTGCGAGGCATCAAGGTCTGCGTTGCGGCGAGCGACACCATGCCATAGGCGCTCGACAACCCAGAGAGCGCCAGCGCTTTTGCCGTTTCGGTCGTGGCACCCGGCCCGAGCGCGGTACGCGCGCCAGCCATTAAGTGCTCCAGCACGGCAAAGACGGCGCGGTTGAGCGCCGCATCGCCGTCGATCGCAGCCCGCGGACGGGTCAGCATCAAACTATGCAAATGCGCGCGCGCCAGCGCAAAGCGGATATGCGCGGTGAAGGCGGCAAAGAGCGGCCTGTCATCGCCTGAAGGCTGCTGAAAGGCGTCCAGGAGCGCCTCATAGCCGCGTGTGGCCAGCGCCGACAGGATCGCCTCGCGGTCGGGGAAGTGGCGATACAGCGCGCGATGATCGACCCCCACCGCCTTCGCCACCGCGCGCATCGTGATGGCCTCCGCCCCTTCGGTGTCCAAAAGCGCCATCGCCGCATCAAGCGCCGCGCCGCGGACCCCGCCGTGATGATAGCGCCGACCGGCGTCCGCCATGGGATCAGGCGACCTTTTTGACGTGCCAGGCGACCGTCATGGTTGCGACTTCGGTCTCGTCCGCATCGCGGATCGAAACATTGACGTCAAACTGGACCTTGCCATCAGCCTCGATGGACGCGAGCGCCTGTTCAGCCGGAATGGTGGCTTTGCCATAGGCCATCAGATCGGTCTTGGCGGTCTTCAGATACTGGATAGACGCATTCGCCGCGACCGGGCGCAGTTCCAGCACCTTATCGGCCAGAAGACCGCTCATGGCGGCCCCGGACGCGGTCTCGCCCAATGTGAAGATCGCACCGGCATGCACCGTACCGATGTGATTGCCCACCTTGTCGGTTTTCGCCAGCCGCGCCTCTGCGCCGTCGGGGCGGATCTCAACCACTTGTGCGCCGGTCTCCGCTGCAAAGCGAACAGACTTGGCCATATGGTCCTTGATCATGTCGAAAATGGTCATGGGGGTCCCTTTGAAACTCTAATGTCACCAGTGGTGACATTAGAGGCAGAGCGCCGCGTTGGAAAGGGGTCCGCGCGTGGTCGACCGGAAAGCCCAGCGCGGCGCAGCCTATAGTCGTCCTTTCCTTTGCGGCCTGCGCGGGGCCAGGGCCTTATCAGAGCCGAGACGGGTCGCTCTGGATCCCGGCCGATGTTTACCCTGAACTCGCTGCAGGGCCGGGAAGGAGAAGAGAGAGATCAGACGTGCTGCGCGCTTTGCCTTCCCCCCATTCGTCATCCCAGCGAAAGCTGGGACCCAGCGGCACTCGCTGTGCGACTGGGTCCTGAATCAAGTTCAGGATGACGATCCAAAGGATTGAATGATCCCTCTCTTTCCCGGCGCAAGCCGGGATCCAGAGATCATGAAGCGCTAAGACTCACTGCTCTGGGCCCCGGCTTGCGCCGGGGAAGAGCGGGTGAGCCATTATTTAACTCTTGAGTTAATTAACGAGATGGTTTATCTCAAACCCATGCAAAGCGATACCGAACTCGACGAGACCTTTTCCGCCCTCGCCCATCCGGCCCGGCGCGCCATGCTGGCGCGGCTGGCCTCTGGAGATGCGACGGTTAGCGAGCTTGCCGCGCCGCTCAATATGAGCCTTCCGGCAGTCTCCAAACACATCAAGGTCTTGGAGCGGGCCGGCCTGATTACCCAGCGCACCAACGCGCAATTCCGTCCCTGTTCGATCAATCCGGAGGCTCTGACCCAAATTGTGTCCTGGGTGGAACACCAGCGCGCTGTTTGGGAGAGCCGCTTTGACCAGATGGATGCCCTTTTAAAACCAGAAAAGTGAGACATTTCAATGAGTGATGATTTCCAGTGGGTGCGCATTGAACGCCGCTTCTCCGCCCCAATCGAAACGGTCTGGGCGCTGTGGACTGAAGGCGATCAGTTTGAGCGCTGGTATGGTCCCAACGGCATGACCACCAAAGTCGTTGAGATGAACACTGTTGTTGGCGGCCGCCGCCTGTTCAGCATGGGCATGCAGACGCCAGAGCGGTCGATGACGATGTGGTTTGTGGGTGAGTTTAAGGAAGTCGAAGCCCCTCACCGCCTGGTCTACACCGAGAGCCTAAGTGACGACGCTGGCAATATTCTCTCGCCGCAATCCATGGGCATGCCCGCAGACCATCCTGAGACCACCGACGTGGTTGTGGAATTGTCAGAAAAAGACGGCGAAACCCATATGGTCATGACCCATATCGGCGTACCCGCCACCTCCGGCGGCGCAGGCGGCTGGGCTCAAGCGATTGATAAGATGGAAAAGCTGCTGGCGGGATGAGCCCTACCCCCTTTTCGTCATCCCAGCGAAAGCTGGGACCCAGCGGCAATGACTGTGCGACTGGGTCCTGAATCAAGTTCAGGATGACGATCGAGAAGACTGAGTACTCCAACTCTTTCCCGGCGAAGGCCGGGGAAGAGGGGCAGAGCCTCCTACCCCATAAACAGCGTGGCCGGGTTTTCCAGAGTCGCCTTCATCGCCTGGATCAGCTGGGCGGCTTCATAGCCGTCCACGATGCGGTGATCAAAGCTGGAGGACAGATTCATGATCTTACGCGGCACCAGGCGGCCTTCGCCGTCATAGCGCGGCAGGGTCTGCAGCTTGTTCACGCCGATGATCGCGGTTTCAGGGTGGTTGATCACCGGGGTGGTGACGATGCCCCCGATCGCGCCCAGCGAGGTGATGGTGATCGTCGAGCCGGTGAGCTCCTCCTTCGTCGCCTTGCCGGTCCGGGCCGCGTCTGCGAGGCGTTTGACCTCAGCGGCGGTGTCCCAGATGTCCAGGCTTTCGGCATGGCGGATCACCGGCACCATCAAGCCGTTGGGCGTGGCGGCCGCAATCCCGCAATGGATGCCTTCATACTGGGTCAGAACCGAGCTTTCGGTGTCAAAATGGGCGTTCGCCTGCGGGAAGCGCGGCAGCGCTTTGACCAGCGCCTGCACCAGGAAGGGAATGATGGTCAGCTTGGCCTGGCCCTCTTCGCGGTTGGCGTTCAGGTGCGCGCGCAGATCTTCCAGCGCCGTCAGGTCGATCTCGTCGACATAGGCGATGTGCGGAATGGTGCGCTTGGACAGCGCCATATTCTCCGCAATCTTGCGACGCAGGCCGATCACCTTCTGGGTCTCAACACCGGTGCGAGGTGCGTTGGATGGACCGCTCGCGCCGCCCACTTTGGAAACCAGACGGCCACCAGCGGCGATGAAATCATCCAGATCTTGGTGCGTGATACGCCCAGCCGGACCCGTACCCGGCACGGCGGCCAGATCAATGTCGGCGTCCAGAGCGCGCTGGCGCACCGCCGGGCTCGCCAGCGGACGCGTGCCGGAGGCACGTGCGGCAACCTGGTGTCCTCCCCCGCTCGCGGGGGAGGTGCTCCCGGAGGGAGCGGAGGGGGCCGGTTTTTCGTCCTTCACCGGTGCAGCGGGTGCAGATGGGGCGTCTCCCCCTCCGCCAGCGGGGG
>JANQMI010000106.1 GCA_028280165.1 Oceanicaulis sp. | reverse complement strand
AAGCGCTCCGGGCGCTAGGCCACGTGGTTGAAGACGGTGATGGCGGCTTTGGCGGCTATCAGGCGATCTTGCGGGATGCCGAGAGCGGCGTGCTGCACGGGGCGACCGAAATGCGCAAGGACGGCGCGGCCCAAGGCTACTAGTTTGTTTTGTCCTCCGGCCCGTCCGGGCCGTGGGGTCCTCGCTTACGCTGCGGGCGGCTATTCGCCTTGCGAACCGTTCCGGTTCGAGTAAGCCGCACCTGACAAAACCGTAAGGCGTTTAACCCTTTCGGTTCAGTCACCATTCATGGCGGGCCCTTGAAAGTCATATGCGATACACTCGCGTATCTGACTGACAAGGAGCCCGCCATGCGCGTTTCAGCCCTGATTTTCTCCAGCCTTGCTGTAAGCGCTATGCTTGCTGCGCCCGCCGACGCCCAGCGTGGTGGACGCGGTGGCGACACGGACAATAATCCGACCATCACCCTCTACGATCTGCCAGATTACCAGGGCCGCTCCGTCACTTTGGACGGCGATGCACCAGATTTGCGCTGGGTCCAATTCAATGATCTGGCGAGTTCCTACCGCTTTTCGGGCGGCCGCTGGGAGGTTTGCCTGGAGCCGAACTATCGCGGCACCTGCCATCTCGTCGATGCCGATGTTGAGAATATGACGCCTTGGGCGTTCAACAACCGGATTACGTCGGTGCGGGCGCTCCATCGCGGTGACCGTGACCGCCGGCGCGGCATCACGCTGTATTCAGGCCGCAATTATACCGGTCAATCGGTGCACATCCGAGATATCGAGTTCGATCTGCGGGATGTCGGGTTTGATAACTACGCCAACTCCATTGAGGTTCATTCTGGGACCTGGACGCTCTGTGCGGATCGCAATTTTGGCGGGCGGTGCGTGGAGTTTTCCCGCGACAGCAATGATTTGAAACTCTTCCGCATGGACGGACGGATCAGCGCTGCAAGCCCTGAAGGCATTCCGCGTCCTGAGCCCGAGCCCATCTATGGCGGGCCGGACTATGGCCGACCTGACGCGGGCTTTGGCGGCGGCGTTGATTCAGGGTCTGTGCGAGGCGTGAACAGCCTGTTCATTCCAGTGCCTCAGACGCGGGGATACTCCATCGCCTTCTGCATGGAACCCAATGGTCAGCGGTGCGGTGACCCTGTTGCCAACCGCATCTGCCGAGCTGAAGGGTTCAATCGTGCAGCTCACTACGACTCCCGCCGATCCCGGGGCCAGCTCTGGTTCATCGGCGAGCGCTTTGCGCGCGGCGGCCGCAATGAGATCGTCGATGTGCTCTGCGTTCGGTAGACGGCGCTAGATGCGCTGGAAGGGATAAAAGTCGGGCCCGAGTTTTAGGATTTGCGTCAGCTCATCCAGCGCGGCCCGGCTTTCATCCACCAAGGCTGGATCGCCCAAATCCTCAGGCCCCAAGCTCTCGCGATAATGTGTCTCGGCCCAGCCGGTCAGTGAGGCGTAGAGCGCATCATTCATCCATATGGCGGGATTGACCGCGCCGCGCTGCGCATCATCGAGGACCACGCGTAAGCGTAGGCAAGCGGGCCCACCGCCATTTCTCATAGATTGGCGCACATCCGCGAAATCGACCTTGCCGATAGGCCCGTTTCCGGCAACCAGTCGCTCGCAATAGGCGTGAGTTGTCGCGGTTTCGCGGGTCTCTTCGGGGGCCAGCACCACCTGACGGCTTTCTCCAGGCCAGCTCAGAAGTTGGGAGTTGAACAAGTAGGATTTCACCGCATCGCCGATCGGCACCTCACTCGCGGGCACTTCAACGAAAACTGGCTCAAATAGGCCATCGGCGGCCTTGCGGATTGCGTCCAGCGCCGCGTCTTTGTTTTCAAACGCCCATTCGTGGAAGAACAGCACCGGGCCGTTGGAGACGCAGACCACGTCATTGTGGAAGGCTCCGGCCTCAATGGCGGCCTTTGACTGCTGGACAAACACCGTCCGAGCCGGATCAAGGCCGTGGCGGCGGGCCACCGCTTGGCTCGCCTGGAGAGTCTGGCGCGCGGGATATTTGGCGTCCCAGGCTGCAAAGCCATCGCGGCCATAAACGAAGACCTCAACGCCTTCGCTGCCGTAGTCCGCTGAAAGTCGGACATGGTTTGCCGCGCCCTCATCGGCGAAGCTTGATTGATGCGGCAGCTCGTCATGGACGGTGAAGTGGGCCTCATCTGAAAAGATGCGCTGTAGCGCGCGCTTGGTCTGGAAGCCTTCGATCGAGCGATGAAGCGCCGTAATGAGGTTCGCCGGTGTGAAATGCACGCGGCCATCGGCGGTGTCCGGCCCAGGGCTGACCGTGGCGGCATTGGCGGCCCACATGGAGCTGGCAGACAGGAAATCTGAAGCCAGCTTCGGACCCGCCTTCACAGCGGCCTCCCAGACGGCGCCGTCTGTGGCCCCGGAGAAGCCCAACTGGCGCAAGCCATGGATATAAGGGCGCTCCTGAGGCGGTAGGACACCTTGGATCATTCCAGCATCGGCCAGGCGCTTGGCTTTCGCCAGCCCCTCCAGCACACCGGTCCTCGGGGAAGCCACGGAGCCTTTATTGTTGGCGCTGGCGAGATTGCCGGGGGCGAGGCCCCCATAATTATGGGTGGGCCCAATCAGGCCGTCGAAATTGGCTTCAACGCTTGGCATCAATCCAGCCCCTTCACCGCCTGGCGCTCTAGCGTCGGTGCCGCTTGGCTTGCCACCGGATACGCGCAATAGTCCGCCGCATAGTAGGCGCTGGGCCTGAGATTGCCTGACTGGCCCGGACCTCCGAACGGCATGCTCGACGCTGCGCCCGGCGTTGGGCGGTTCCAGTTCACAATACCCGCGCGAGACCCTGCCCAGAACCGCTTCCAAAGCGCTTCATCATCACTGATCAGGCCAGCGGCCAGGCCGTATTTGGTATTATTGGCTTCTGCCAGCGCGGCTTCAAAGCTGTGTGCCCGGCGCACCTGCAGAAGGGGCCCGAACACCTCCTCATCATCGGTTTCAATACCATCGACATTGATGAGACCTGGCGACACGAAGGCCGGCCCGGCCCCCAAACGTTTGGCTTCCACAATGGCCGTACCGCCTTTGGCGATGAGATCGGCCTGGGCCTGAATCGTATGCTCAGCCGCGCGCGTGGTGACCAGCGGCCCCATAAAGGGCTCAGGATCGGCATCCCACTGGCCGATGGGCAGCTTCGGGATCATCGCCGCGATGGCCTGCACGACAGCGTCCCCTTCCGGCCCTGCAGGCACGATGAGACGGCGCGCGCACGAACACCGCTGCCCGGAGGTGATGTAAGCAGAAAGGACGGCCACGCGCGCTGCCGCATCCGCATCTTTGGCGTCCCAAACCACCAGCGGATTATTGCCACCCATTTCCAGCGCCAGCTGCACACCGGTGCGGCCAGCGAACTTTTTGTGGATGAAACTGCCGGTCGCCCAGCTACCCGTGAACAAAACGCCATCAAGATCAGGGTCATCTAGCGCCGCGGCCCCGGTATCACGTGCGCCTTGAACCAGATTCAGAACGCCGGCTGGCAGTCCGGCCTCCTCCCAGCAGCGCACCATCAGCTCGCCGACGGCCGGAGTGAGCTCAGAGGGTTTGAACACAACCGTATTCCCGGCGAGCAAGGCGGGAATGATGTGGCCATTGGGCAAGTGACCCGGGAAGTTATAAGGGCCGAGCACGAACATGACGCCGAGTGGCTTATGACCCAATGAGGCGTTCCCAAAGGCGGTCTCGGTGCGGGTCGAGCCGGTCCGGTCTTCATACGCCTTGATCGACACACCAACTTTGGCCGCCATAGTCCCAGCTTCGGTCTTGGTTTCCCAATGCGGCTTGCCGGTTTCGCGCGCGATCAGTTCAGCCAGTTCATCACCCTTGGCTCTAACCACGCTTTCATAGCGCTCAACGATGGCACGGCGCGCGTGAAATGAGGTCAACGCCCACTGTGCAAATGCGTCACGGCCCGCAGCAAAGGCAGCGCGCACGCACGCGGGGTCTGCCGCCTTACCGGACCAGACCGGTTCACCACTTGCTGGGTCGATCGACTGGAAGGCTTGCGCACCGCCTTCAATCCAATTGCCCCCCACATAGGCCGATGCCGTCATGTCTTAGTCCTTAATCCAGTAGCGCAGGGCGTCGCCCGCAGTCACATCCAGAGCCCGGCGCGCAGCCTGGCTCAGACGCAGTCCAGCCGCACTCACTTCAAAGTCGGTCTGCACACAGCGAAAATCACCAAAGCGGTCATTGGAAATGAGGCCACTATTCAATCCGTCGGCGAGCTCCCCGTCCACAAGTTCAGCGATCCGGCTGTTCTTCAATGTTGCGACTTCACTTACCGGGCAGGACACCAACGGTCCGCCATCGAAGATGTCGATATAGCGGTCATATCGGAAGCCTTCCGCCTGCAGCAGGCGCAGCGCATTGGCTCCATGAGGATGGGTTTTACCGATAACCTCCTGAACCTCTTTGGGCAGCAGGTCGAGATAGATCAAATGCTGGGGCATCAGATCCAGAATGAACTGATTATCGGTCGAGGCTGAAAGGCGATCAGCCTCATCAAAGGTCATGCGGAAAAAGGGCCGCGTGACATACTCAAAAAAAATGCTGTCGCCCTTGTCATCGACCACGCCGCGCAGCTCTGAAAGGATTGTGTCCCCAAAACGATCCCGATCGGCCCCCATCAGCAGATAGCGCGATTTTGAGGCGAGCTTGCCCGCCCCACGCCCTCGAAGCACGTCGCTGACAAAGAGTGAGCCAACTTCGGTCGCTCCGGCGAAGTCGTTCACAAGCATCATGGCGTCCATGTCAAAGCGGCGATCGGCCTCTTTCGACGCCTGAGCAATGGTGACCAGCTTGAAATCAAAATAGGGCTTCTTCACCCCCACCTCGGCCTTCACCGCCGATGTTCCAAGAATGCGTCCGCTTTCGGTATCTTCCAGCATCAGCTGATAAACACAGTCAGCGCGATCGGTCAGCTCACCGCGGAAGGCCTTCTCTGTCTTGGTGAGTTTGTTTGCTAGAGCCTCATCTGACAATGCCAGGCTGGTGAAGCCGGGCCCAGCCGCCTTTGCAAGCCCCAGAAACGCGTCGGTGTCTGCGGCCCGAGCCGCGCGCATGACGAGCATGTCGTCCCCCCTAGCTCAGCTTTCGCGCCTCAGCGGCATCAAATCGACCCCGCGCAAAGGCCATCAACATCACCGCAGACAGCTTGGCGCGTTCAGCGAAGCTGGAGAGTTTTGCAATCTCGCGATCTGAGTGAATGTCCGCGCCGCGCACGCCGAGCGTATCCACATTCGGACAGCCTGAAGCCCATAGATTATTGCCTTCGCACACACCGCCCGTGTCATTCCAGACAATGTCCAGACCCAGCGTGGATCCAGCCGCCCGGGTCCACTCAAACATGCGAAGATTGGCCGGGCTCATGGGCTTTGGCGGACGCGTGAAGCCGCCATGAAGCTCTGCGGTGATACCGTCGCGTTCATTGATGACCGCCAGGATGCGCGCAATCTCGCCTTTGGCCCACACCGCCTCCTCCTCAGTTTTCACCCGAATATTGAAACGGCAAATCCCAAGGTCCGGCACGACATTCGGTGCCCCGCCGCCATCAATGCGTGACACATTAAACGTAACATTTTCACGCTGACCGTTCAGGCGATCGAGCTGCGTGGCGAATTCAGCGGCGGCCACAATCGCATTGCGACCCAGATGGTGCTCCCGCCCGGCATGGGCCGCCCTGCCCTTACAAAGCAATGAAAAATTGCCAGACCCTTTGCGTGCACCCGCGAGGGAGCCATCAGCCAAGGCCGGCTCATAAGTCATGCCCACATGGGCCTTGGCCCCCAGCTCCATGAGTTTTGGGCCCGAGCCCAGAGAGCCAATCTCTTCATCAGGGCTGACCATGACGTCATAGCCAACCTGATCCGCCCACGGGCTGCGCTCCAGCGCGAGGAGCGCGTTGAGCATGACAATCAGGCCACCTTTCATGTCAGCCACGCCAGGCCCATTGATGGTGTCGTCATCCAATAGACGCCATTCGTCAAAACCTGCGCCCGGTGGAAAGACCGTGTCGTGATGCCCGGTCAGGACAATACGAATTGGAGCGTCAGGGCGCTGGCTCACCTTCATGGCGGGCGTGTAGACGATGTCTGTGATCTCACCATTCAGCTCGACCGTCTGAGACGGGGCCAGCTCAACCGGCGTGATTTCAGCACCGGTTTCACTGAAGGCGTCTGTGAGCTCGGCGCGCATGGCCTCCAACCCGTCTGGGTTGCGGCTGCCAGAGTTGATGTTCGACCAGCGTTTGACGGTGCCGATCATGTGATCGGCCCGCCCGTCCACCCAATCCAGAACGTTTTTTTCTCGGGCATCAAGATCGAATGCCGGCTTGTTCCGCTCACTCATGGCTTACACCTGGGCCAGGGCCTGCTCAAAATCGGCAATCAGGTCTGCCGGATTCTCGATGCCAATAGAGGTGCGTACCATGCCCGGCGTGTAGCCCAGGCGCTTCTGCAGGTCTGGAGCAACAGCGGCATGGGTCGTGGTGCCTGGATGACAGATGAGCGATTCCGTTCCGCCCAGCGAGACCGCCAGTTTGACGACTTTCAACGCATTGAGCATGCGGAAGGCCCCCTCCTGGCCGCCATCCACATCAAAGGAGAACGTCGAGCCATAATAATCGCCCGATTGGCGCTTCTGAATCTCATAGTTTCGCGTCCCGGGCTCCAGGAAGCCAAGATGCCGGACATTGGTGACTTTCGGATGGTCGCGCAGGAAGGCGGCCACGTCATTGGCTCCGTCGAAGGCCGCCTGCATGCGCAGCTTCACCGTTTCCAGCGAACGCGCCAGCATCCAACAAGTATTCGGGTCCAGATTCGTGCCCATGCCCGACCGCAGCTTGCGCACCGGAGCCATTAGAGCACCGGCCCCCAGAGCGGCACCCCCAATCAGGTCTGAGTGACCGCCGATATATTTCGTGAGCGAGTAGACCACGATGTCTCCGCCATGGGCGAGTGGGCTCTGGCCAATCGGACCCAGCACCGTGTTGTCGACCACCACGGGCGGACGGTGACCCTGGCGTTCGCCAATCTCATCAGCAAGTTTGGCCATCAGCGCCAGATCAACCAGCTCATTTGTCGGATTGGTCGGCGTTTCCACATAGATCACCGCGATGCGGCCCATCTCAGCGGCTTTTTCAACTTCAGCGCGAATATCGGCTTCGTCGGCGTTGGCAAAGAAGTCGCGGCTTTGAATGCCGTATTGTGGCAGGATCGAGCGCACCAGCGTTTCAGTACCGCCGTAAAGCGGCGTGGAATGAAGCACGACATCGCCGGAGTGGGCATGCGCCATCAAAACCGTCGAGATCGCACCCATGCCCGAGGAGAAGACCAGCGCTTCCTCAGCCCCATCAAACAGCGTCAGACGATCTTCAACCACCTCCATATTGGGGTTGTTGAAGCGGGTATACATCAAACCGGCCTGATCGGGATCGCCAGCCTGCGCACGCCCCCCCATGACTCGGAAGAAAGCCGCGCCTTCTTCTGCGGAGGCAAATACAAAGGTGGAAGTCTGGAAAATCGGCGGCTTGATCGACCCTTCGGAGAGCTTGGCATCAAAGCCATAACTCATCATCAGGGTTTCCGGGGACAGGGCGTGATCGCCTACAGCGCGTTTACGATAGGGCGTTTCCGGCTTGCTCATAAATATCGTCCTGATCGGCAGAGCCTCGCGCATCGGTGAAGATCCCGAGCGCCGAGGGGAAAGAATAACTGCTCGGTTCTGCGCCCGCCCGCGCGACGGGTCAACCCGTCGGCTGGTCGCCCCCCATCGAGAACCTGCTCCAAACGCAAACGGCCCGGCGCTTTCGCACCGGGCCGCAGCAGTATTTATGCTGAAGTGTGAGGACCCTAGTTCAGGTCGATCAGCACTTCTGCACGACGGTTCAGCGGCTCGCGCACACCGTCCGGCGTAGCAACCGCATTGCGGCTCTCACCAAAGGCGTTGAGCGAGATTGCAGCCGCCGGAACGCCCAGACGCACCATCTCGTCGCGGACCGCGCGAGCACGACGCTCGGACAGGCCAACATTGTAAGATGCGGCACCCGAACGGTCGGTAAAGCCGTCAACAGACACCGAAGCCACACCGCATGAGCGGGCTTCATTCACAGCCTGGTTGATCACCGTACGAGCCTGATCGGTCAGGTTCGAGCGATCCCAGTTGAAGTAGACCACAAAGTCCACGTCCTCACACGCCGGTGGAGGCGGCGGAGGCGGAGGCGGAGGTGGTGGCGGAGGCGGCGGAGGCGGCGGGGGCGGAGGCGGCGGTGGTGGCGGCGGAACCGCTGCCGGTGCGCCAAAGCCGTAACGCAGGCCCAACCAAGCTTCGTGGCCGTTATAGCCATCCGAATCCAGGCCCGGCGTGTAGCTGGTGCCCTCAGAGTTGAAATAGCGATATTCGGTATCCAGGGTCAGACGCTCAGAGAGCTCCCAACCAATACCGGCAATCAGGTTCCAAGCCAGCGCGGTGTCGCTGTCCTGAACGGCGGTCCAGCGCGCATCCGCTGCGCCAGCATTGTTGACCGGGGTCGTGCCCGTGCTCCAGCCAAAGGCCGAAACATCGTGCTGAGCCCAACCAATACCGGCACCCACATATGGGGTCCACCAGCCACCCTGATCGAAATCATAGTAGAGGTTCAGCATGCCGGTCCAAAGCTGGATGTCGGAGCTGCTGTCCTCAAAGTTGCCAACGGCACCGGTGTCGTTGAAGCGGTGAGCCAGCTCACCTTCAAGACGCCAGTTGTTGGCCCACTCATAGCCAAGGGCGAGTTTCTCGCGCAGGTCGGAGACGCCTTCCGCGTCACCAGTCAGGCTTCCGGAAAACTCGGTGTCGAGCGAACCGTAGCCTACGCCACCGCTCAGATACCAGCCTTCATCCGCGACCGCCATGGACGGCACGGCGAAGAGGGCACCAACGGCAGCAGCCGAAAGAAGCTGTTTCTTCATTCCTATCCCCTCCGGGCGAACCCGCCCTTCGATTGATTATCCATCGGACGTTTCGAATCAGTCAGACGTTGACTGACGAAACGTTCCGAACACTCTGATATCTCAATTGTGCACTGCACGCCACAGCCCGCGGCGCGGCTAAGTGACAAATCAGGCCACAACACCCTGTCGCGCGAGCGCATTAACTAGGTTTTGGTCGAAACCGAGGCGTTCCTGCAACACCTCACACGTGTGTTCGCCATGTCGCGGCGGTGCCAAACGCGTTTGGACCGGCGTTCGCGACAACCGCATGGGGTTGGAGACCAGGTCTGCAGCCCCTGCCCCGGTAACGTGCGTGTCCTGCCGCAAGCCTCGCGACACCGCCTGCGGGTGATCGAAAACCTGGTCTATGGTCTGGATGGGCCCGCTTGGGACCCCCGCTTCCGCTAGTAAATCCTGCCAGTGTCCGGTTTTGCGCTCCGACAACACCAATGTGATCTCAGCCACCAGCCGCTCGCGATGCATCACCCGCGCTGCGTTCGTGGCATAACGCTCATCCGCGGCCCAGCCCGGCTGCCCCAGCACGGACGCAAATGCGGCAAACTGGCGATCATTGCCCACGGCCACGGCAAGACGCCCATCAGCCGTCGGGAAATCCTGGTAGGGAACAATATTGGGGTGTGCGTTGCCTTTGCGCCCGGGGACCTGGCCTGAAACGAAATAGTTCGAGGCCTGGTTGGCGAGCATGGCGGCCTGGACATCAAATAGAGCCATGTCGATATGCTGACCGCCAAGGCCTTTATCGCGCGCAATCAGCGCCGCCATTACGGCGTTGGCCGCATAGACGCCGGTGAACAAATCCACGGCGGGAATACCCACCTTCATGGGCGTGTCTTCGCCAGTGACGCTCATAAGGCCACCCATCGCCTGGATCAGAAAGTCGTATCCGGGCTGGTCGGCTAAGGGGCCGGTTTGACCAAATCCGGTGATCGAGCAGTAGACCAGGTCAGGCTTCGACGGGCTCAAACTCGCATAATCGAGGCCATATTTGGCAAGGCCGCCCACCCTGTAATTCTCAATGACCACATCGCTCTGGAGCGCCAGCTCACGCAAAATCTCGCGGCCCTTCTCCTCGCGCATATTCACCGCTATTGAGCGCTTATTGCGATTGGCGCACAGATAATAAGCGGCATCCGCCGGTGCCCCATCCTCATCGGCCATGAAGGGCGGACCCCACTTGCGGGTATCATCACCGCCGTCGGGATTTTCCACCTTGATAATATCCGCGCCGAGATCGCCGAGAATCTGGGTGCACCAGGGCCCGGCCAGTACGCGAGACAAATCGAGTACACGAATATGGGACAGCGCGCCTTCGGCCATGTCCTTGCCCTTCTTGTTTAATCCTCTCCCGCCTACCCTCCTGACTGCGTTCGGGCAAGCAGGCGAGGATTGCAGCTTGCAGCCGGATCGCTAGCGTCTGCCCATGTCCACACCTGATTCCTCCACCCTTCCTGCCTCAGCCCCCCCGTTGGAGGCTGCAAGAGCGCGAATGGGCGAGGTGTTCGGGTTTCACACGTTCCGGCCCGGACAAGAAGAAATCATCGAAGCGGTCCTGGCCGGTGAAAATGTGTTGGCCGTGATGCCGACGGGCCGGGGCAAATCGCTCTGCTTCCAGCTGCCTGCGATCCTGCGTGGCGGCCTGACCCTCGTGGTTTCGCCCCTCATCGCCTTGATGCGCGACCAGGTGGTCAGCCTGCAAGCCAATGGTGTCGCGGCCGCGCACCTGACCAGTGCCGACGACCCGCATGAGCGCGAGCGGGCGTGGCAAGCGCTCGACGACGGTGACTTGCGCCTGCTCTATGTCTCACCTGAACGCTTGTCTGTCCCCGGCTTTGCAGAGCGGCTCGGACGCGCCGGATTGACCATGATCGCCGTAGATGAAGCCCATTGCGTCAGCCAATGGGGCCATGACTTTCGTCCGGACTATCTGCGCATTGCTGAGCTGGCTGAGGCTGCAGGACGTCCGCAAATAGCCGCCTTCACCGCGACAGCAGATGCCGCGGCGCGCCGGGATATTGCCGGACGGTTGTTTGAACGCGCTCCGACCGAATTCGTCGCCGGCTTTGACCGTCCGAATATCCACCTGGCAGTGGGGGCCAAGCGATCGGCCTCGGCGCAGATCGAGGCTTTTGTGAAGGCCCGCCCCGGACGCTCTGGCATTATCTATGCGGCCAGCCGTAAGGCCTGTGAGGACCTCGCCGACCGATTGAACAAGGCGGGCGTCTATGCCGCAGCCTATCACGCTGGCCTTGATAAAGAGGTGCGAGCTTTTCGTCAGGACGAGTTCGTGAAATCTGAAGACATGGTGATGTGTGCGACCATCGCGTTCGGCATGGGCGTGGACAAACCCGATGTGCGCTATGTCGTCCACGCTGCGCTGCCTAAATCCATGGAAGCCTATTATCAGGAAATCGGGCGAGCCGGCCGCGACGGGGACCCCGCTGAGACCCTGATGCTGTGGTCGCTGGGCGACGCCGCGCTACGCCGCCGCCAGATTGCCGATAGCGATGCCGACGACAGCCGCAAGCAGATGGACCTGCGCCGCCTGTCCGCGCTGATCGCCTACTGCGAAGCGCCGCAATGCCGCCGCCAGACCCTGCTGGGTTATTTCGGCGAACAGATCGAGCCGTGCGGCAAATGCGATCTGTGCGAAGATCCACCCAAACGCATTGATGGCTCGGTCCTGGCCCAAAAAGCCATGTCGGCCATCGCCCGGACCGGCCAGCGATTCGGCCTGGAGCACTTGATCAGCGTCCTGCGCGGCGTAGAGACCGAAAAGGTGAGAGCCCGGGGCCACAACACAATTCCAACCTTCGGCGTGGGCGAAGATCTCTCTAAAGAGCAATGGATGAGCGTGTTCCGCCAGCTCTTCGCCGCCGGAGCGATTGACCAGCCCATCGACGGCCATGGCGAATGGGTTCTGACCCCCAAAGGCAAGGACATTCTGTTTGGCCGCGAAGCCTTGCAACTGCGCCCCCCTGAAGAGGCCCGCGGTGCAAAAACCTCCAGATCGCGTCCGGTTTCGGAGGCGGCAGAAGCGTTGAAGTCAGACCGTGACCGAGCGCTCTACAGCGCATTGCGCACACTTCGGCTCGACTTGGCCAAAGAGTCGGGAAAACCCGCCTACACCGTCTTCGCCGACCGCACGCTGATCGAATTGGCCTTGGCGAAACCTTCCACGCTGGAAGAGATGAGCCACTGTCATGGCGTCGGCACCCGCAAGCTGGAACGCTATGGCGAGGTGTTCCTCAGCCGTATCGCCGAGCACCGCTGATCATTTCTGAAAAAGCCTGCGCGGAAATGAAAAAGCCTGAGCGTTTTCAGCCCTGATAAGACACCGGACCCGGTATGGGCTGATCTTCCTTTTGTCGCTGCACTCCCCCGCAGCGGCGATCTGGTGATCGATAAAAAAGGAAGACACCTATGTCTAAGTTCTTGCTCCTCCCCGCCTTCGCAGCCGCCCTAGTCACCGCGCCTGTTTTGGCCAATGACGACACAGCCTCTCGTGATATCTCCATTTCCCCAGCTGAGCTTTCAACTGAAGCCGGCGCTGCAAATGCCTATGCCCGCATCACGACCGCTGCTCTTGCCGTTTGTCGCGAGGAAAACCGCGGCAGTGCAGCCTTCGAGCATAGCGTGCGCATCTGCACCGCTGACACAGTAGAACGGGCTGTGGTTCAGCTCCGCGCGCCCCTGCTAACAGCGCAACATGGCGCAGACGTGACCCGGATCCGTCTTGCCTCCATCAGCCGCTAGAGCGCATTCTATCGCCGACGCAATTGCGGAGGTGGCGTTTTGGACGCCCTGATGACAATCGATCTGGCGCTTCGCGGCGCGGCAGCTGGCGCAAGCCTAATCCTGGCTGCCGCGCTTGCGCCTTTGGCCATGCGCTCTTTAACGGCGCGCTTTGGTGCCCTTTTTGCCTTGTCCGCAGCGGCTTATGGACTGGGCAGCGCCCAGGCCATGATCACAGCGCTGCCTGACGTCGTTTCTGTCTTAAAGGTCCCAGCCATGTCCGCTGGGGTGTTTTTCTGGTGGTTCGCGCTGGCGCTGTTCTGCGACATGAATCGATGGCACTGGAGCCGGTTGATCCCGCTTCCCTTAGTGATCACCCCAGCAATCCTTGGTCTCTTTGCTGCTCCGGCGACCCTTATCAGCGGGTCTTTCTGGGGGTCCGAACTGATCAATGCCGCGCTGATGGTTCATGTCATGGTGATCATCGCCAACGGCTCACGTGATGATCTGGTGGAGCACCGTCGAAAGTTTCGTGCGATCTGGGTGGGTGCCGTGGCGATGAGCATTATCGCCATTACACTGATGCACACTCTCCAGCTGATGACGATCCTGCCGCAAACGGCCCATCTGGCTCAGGCGGTGATCTTATTACTGGTCAGCTGCGGGGTGACCGCCTACTGCCTGTCTGCACAGGGTGACTTCTTTCCCGAAGACCGCGATGTGCAAAAAGCCCGTGATCCAAAGGTCGAACCGGGCATTGCTGCAGCAGATCGCCATTTGGCTGTCGAGCTGCGCACCCTGATGGCCAATGGAGCCTTCACCGAAGCCGGCCTCACCGTTGGACGGCTGGCAGACCAGCTGAAGACTCCAGAACATCGGCTTCGCCAGGTCATCAATCAGCAGCTGGGCTATCGCAATTTCGCAGCCTTCTTGAACGAGTACCGGATCGGGGCCGCCAAAACCGCACTCAGCGATCCCGCTCAGGCCCGCCGTCAGGTGCTACAAATCGCGCTCGACCTCGGCTATGGCTCCATCGCGCCCTTTAATCGCGCCTTCCGTGCGGCGACCGGCATCACGCCAACCCAGTTCCGACGTGAAGCGCTGACTGATGGCCTGGACGCCGCCACCGCCGCAGCCGAGTGAGCGTGCTCCGAAGACGGGCATCGTTGCCCAACGGTCGAGCACACAATGCTGCAACGCAATACAAGCCGCCTTTATATTTGACATGTGATGAGCCTGTTCGCGAGCGTTTGGACACGGCCTCGGCCGTCTCCAAACTAAGGCGGCTTAGCCGCCAATTTTTTTATTATTGAAATATATGGGAAAAATAGCTCCCTCGATGCGAGGAGGGCGCTCTCCACGAAAATTCGCAGTCGCAACATTTCTTTCATTTTTATGTTGCAATGCACCATTTGCTCTGTAAAGCTTTTGTCATAAAGACGTGGATCGATCCACGCGTGACAGGAGACGAGCTGCCGGCCGACGCGCAACGCGACGGAGGCGAGCATGCATCACCGAGCGGCGATTACGCCAGCTATACCTGCTGATCCATCAGCCGTTGCGTCGACTTTTCATCCATTTCGCCGTTTCGCGCCCAAAGCCGGAATTAAAATCGGTCAGCGGACCGGCAGACGCTCGATTGGGGAGCAATCGTCATGATGCCAGTCTTCACCCGCCCAAGGCTTCTCGCCCTGGGCGTTCTTTCACTCTTTGGCCTTATTGCCGCGCCCGCCAACGCTGCGGTGAGCCCTGAGACCGCCTATGTCTTTAATACCTTACTCTTCCTAATTGGCGGCTTCTTGGTCATGTGGATGGCCGCAGGCTTCGCGATGCTAGAAGCCGGTTTCGTGCGGACCAAACACGCCGCGGTGATCTGCCTGAAAAATATTGGCCTGTATTCCATCGCCGGGCTGATGTTCTTCCTGATCGGCTATAACCTGATGTATCTGAACGTCGATGCGACCGGCGGGATATTTGGAACGCCGATTCCCTGGGGCCCAAGCGAAACCGCCGCAGACGAAACCATCGATGTCGCAGCAAACGGATATGCGAGCGCGTCTGACTGGTTCTTCCAGATGGTGTTTGTCGCCACAACGGCATCCATCGTATCCGGCGCGGTGGCAGAGCGGGTGCGGATTGGAGCCTTTTTCATCTTCGTGGCCGTGCTGGCGGGCGTGATCTACCCCATCCAAGGCGCTTGGGAATGGGGCGGCGGCTGGCTGGATTCCCAATTTGGCTTCTCTGACTTTGCAGGGTCGACCCTGGTCCACTCCACGGGGGGATGGGCTGCCCTTGCCGGCATTATTCTGCTAGGCGCACGCAATGGGCGTTTCGTGAACGGCAAGCCGGTTCCCATGCACGGCTCCAGCCTGCCCCTGGCAACGCTGGGCACATTCGTGCTCTGGTTTGGCTGGTTTGGCTTTAACGGAGCCTCTCAGCTCGCCTTGGGCAGCGCTGCGGACGCGACAGCCGTCGCTCAGATTTTTGCCAACACCAATATGGCTGCGGCCGCCGGTGTCGTCGCGGCATACTTGGCCTCTATGGGTCTGGGCCGCGGAAAAGCCAATCTTGGCTCGGTGCTCAATGGAGCCCTGGCTGGACTGGTCGCGATTACAGCCGAACCCCTCACGCCAACCATTTTTGAAGCGATTCTGATCGGTGCAGCGGGTGGCGTGATCGCAACCTTTGGCGCGGTTCTGCTGGAACGCCTGCGCCTTGATGATGTGGTTGGGGCCATCCCCGTCCACCTCTTTGCGGGCATTTGGGGCACGTTGGCTGTGCCGATGACCAATCCTGATGCCACTTTCTTGGGTCAGAGCGTTGGCATCATCGCCGTTGGTGCCTTCGTATTCAGCTTAAGCTTTGCACTTTGGCTCACCCTGAAATTCGTGATCGGAATCCGGCTCAATTCGGACGAAGAAGCGATTGGTGGTGATCTCAGCGAGTTGGGGCACAGCGCCTATCCCGAATTCGTCCCGGAGACGCGTCCGGCTGAATAACACAAGGCTTCGGGCCCGTGTCCGCGGGCCCGAACGCCCACTCTTTAACACGAAATACAACCTTTAATGGAGATTTAGTATGAAATCGGCAAAATTTCTCGCATTGAGCGTTCTGGCCTTGAGCTTTTCCGCAACGGCTCCGGCGCTGGCTGAAACCCCAACCGTTGAGGCCAATGTGGCGCTGGTCACTGACTATCGCTTCCGCGGGATCTCGCTCAGCGATGAGACCATCGCCTTGCAAGGCGGATTCGATCTCGGGTTTGACGGCGGCTTTTATGTCGGAACGTGGGCGTCCAGTATTGAACCCGTTGGTAATTCTGAACTGGAGCTGGACCTCTACGCAGGATATGGCTGGGAGGCTGGTGGCCTTAGCTTCGATGTCGGTATCCTTGGCTATTTCTACCCCGGAGCCGAGGATGTGGCCTATGGCGAACTCTATGGCTCGGTGTCGGCTGAAACTGGTCCAATCGCCTCTAGCTTCGGGGTCGCCTACGCGCCGGAGCAGGATAATATCGGCAGCGACGACAATCTGTATCTTTACTACGCTGGCGAGATGCCAATCGGGGATACCGGCCTGACCGCCTCAGCCGGGCTCGGCTATGAAACTGGCGCGTTCGGCGATCCCGATGGCGACGGCGACGACAAATGGGATTGGACTGTGGCCGTTGGCGGATCGCTCGATATCGGCCTGGACTGGTCGCTGGCTTATATCGACACCAGCGAGGATGGCGATATCACCGACGCGACGGCGGTCTTTTCAATCAGCAAAAGCTTCTAGTACGGATCCGGCGACTGCACCTGCAGTCGCCGGGCTCCAATATCTGACCGCACCGGACAAGCATGGCCATAATGATGCCCAGCGAGAACAGGCGAGCGCGAACGCGATCCAAAGCGAGCGAGACAGGCCAATAAAGGTGTCTGAAATCAGTATGTTGGGAAGCAGATGGTGAGCCGTCAGGGATTCGAACCCTGGACCTACTGATTAAAAGTCAGTTGCTCTACCAACTGAGCTAACGGCTCGTTTTCCGTGTCCGGAAATGAGGTCGCGGAACCTAGTGGCGACCGCCCACCGGGTCAAGCCATTCTAAAGCCCAATACAGCGCTTTTTCAGCGACGCCAATTTCATGGCTGACGGGCGGGCGTTCCGCAGGTTAGTGTCCGACCCATGACCCGGATTTCCTTTCTTCTCGCCGCGCCCTGGGCAGCTCTGACCGTGACCGCGTGCAGCACCGTTGATGTGGGCGACATTTTCTCGGAAGACACCGCGACAGATGCCATCGGCCTGCCCCGCGCGGAGCCTGGAGCGATCGTCATCGATGAAGGCGAAACGACCGTTGCAACCCCCTATGGTGGGACCGGCAGTGACGCAGATTGCCCGGCCGTGGCCCGCGACATTGCCCGCCTGACAGCTCTGCTCGGACCCGATGAGGAGCCCGCTGGGCCTGAACCGGTTGTGGGCGAGGATGATCCATCCCGCACAGAACAAGCCCGAGAATTTGCAAGCGATGCCGTCTCGCGCGCGCCCGACGCCGCAACTGACGTCGCCCGATCCACCATTGTCGGGCTGAACCCAGCACGGCCGGTGGTCCGCTTCCTGGGGAGTGCTGGCGAAATCGAAGCGGCGGCGCGGCTGGAGCGCGAGATCGCGTTAAAGCGCCGGGCTTGGCTTCGCGGGGCCTTTGATGTCCAAGACTGTGACGCAAGCGTCCTGACCGAAGCGCTCGGGGCCTATAATCTTCTGATTGAACCGGAGGCCGGCTAGCCCTCGCGCGCCGTCTGCCCTTCAGCCCAGCGCGCCAAGAAGCCTGTTCGGAACGTCTCGAATTCGCCGGCGGCAATGGCGGCGCGCATGCGCCGTGTCAGGTCCTGATAATAGGCAATATTATGCCAGGACAGCAGCATCGAGCCCAGATACTCCCCGGCGCGGATGAGGTGGTGGATATAGGCGCGCGAGTATTCGGTGCTGGCCGGACAATCCAGGCTTTCATCAAGAGGCTCTGTGGCCTCGGCAAAGCGCGCATTCTTCAAATTCATCGGGCCATAGTCTGACCAGGCCTGGCCATGGCGCCCGGACCGGGTCGGCAAGACGCAGTCAAACATGTCGATCCCCCGCGCAACGGCTTCGACCAGATCGATCGGCTTGCCCACCCCCATCAGATAGCGGGGGCGCTCGGTGGGCAGGTGCGGCGTGGTGACGTCGAGGACCTGGCACATGCGCTCAAACCCCTCGCCTACGGCAAGCCCACCGACCGCATATCCATCATAACCCTCTGCGATCAGGGCCTCGGCGCTTTGCTGGCGCAAATCCTCAAAAACTGAACCCTGCACGATTCCGAACAGCGCTTGGCTGGCACGGTCGCCAAAGGCCGCCTTTGAGCGCGCGCCCCAACGCACCGACAGCTCCATGGACTTGGCCGCCTCGTCGCGCGGGCAAGGAAAATTCGTACATTCATCGAGCTGCATGGAAATGTCAGCCCCCAGAAGATCCGCCTGGATTTCAATGGAGCGTTCTGGCGTAAGCATATGCTTGGAGCCATCCAAATGACTTTTAAACGCCACGCCGTCCTCGCTCATTTCACGCAGATCAGACAGCGACCAGACCTGAAATCCACCTGAGTCGGTCAGGATGGGTTTGTCCCAGCGCATGAAATGATGCAGCCCCCCAAGACGCTTCACACGCTCCGCGCCCGGGCGCAGCATCAGATGATAGGTGTTGCCCAGAAGGATATCCGCACCGGTTTGACGGACCTGATCGGGATAGAGCGCCTTTACAGTCGCTTGCGTGCCCACGGGCATAAAGGCCGGTGTACGAATGTCGCCGCGCGGCGTTTTCAACACTCCGGTGCGGGCCTGGCCGTCGACACGGGCGAGTTCAAAGGGAAAACTGGACATCAAGCTGGTTCAATTGGCGAGAGGGTGGGGTGGATATGAGCTGGAAAGACGAAATCGAGCAATTACGCAAGCGCCAAGCGCTGGCCAAAGGCATGGGCGGTCCAGACAAGCTGGAACGCCAGGCCAAGGCCGGACGGCTCAATGTGCGCCAGCGCATTGAGCTTTTGCTAGACGAAGGCAGCTTCGTAGAGCTGGGATCCATCACCGGCACCGCCACCACCAACGATGATGGTGAGCTCACCGGCTTCATGCCGGCAAACTGCCTGTTTGGTCGAGGGTCGATCAGCGGACGCCGGGTCGCCATCGTTGCCGATGATTTCACCGTGCGCGGTGGGGCTGCGGACGCGGCGATCATCGAAAAGCAGATCGAAGCGGAAAAAATGGCTGGGGAGCTGGGACTGCCGCTTATCCGGCTGATCGAGGGCACTGGCGGGGGTGGCTCGGTGAAGTCCATTCTCGATCTCGGGGCCAGCTATGTGCCGTTCAATCCGGGGTGGGACCAAGTGGTCGCCAATCTCGAACGCGTTCCAGTGGTCTCGCTGCTGTTGGGCCCGGTCGCAGGCCTGGGGGCGGCGCGAGCGGTATCCAGCCATTATAGCGCGATGGTGTCCGGAACGTCCCAAATGTTTATTGCAGGCCCGCCTGTGGTCGCCGGCATTGGCGAAGACGTCACCAAAGAGGAGCTGGGCGGCGCTGACTTGCAGCTGGCCGCCGGCGGCGTTGACGACGCCTATGCCAGCGAGGCCGATGCCCTGGATGCGGCGAAATGGTTTTTGTCCTACCTGCCCGATCGTGCGGGTGAAGCTCCGCCTCGGACCGAGCCAACCGATACGGTGGACCGGATTGATGAAGCCCTGCGCGACATCATCCCCAAGGACAAACGCTTTGGCTATGACATGCGCGCCATCCTGGCATCGGTGGTCGATAAGGGCAGTCTTTTTGAGATGGGTCGCCCATTCGGTGCCTCGGTCATCACTGCGTTCGCGCGGCTTGATGGGTGGCCGGTCGCCGTCCTCGCCAGCAATCCCAACGTCTATGGCGGAGGCTGGACCGCAGAGGCTGCGCAGAAGGTCACCCGCTTTGTCGATCTGGCAGAAACCTTCCGCTTACCGGTGGTCCACTTTGTGGACATACCCGGCTTTGTGATCGGCACGCGGGCAGAACGGGCGGGAACGATCCGCCAGGGAGCCAAGGCGCTCTCTGCGATTTACCAGGCCAGCGTGCCGTGGTGCACGATCCTTATTCGCAAGGCCTATGGCGTCGCCGGTGCAGCGATGATGGATCACACGCGCTTTCGGTATCGCTATGCATGGCCATCCGGCGACTGGGGCTCGCTGCCGCTAGAAGGCGGTGTCGAAGCGGCATTCAAATCTGCTCTGGCGGCGTCGGACGATCCAGACGCCATGAAAGCGGCATTGGCCAGCCGTATGCGCGACCTCTCTGATCCCTTCAAAACCGCGGAACGCTTTTGGATTGAAGAGATTATCGATCCTGCACAAACCCGGCCGCTGCTGACCGAGTTCGCCAATCTGACCGCAAAACTGCGTACCGATTTGCCGCCCCAAACGCGCTACAGGCCTTAGGTCTGTAAAAGACTGATCCAAATGCCCCCTTCGCTCGTACGTGTTTATTGAACGCAATGGAGCGAACCATGGCCAAGGCTAACCGAGACGTGTCGCATACAGGAGCGAAGCGGAAGTCTAAGGCGGGTTTGAGTGCACAAGGGCTCACCGTAGCTGAAGAACGGGCGATCGAGTCCTTCCTGCTTCAGGCCAAGATTGAAGCCATCACGCCCTGCCGCCGGAACCGTACACTTCACTAGCCTTTGCGCCACAACAGGCTTGAGTCGCCATAGGAAAAGAAGCGGTACTGGTCCGCGATCGCATGGGCGTAGGCTGCACGCATCTCTTCGAAACCCGCCAGCGCAGATACCAGCATGAAAAGCGTCGACTTGGGCAGATGGAAATTTGTCATCAGCGCATCGACTGTTTTGAACCGGTAGCCGGGCGTGATGAAGATGTCGGTCTCGCGCGCTTCGGCGCGGACGGTCCCATCGTCATCGCTGGCGCTCTCCAGCGTGCGGATTGAGGTGGTGCCCACCGCAATAATCCGCCCTCCGGCGGCCCGCGTGTCGTTGATCAAGCGCGAAGTCTCCTCGCCGATCTGATACCATTCGGCATGCATCTGGTGCTCTGAAACGTCTTCAGTCTTAACCGGCAGAAAGGTGCCCGCCCCCACATGCAGCGTTACCCAGGCGCGTTTCACACCCCTTGCATCCAGGGCTTCGAACAGGCGGTCGGTGAAGTGCAAGCCTGCGGTTGGGGCCGCGACGGATCCGGCTTTTTCTGGTGCCGCATAGACCGTCTGGTAGTCCTCCAGATCGGCCGTGTCGGCAGCGCGCTTGGAGGCGATATAGGGCGGTAGGGGCGGTGCTCCCGCCTTCACGATAGCCTTATCGAGCGCAACACCAGGCCGGTCAAAGGCGAGCGCTATCTCTCCACCATCGAGCTTGGCGGTGATCTCAGCAGTGAGCGCGCCTTTAAAGTGCAGGGTATCGCCCGCTTTCAGGCGCTTACCGGGTCGGGCGAACGCCCGCCACACAGCTTCACCTTCACGCTTGTGCAGATTGACCTCAACCTCCACATCTCCGCCGCCCCCGTGGGCGCGGGCCGGTCGAGTGCCCACCAGCGCAGCGGGGATCACCTTGGTATCGTTAAAAACAAGAAGGTCACCCGGCTGCAGCAGGGTCGGCAGATCCAAAACGCCCTTATCGGAGATCGTGCCATCCTTGACGTGCAGAAGCCGCGCACTGTCGCGCGGGCGCGCCGGGCGCAGGGCGATCAAGTCTTCAGGCAGATCGAAGTCAAAGTCAGAGAGTTTCATGGCTGGGGCAGATAGCGGGCATAGCGGCGCGCGGCAATGCAGGCTGTGCTGTCGTTGGCCCTTATTCGTCATTCTCGCGCATGCGGGAACCCAGAGCCATGAAACGCCGCGCTCTGCAATCTCTGGGGCCCCGCCTTCGCGGGGGCGGCGATAGAGAGGGCCTATGCCTCTTTCTGACGATCCGTCTCCAACAGCCCGATCGTATTGCCTGCCACATCCTTCACCCAGGCGAAAGTCTGGCCATCCGGGGTCGGGAGCGGGCCCACCAGCGCTTGGCCACCGGCTTTGACAACCCGCTCCATCTTGGACGCGATATCGTCCACCTCAATGTAGATATTCAGGGCATTTGGCCAGTCGTTGAGAGCAACCAGATGGCCGTTGAGACCGTCATTGGCCCCAGTTTCAATCCGGCGGCCATCAGGCCCATAGTCTTCGGTCTTCCAGCCGAATACCGCCTCATAGAAAGCGCTCGTGGCTGCGAGGTCATCGCACCCAATCTCAAAGCTCACAACACGATCACCCATAGAAAAACTCCCCCAGACTTCGTTCTGAGGGAGCTTATCACACGCGTTCGGTCTTGAGAGCGATCAGGCCACGGTGGCCTTGATGATCTTGCCGGGCTCACGCGGGGGCTCACCCTTGGGCAGCGCATCAATATGCTCCATGCCAGACGTCACCTGGCCCCAGACTGAGTATTGACCGTCCAGGAAGGTGGCATCGTCAAAGCAGATGAAGAACTGGCTGCTAGCCGAATTCGGGTCCATGGCGCGGGCCATGGAGGCCACACCGCGCACATGCGGTTCATCGGAAAACTCGGCAGGAATATGCGCGTCCGCGCCGCCCATACCGGTGCCGTCCGGGCAACCACCCTGGGCCATAAAGCCATCAATCACTCGGTGGAAGGTCAGGCCGTCATAGAAGCCCTCTTTCGCAAGCCGGGTGATTTGTTCGACATGTTTAGGAGCCAGGTCGGGGCGAAGCTTGATGGTCACATCGCCGCCTTCGACGGTCAGGATCAGGTTTTCAGACATATAAGGGGTCTCTTTCGTTAGTCAGGCGACTTAGTTGGTCACGCGCACAGGCATGGTGATGTCGCAAAGATCAGGCAGGACGCCATCGCCATTGCGCAGGCTGTCCAGATAGGCGGCGAAGGTCGGCGATGCGGTATCCATCACTTGAACGGTCGGCGCATCATCCAGATCGGCTGCCACATCAATGCTTTCAATAAAGGTCGGTGAGAAGCCAAAGCCCTGCCCCAGCGTGCCCACCTCAATATTGCGAACCACGTCCAATCCAACCCGGGTCTGTCCCCAGACGGTGTATTGGGTGTTTAGATGCTCAGCTTCACCGCGCACGATGTAAAACTGGCCATTGGCCGAGTTCGGGTCATTGGTCCGGGCCATGGCCGCTGCGCCGGGGCAATGCGGTAGCCAGCTGTCCACCTGGCCATCGCCCATAATCGCTGCGGCTGCGGCCGGCTGGGTGCCGACCACAAAGCCATTCCAGTATCCGGCAGGCTGTCGCGTACGATTGGAACGGTCGTTGACGAAGCGTTCGGTGATTTCTTCCACCACAATTTCATTGGGATTGCGACGGACCTGAAACTCCGCCTGCAGGGTTGGCGTGTTGGGCGCTGCATTGGGATTGTCGAGCGCGCCGCCACCCTGAGCCATGAAATCATCGATGACCCGATGCCAAACCTTGAAATCATAATAGCCTTCACGGGCCAAAAAGCGCATGCGCTCCACATGGTTGGGCGCGAACTCTGGGACCAGTTCCACCCAGATGTCCCCGATCGGCGTGGCGATCCTCAACAAGTTTTCAGGATTGACCGTCCGCCACGCCTCTTCAGGCGCATTGGCGGCCGCGATTTCAGCCGGGGTCAGCTCCGCGGCCTGAACGGCCTCGCTCGCGACAGCGGCTTCGGCAGTCTCGGAGATCTCGGTCTCGCCGGTCTCGCTTTCAGCACAGGCCGAGGCGGACAGAGCCATGGCAATGACCAGGCTTGAAACAAAAACAGGTCGGGTCACGCGAATTTCTCCAGAAGTCGGGTTTTAACCAGGGGCGGGACGAAAGGCGTCACGTCCCCTTTGAGCTTGGCGATCTCTTTGACCAGACGCGATGCAATGGCCTGGTGGCGTGGATCTGCCATCAAGAAAACGGTTTCAATGTCAGGATTAAGGCGCTGGTTCATGCCGACCATCTGAAACTCGTACTCAAAATCAGACACCGCGCGTAAACCGCGGATGATGGATCCCGCGCCAACTTCCTCAGCAAAATGCATCAATAGGCCTTTGAATGGCCGCACTTCAATCTCGGTATCGCCGGCGACGGATTCCGCGAGTTCACGGGCCATCTCAACGCGCTCTTCAAAACTGAAAAGCGGTCCCTTCGCACTGTTGAGCGCCACGCCGAGCACCAGCTTGTCATAGAGCTTTACGGCCCGACCGATGATGTCGAGATGACCATTGGTGAGCGGGTCAAACGTGCCGGGATAAAGGGCAACGCGCTGCTTCATGTCAGCAATCCTAACAAGTTGAACGCGCAGTGGTGCATACCACCAACGCCGGATCAACCCAAAGGCTTAGCCTTCAGGTGTATCCGGTGCCGGTGCGTCGCCCTCAGAGCCGGTTGCCGCCTCGCCGGCTTCCGTCGCCTCAGCGCCTTCAGCCAACTCTTCGGCTTCGTCCTCTTCAACCCGAACCACGGAGACCACCTTCTCGCCGTCACCCAGCCGGATCAGGCGCACGCCCTTAGTGGCGCGCGCGGCGATCCGCACACTGTCGACCGGGAAGCGGATCAGCTGCCCCCCATCGGTGACGGCCATGACCGTGTCAGCCTCGGTGACCGGGAAGCAAGCTGCCAGCGCTTCAGGGAAGCGCTTGTCCTTAGTCCAGACACCCTGGCCGCCCCGGCCCTGACGGAAGTATTCGTAAGAGATGACGCGTTTGCCGAGACCGGATTCAGCAACCGTCAGCAGAAGCTGCTCATTGGCTTGCATTTCCAGATAGCGCACATCATCGAGCTGGATTTCCTCCTCGCCCTCTTCCGCCGCGTCAACTTCGGCTTCGGTGTTTTCCAGCTCTTCCTCGCCCTCGCTGCGCATCTCCGCACGGCGGCGCTTCAGATAAGCCCGCACCTCGGCACGGCTGACATCCAGCGCATTCAGGATCGCCATGGAGATCAGGCTGTCGCCCCCTTCCATGCGGATGCCGCGAACGCCGGTGGAATTACGGCTGGCGAAGACACGCACATCGGTGACCGGGAAGCGGATCGCTTTACCATTGGCGGTCACCAGCAGGACATCGTCTTCCGGACGGCAGATCCGCACATCCAGTATCTGGCCAACTTCGTCGTCCAGCTTCATGGCAATCTTGCCGTTGCGGTTCACCTGAACGAAGTCGGACAGCTTGTTGCGGCGCACCGTCCCTGCAGTGGTCGCAAACATCACGTCGTAATCGCCCCAGGTGTCCTCATCTTCCGGCAGCGCCATCACCGAAGTCACCCGCGCGCCTTCGTTCACCGAAGGCAGCAGGTTGGTCAGATACTTACCCTTGGAGTTTGGCGCGCCTTGCGGCAAACGCCAGGTCTTCGTCTTGTAGACCATGCCATCGGAGGTAAAGAACAACAGCGGCGCATGGGTCGAGGCGACAAACAGCGTCTCGACAAAATCTTCGTCCTTCATCGCCATGCCGGACCGGCCCCGACCGCCACGATGCTGAGCGCGATAGGTCGAAAGCGGCGTCCGCTTCACATAGCCACCGTGGGTCAGCGTCACGACCATGTCTTCGCGCGGGATGAGGTCTTCGTCCTCGAGCTCCAGATCGCCTTCGACAATGGTAGAGCGACGGTCCACGCCAAACTTGGTTTTCGACTCGACCAATTCGTTTTCGATAATTGAGCGGATCCGGTCTGGGCTGCGCAGAATGTCGAGGAGGTCGGCGATCTGCTCGGCCAGCTTTTTGGCTTCGTCCCCAATCTCATCCCGGCCCAGCGCCGTCAGGCGATGCAGGCGCAAATCAAGAATGGCTTTAGCTTGTTCCTCGGTGAGGCGGATTTCACCATCGCGGATCAGCGAGCGCGGATCAGCCACCAGCTCCACCAGCGGAGCCACATCGGCGGCCGGCCAGGCTTTGGACCGCAATTGCTCTCTGGCCGTCTGAGGGTCAGGCGCACTGCGAATGAGCGCAATGATTTCATCGATATTGGCCACCGCAACGGCCAGGCCGATCAAGACGTGCGCCCGGTCGCGCGCCTTGCGCAAATCAAACTTGGTGCGGCGGACCACCACTTCCTGACGGTGCGCAATGAAAGTCTCCAGGAAGGTGCGCAGGCCAGCCTGCTGCGGACGGCCACCGATCAGCGCCAACATGTTCACGCCAAAGGACGTCTGCAGCGGGCTCCAGCGGTATAGCTGATTGAGGATCACCTCAGCATTGGCGTCCTTTTTCAGCTCAATCACGACGCGCACGCCAGAACGGTCGGACTCATCGCGCAGATCGGAAATGCCTTCCACACGCTTGTCACGCACCAGCTCAGCGATTTTTTCAATCATCGACGCCTTGTTCACCTGGTAGGGAATCTCGTGAACGATGATGGCTTCACGGCCCTGGCGAATCTGCTCGATTGAGGTCTTGCCGCGCACGATGACCGAGCCGCGGCCTTCCATCAGCGCCTTGCGCGCGCCGGACCGGCCGATGATCTCGCCGCCCGTCGGAAAGTCAGGTGCCGGAACAAATTCCAGAAGCTCACCATCGGTGGTCTCCGTATTGTTCAGAAGGGCGAGCGTGGCATCGACAATCTCATTGAGATTGTGCGGCGGGA
>JANQMI010000055.1 GCA_028280165.1 Oceanicaulis sp. | reverse complement strand
AAACCCTCGCCAGTGTCGAGGAGCGTCCGCTCAGCGATTACGCCACGGCGGTGGCCGAGACCCGGGATATCACCCTGGAGGATGGCTCGCGATTGACGCTGGGCGCGCGGTCGAGTGTCGATGTGGTGTTTGGCGCTGACGAGCGCCGGGTGACGCTGTTGGAGGGCGAAGTCTTCTTCGATGTGGCCTCGGACGCTGAGCGCCCCTTCATCGTCGTCGCCGATCAAGCCGAGATCCGCGTGGTGGGGACCCGTTTCAATGTTCGGCGTGCGGCGGACACGGTCTTTGTGGCGGTTGAAGAGGGCGAGGTAGCGGTATTGGACCCCGGTGTTGACGCTGGTCCTGATGAGCCATCGCCGCAGTCGGCGGTCCGGCCTGAAACCCTGTTGCCGGGCGATCAGGCCAGCATCACCACAGCCGTGACCCGGCTTGCCAGCGTGGCGGTCGAAGACATTGCCTCCTGGCGGGAAGGGCGGCTGGTGTATGTCAACGCCTCGCTGAGCGAGGTCATCGCCGATGCCGACCGGTATTGGACGGGCCAGATCCGCATTGAGGATGGCGCGGCGCGCGAGTTGGAACTGACCGCCTCTTTCCGCACCGATGAGGTGGAGGCGATGCTTGATGTGCTGGCGGTGTCCCTGCCGGTGGAGATCGACCGCAGCGCGCCGGATCTGATCAGCATTCGCTCCACGGTGGAGGCCGGTTGATGTGCCGGTCTGGGGGCTATGAATTTTGGTTTTGTGAAATTTTTCTGACCTGGAGCGGACGGATTGCGGACGGCTTGGTGTCTCATTCGTGACATCGCAAAAATTCCGCGGGGGTCGCGGAGGCTGAGACGGTGTCCAGAGGGTCACAGAACCAAGGGGATAATCATGGTCCGCACGTCCGTCCGCCTTCGTAAACTCGCCACCTCCAGCCTGATCGCGCTGAGCCTGGCGGCTGCTGCGTCCGCGCAAGCCGCTGGTGAAGCGATCGAGTTTGACATCGAAGCTCAACCGCTGGCCGACGCGCTGGCCGATTTCTCCCGCCAGTCCAATCTGATGATTGTCGCCTCCAGCGCGCTGACCGATGGCCTCACCGCCCCGGCGGTGAACGGTGATATGGACGCCCGCGAAGCCCTGGACCGCTTGCTCGCCGATAGCGGCCTGGTGGTCCGCGAACTGCCCAATGGCGGCCTCACCGTCGTCGCAGCCGCCCCCCAAGCCCCCCAAAGCGAAACCAACACCTTCCGCCGCACGGCGCGGGCTGAGACATCGGCGCGCGTGGCTCAGCCGGTGGAGGCGGTTGAGGAAGAGGATGAGCGGGAGGAGGCGGAACCGCAGCAGGACGTAATCACTGTTACCGGAACGTCCATCAGAGGAGCTTATCCGAACTCAATCCCATTGGAAGTCTTCACGGCTGAAGATATTGATGCGATGGGCGTTGTCTCGATTGAAGACTTCCTTACTCGAATCCCTCAGAACCTGAATGGACGTAACTCGCTCGCCCCACGCTCGACCACGACAACGGGTAGCTCGAGTGCAGCCAATCTCCGAGGGCTTGGTTTGGGGGCTACCCTCGTTCTCATCAATGGCAGTCGTCCGGCCGCTGCAGGCGGTGCAGGGCCAAACCTATCGCTCATCCCCCTCGCCGCGGTGGAACGAGTCGAAATTCTCAGTGACGGCGCGTCCGCGGTCTACGGCTCAGACGCGATCGGAGGAGTTATCAATATTATTCTTAGAAGCTCTTTCGACGGCATCCAGTCTTCCCTTGCTTATGGAACAGTGACGGAGGGGATTCATAATCAATTCGATTTCGACCAGTCGATCGGTGGGGCTTGGGACGGCGGCTCTGTCTTGCTTGGACTTAGTCATACTGAGGTCACGGGGCTCGACACCAATGACCGGGATTTTTCCCGGGCAACTTCGCCATATGCGCTCGTGCCTGACCAAGTTCAGCAGAGTTTGTTGTTCTCAGCGAACCAAGAATTTGGTGAACGGCTCCGCGTTAATCTCGATGCCTTGTACTCGACGAGAGAGCTCGATTTCACAATCACAAGGCAGTTATTCGGTGGCCAAGTAAGTAGGTCTATATCTGATACTAATAGCCTGTTTGCTTCAATAAATTTTGAATACAAGATAGACGATGACATTTTTCTTGAGCTGAGTGCTAGCCAAGGAGAAGAGTCATCCGAAGGAGAGTCAATAGTTGACGGTGAATTTAGATGCTGTTCGCTCACGGAGTCGAGTTATACTGACTTTGTCGCTAAGATCGATGCGACACTATTTACGCTCCCAGCTGGAAATGTGAAAGCTGCTTTGGGTGTTGGTCATAGTATAGAGGATTACTTTCGTGAAACGCGAACTGGTGTGACGGATGACATCGACCGAACAAACACAAGTACGTTTGCGGAGTTTTTGATCCCAATTTTCTCTGAGTCGAACGCTATTGCGGGATTTCAACAGCTAGAGTTGAACGCTGCGCTCCGGCACACAGAGTATTCAGACTTCGGGTCGGAAGTTACGCCGAGACTAGGTGTTTTTTGGGAGCCAACCGACGGGCTCGGGTTCAGAGCTACGTATTCTGAAGGATTCCGTGCGCCTCCGCTTGCGATAGGCCCTTCTGACGCTGGTGGTGGAACCTATTTCCTCTTCCTGCCAAGTCAATTCGGCCGCCCTGACGACTTCTCTGATAACGACTCATCGGTCTACTTGCTCGCTCAAGGTTCTGTTTTACCAAGTATCGGCCCTGAAAGATCAGAATCCATAACGATTGGCTTGGACTACTCGCCTGCGTTCATCGATGGCCTTCAAGTTTCTACGACATACTACCAAATCGAATATGTAGATCGAATTGGTGTTCCTGATACGACAGGCGGATTTGGTATTGCCTTCAACCCACTCGATTATTTGTCGGCCGTCACCGAGAATCCTTCTGCTGACTTTCTTGCCGAAATCATT
The DNA here is from genome assembly GCA_028280165.1 of Oceanicaulis sp. GTDB lineage: Bacteria > Pseudomonadota > Alphaproteobacteria > Caulobacterales > Maricaulaceae > Oceanicaulis. The sequence continues at coordinate 11,122 of JANQMI010000055.1, read as the reverse complement.
GCGGGAAATACGGGATTTAGTAATCTAAGTACGCCAGTTGACCTTGAAGATCCCAATGCCCTTGCCGGTGTTGTGACTGTGGTTTTGGATAACCGGCTTCAAAATATAGCCGAGTTCGTTACTGAAGGTTTCGATTTTAGCGTTTCCTATTCACGAGATACGCGCTTCGGAGAGCTAGCTCTCGGCGCTGCAGTCACTCACGTCCTTGAATCGGAAAGCCGATTGCGTGCAGAGGCACCGGCGGTCATTGAGTTGAATACCGTCGGTCGCCAGATAGACTTAAGGGGGCGCTTTTTCGCCAGCCTGACTCGAAACCGCACAAGCGGCCAAATCAATATCAACTATAAGGATGATTACACAAATACCTTTGTTACGCCCGAGGTTCCTATTGACTCGAGTGTGATTGTTGACCTCACGGGGAGGCATCAGTTCAGGTCTCAACGTAATCCGTTTTTGGACGGTTGGGCCGTGAATTGGTCGGTCCAGAATGTGTTTGACGAAGCGCCGCCCTTTGTCGGGGTCGCTGACAATATCCAAGTCGCTCTGGATGAGAATATTGGGTTTGATCCAGCGAACGGAAGCCCAGTTGGCCGGTATATTCAGGTCGGCATTAGCAAACGCTTTTGATGATCGGCCGGGCGGTGCAAACGCCGCCCGGCCCTCGTCTCCGATCTCAACAGTGGCCATTCCAGGTTTATACTATGCGTCTCGTCTTATCCGTCGTCGCGTTTTCATTGTTCGTGCTGGGGGAGGCGAGTTCGCAGGACACCCATCCCTTCAGCTTGGACGATTATCTAAAGCTTGAACGGGTTGGAAGCGGTCTGAACGGCGACGAAATCTACTATTGGCAGCAATCGCCGCCTTACGAAGATATGGCATATTATGGCCACGGCTTCGGCGGTGCTTGGGGTGGGGGCCATCAGCTCCATGCGCTCAATTTGGGCAGCTCTGGTGCTGTCGTGCAGCGGATCGGTACGGAGCTAGGCGGCCAGTCTTATTGGCTGGATTCCGTTTCGCCGGACGGCCGCTTTCTAGCATTTTACTATGCAATCGACGCTGACATGCGTTTCGGACTCTACGAGGCAGAGACGGGTGATGTTCAGTCCTTTGACGTTGCACCGGTTGTAAATGAGATATTCGGTCATCAGTCTGTGTGGGTGTCTAACCATGAGTTGGTGTTGTCGGTTCACGCCGATGACTTTCAGCCGGTCAACGTCGCGCGCCCTTTCACAACGACACGACTGCTGGAAGAATCTGAAAACGCTTGGCGTGGGGGTGTGTCCGCGACCGTAGCGGTGTCTCACCGCGGTGAAGAGGTCATTGATGATGGCGCGCTTTTGCGGATCGATGCGGCATCAGGTGAGGTCCGCTCCCTTGCTCCAGGCCGGTATGAAAGCCTGACAGCATCCGCAGATGGGCGCTTCATTGCCGGATTGCGAGTATCCTTTGGTGGCGGAGACATCGCGCGGGGCCTGATAGGCGGTATCTATACCTATGATCTTGTGATCTACGATGTTCGCAATGATCGCCTCTCGGTCTTGTTCGAAGGCGAGCGCAATGTGGTTCCTGGGACCCTCAACTGGGCAAGACAGTCCAACACGCTCGTATTTTACTCCTTTGCAGCCGATTCAGATATCACGGTCGGAGAGTATTGGGCGTTTCCCGCTGAGACGGAGCAAATAGTCCGGTTTCCGCATTTCGGACTTGATCTGGCATCCAATCGGGAGCGCGGTTTTTCGCAACGCCCTGAACGCGCCCATTGGATGGACGGTGAGCTGGCCGTCTATGCAAGACGCCACACTGATAACTCAGCCGTCTTTACCCCGAGGAATTTCGGAGCTTCGTTGGAGCAGGAACTGGGCGAGAAGGACTGGTATATCGTCAGCCGCGACGGTGCTACGCGCAATGCAACCGAAGGCCTTCAGGATGTATCAGCGATCGCGATCGCGCGATCAGATTCATTGTTGACCGTTCTGGCTGGGGGCGAGCTGTGGGACATTCAGTCAGAATTTGAATCCGATCCCATCCTACTGTCAGAAGACATCGAAGGTCGCCTTCGCTACCCCAGTCAAATCATTCATCGCCCCTACGCAAACCTGCCGAGGGATGTCATCCCGTTGCAGGCGATATCCGAGACCTCAAGATCGGCCGTACTGTTCAATATAGAGGATGCCGCCCTTGTCTCGGTACCTTTCCCTGCTGAAAACGCCCGTTTCCGATCGGGATCTTTCACATCAAGGACGGCGCTCTTCTACCAAGTTACAGAGAGTGGTGGTGAACTCACGCTGGTAAATGAGTCTGGTGAGGAAAGACCGGTGTCGACGCTAAATGCCCATCTCCGGGACGTTAGTTATTCGCAGTGGCGGCCTATCAGCTATGATATTGAGATAGGCGACGAGGAGCATCGTGTGTCCGGGTGCTATCTACTGCCTGCGGATTACCAACCTGATCAGCAATACCCTGTGATCGTGGACATCTATCCGAATGTGGCGGGATGCGGTTCGAACCAAGTGACCCGCTTTGACTCCCACGCAACGGGTCATTTGTTCGCGTCAGCCGGCTTCATTTATTTTCGCCCAAATACATTGCGGCGCTATTACGCGGATCCCCTGGAGCCGCTTCAAAGTCTGCCCGCCCTGGTGGATCAAGGTGTTGAAGCCCTTGTAGAACAGGGCGTTGCGGATTCAAATCGCGTTGCCCTCTATGGTATCAGTCAAGGGAGCGTGGCGGCATTGTACGTGGCCGCTCATAGTGAGCACTACGGCGCGGTAATTGTCTCACACGGGTGGGCTGATTTGATGTCGCACTACTTCGAATCATCATTTGTTCAAATGTTCTATGAAGACGTTTACCCATTCAGTGGAAGTGCACCTCGCTACAACAATACGCATGGGTCAGACTTTAATCTTGGAACGACGCCGTTCGAGAATGTCGACGCTTATCTGGAAAACAGTCCTCTCTTTCTTGCGGATCAGATCGATACACCAACCTTGCTCCTGCACTCAGATCGAGACAATTTTTCCGTCCGGCAGTACGAGATGATGTTTGTCGCACTGAAACAAAACGACGTGCCTTCACGTCTTGTCCGCTATTGGGGCGAGGGACACGGTCCATCCAGCCCGGGCAATATGCGCCACTATTGGGACGAAATACTTGCGTGGACCGATGAACACCTCGAAGCGCGTTCGCCTAGGCAGCATGCGCAATAAGGTAACGGCCCTTAGCCCCCATCACCCCCACCGCACCCGTGCCTTCAGCTGGGCCACCGCCGCATCGAACTTCAGCGTATCGCACGGTGCGCGGGCGAGGAGTTGGGCACCTTCGACTTGGGCGAGGGTGGCGGCGGCTTCCAGGTTGGGCTCGCCGACATTGGTGATGGAGCCGTCTTGTTGGGCGAGGGTGAAGAGGGCGGTGAGCCACGCAAGGCTCATCTGATTAAAGGCGGCGAGCTCGGACAGGGTGTCGTCCGCCAGGCTGTCGCGGCCGGCTTGGTGACAGAAGCGCGCAAGGGCGTTTCCTGATACGACACCGCAAAAAGCCCCGCTGCGCAGTGACGCAGCGGGGCCTTTTTAAGAGTCGCCGAAGCGGGGATCAGGCGGCGCGGGTTGCGGTATGGACCGGGAAGTCGATCTCAGTCCCGAAGGCTTCGTTGACATAGTTGGTCAACACATTCAGCGCGACGTGACCGACAATCTCAACCAGCTCCGCGTCTGAATAGCCCGCCAGGCGCACTTCGGCGATGTCGGCTTCACTGACCCGGCCGCGGTTTTCGGCGACGTTGACCGCAAAGCGCACAGCCGCATCGGCCTTGGCATCGGTGGAGCGCCCGGCGCGGTTGGCCGCCAGTTCCGAAGAGTCCAGCTTGGCCAGGTTTTGGCCCAGATAGGTGTGGGCGCTGTTGCAGTAATCACAGCCATTATAGTTCGCGATGGCCAGGGCGATGCGCTCCCGCGTCGCGGCGCTGATTTTGCCTTTACCCAGCGCCCCATTGAGCGACAGATAGCCCTCCAGGGTTTGCGGGCTGTTCGCGATCAGGCGGAACATGTTGGGCGCAGAGCCGAGCATTTTTTCAACCCCTTGGAGCAGGGCTTGGCTGGCTTCAGGCGCGCCGGCGATGGTGGCGGGGGTTGGGATGCGTGACATGGTGAAATCCTTTCTTGTGGGTGTTTTCGATCAGCCGTCCTGGCTGCGGGATGAAAGCTAGGATGGATCGAAATGCGAATGAATATGTTCAACTCGAAATTGATTATTTTGGAAAATAGAGGTAATCGCGCAGGATGGATCGTCTTCAGTCGATTGAAGTTTTCATTGCGGTGGCGGAGACGCAGAGCTTTGCGGGCGCGGCCCGCCGGCTGGGTCTCAGCGCGCCGTCGATCACCCGCGGCGTCAATGCCCTGGAAGCGCGTCTGGGCGTGCGCCTGTTTACACGCACCACGCGGCGCGTGCGCCTGACCGATGTGGGGCGCCATTATCTCAATGACGCCCGCCATGCTCTGGCTCAGCTGCAGGCCGCTGACGATGCGGCGCTGGGGGCTGCCACGGCCCCCACAGGCTTGCTGCGCATCACCTGCTCCACCGAATTTGGCCGGATTTATATCAGCGGTATCATCACAGACTTTCTCGACACCCATGCTGGTGTCAGCGCCGATGTGGTGATGGTCGACCGTGTGGTGAATATGGTCGAGGAGGGGTTTGACGTGGCGGTCCGGATCGGGCCGTTGCCCTCCTCGGGCCTGATCGCGGTTCAGGTTGGCCGGGTCCGGCGCATTGTGTGTGGAGCCCCAGACTATTTCAAAACTCACGGCCTGCCCCAAACACCGGCCGATCTGCAGCACCATCGACTAATCTCGGCAACCCCGGTGACGCCCGGCCCTGAGTGGCGTTTTGGCGCGCAGGGTGAGACCCGCGTAAAAGTCGATTCGCGGCTGAAGGTCAGCAGCGTCGCTGCGGCCATCGAGATGGCGCGGCGCGGATGGGGGCTGGCGCGCGTGCTGTCCTATCAGGTGGGCCCGGATCTGGAATCTGGCGCTCTGCAAACGGTGCTGGAGGCCGATGAACCCGAGGCCCTGCCCGTACATCTCGTCTTCGTCGAAGGCCGCCGGACACCGGCCAAAGTGCGCAGCTTCATCGACTTTGCCAAAGCGCGCCTCAAAGCGGTGGCGGTGTTGAACTGATGCGTTGGTTTCAGGGACCAGGCGGTCCAGTGAAACCAGCATCTTCACGCTTCCGCCAAGCCGCGCTAAACAAGACTTCTGCTTGCTCACTCATTGGGCAACGGGCCTGTAGCTCAATTGGTTAGAGCCGGCGGCTCATAACCGCTTGGTTGGGGGTTCGAGTCCCTCCGGGCCCACCATTTTTCATATTATACTGTATTTATTCGGTTTTTCCTTTCCTCTTTGTTCTTTTGAATTGCTCAAACACACGTTCTGAATCCGTTCCGCAGTTGGCTGAGCCAAGCGCTTGTAATTCGCCGACGCTAGGCTCGAAGGATCCAGGAGTTCAATGGAAATCCGAGGCCAGAGATGCCCTAAACCGAGTGAACCGGTGTCAGCCAACCCTGATCATCGGGCATTGATCCATCAAACAATCCAAAAAACTGTGTTTGGAGCCGTTCCGTCACAGGCCCACGAGTCCCCGCACCAATGGGGCAGCCATCGACGGAACGCACGGGCGTAATCTCGGCAGCGGTACCGGTGAGAAACACCTCATCGGCCGCATAGAGGGCTTCGCGTGGAAGTGTTTGTTCGCGGACTTCCAGACCGTCTCGGCGCGCGAGCTTAATGACCGTATCCCGGGTAATCCCTGAAAGGATGGAAGCCGAAGAGGGCGGAGTTAACAGCACGCCATCTTGAACAAGGAAAAGATTCTCGCCCGCCCCTTCGGAGAGGAGACCATTGACGTCCAGCCCGATGCCTTCCGCGCATCCGCGTGACTTGGCCTCGGTTGAGATAAGGACGCTGGAGAGGTAGTTCCCGCCGGCCTTTGCACCTGCTGGGATGGTATTGGGTGCCACACGCCGCCAGCTCGATACGCAAACATCGATCCCTTGCGCTAATCCTTCTTCTCCAAGATAGGCTCCCCATGCGAACCCGGCGATGACGGTGTGAACAGGACACTCGCGCGAGGGTGCAACGCCCAGGCCACCATGTCCGTAGAAGACGATGGGCCGCAGGTAGGCGCTCGGCAATTGGTTGGCCGCAACAACCTCACAACAGGCTTCGCGCAGCGTATCAACCTCATAGGGCAAGTCACAATTATAGATGCGGGCGGATAACTCAAGGCGCGTGAGATGATCGTCCAGACGGAAGGCGCAGGGGCCTTGTGGGGTATCGTAGACGCGAATGCCTTCGAAGAAGGAAGTGCCATAGTGAAGGGCATGGGAGAGGACGTGGACCTTCGCGTCTGCCCAAGGGATAAGGCGGCCGTCCATCCAAAGCGTTTCGGGGTGAGAGTGAGACATTGGATTTTCCTTCTGCCCGCGTCGGGCGCTAGTCCTGTTTGAGGTCGACCGCATATCCGTGGGCCCGAAGGCGCTCCATAATGCGTTCAAGATGGCTTTGCCCGAGCGTATCGAGCGTGACCTCCATGCAAGTGAGCTTGGCTGGGAGGTCGGAATAGGTACGGTGATGAGCAACATCGATGACATTGCCGCGCTCGGCGGCGATGAGGCCGGAAACAGCGTGCAGGGCACCCGGTGTATCCAGAAGCTCAATGCGCAGACGCGCAAGCCGCCCGGTGCGGGCAAGGTCACGCATTAGAATCATGGACAAAAGTCTTTGATCGATATTGCCGCCGGTGATGACCAACCCAACACGGTTTCCAGCAAACTGGTCGGTTTGATCTAAGATGGCCGCGAGACCCGCTGCTGCTGCGCCTTCGACGACGAGTTTCTGCTCGAACATTAAATAGCTCATAGCCCGTTCGATCGCTGGCTCATCGACAAGGCAAATGTCTTCGACACGCCCTTCGCATAGTGTGCTGGCAAGCGGGCCGCTTGTGTCGACCGCAATGCCTTCGGCAAGCGTCGCGCCAGGTTGATTGTCAGGGCCGGTGAAAAGGGCGCGTTTCATAGACGGGTAGAGACGGGTCTGAACGCCTATAATACGGACGCAAGAGGCTGCGGATTCAGCGGCGAGGGCAAGCCCAGCCAGCAGACCTCCACCGCCGACCGGGGATACGATGACATCAAGCTCGGGGTTTTGCCGCAGCATTTCCAGGCCGAGTGTGCCTTGGCCGGCGATGACGCGAGGATCGTCGAACGGGTGAATGAGCGTCAGGTCGCGCTCCTGCTTGATGCTTTCCATATGGGCGCGTGCGGCTTGAAAGTCTGCGCCGTATAGGATGATCTCGGCACCAAAGGCGCGAGTGCGCTCGACTTTGTTGTCTGGCGTGGTCTCTGGCATGACCAAGGTGACCGGCACGCCCAAACGCGCGCCATGATAGGCAAGCCCTTGGGCATGATTGCCGGCGGACACTGCGATTACGCCAGCTTCGCGTTCCGCTTGGCTCAGACACAGCAGAGCATTAAGGGCACCCCGCTCCTTAAAGGATCCGGTTGCCTGCAAGGTCTCGAGCTTGAGCCAGAGATCGACATTGAGCATCGCGCTGAGCCGGTCGGCGCGTACGAAGGGCGTCGTCACAAGCTGCGAGGACAAGCGCGCCGCTGCATTCACGACATCCGTGGGGGTCGGCACTGCCGGGGCGTCGAGAGTTGGAGCCAGAGCCGTCATGGTGCCGCCTCGACGGACTCGGTTGCGAGCGCGATCTCTCCGGTGCGCTCAAACCGCAGGAGACCCAGCGGCTTGAGACCGTTCAGCCAGCGATCGATCTCTTCAGCCGAACCGCGATGCTCGCAAACGACACCCGATGACGTGGTGATCAGAAGCCGACCGCCCCGCGCTTCGAGTTGATCTTTAAGCCGATCAAGCGCCGCCTTGCCGCCGGCCAAATGCGCCAAAGCCAGCTCGCGCGCCACGTGGGGTATGCCGTGATCGATGACCCGAGCTTCGCGCACCGGGACAAGGCGGCCGAATTGGGCGGTGATCAGGTCCGGGGCGATGTCGAGCTTGTCTAGCACCACGGTGAGCCGCCCGCAGTGGTCGGTGGTGTCGTCGATGGCGACGCACAGGCTTTTGATATTGAGGCCCCGCGCGCTGATCAGGCTGACGAGCCGGGCGAGTGCGCCGGGCTCATCGTCGAGCGTGACCGTGAACGCGGCCGTTTGTGGCGGCTCCACTCGGGTTTCGGTCGCACTCATGATTGCGGCTCCAACGTTGGTTCCGGATCGGCGAGCAGAATCTCATTGTGGGCCGCGCCTGACGGGATCATCGGATAGACATTGGCGTGCTGGGTGACGACACAGTCGAGAATGAAGGGACCGGGCGTCCCGACCATCGTGCGGATTGCATCGTCGAGCTTGCTAGGATCACTGACCTGCAGACCGCTGCCGCCATAGGCTTCAGCGAGCTTCACAAAGTCTGGCAGGCTATCGGAATAGCATTGGGAATAGCGCCCTTCGTGGATCAGTTCCTGCCATTGCCTCACCATGCCAAGATAGGCGTTGTTCAAGATCATGATCTTGATCGGTAACCCGTACTGCACAGCCGTGGACATCTCCTGCATGGTCATCTGGACGGACGCATCACCGGCGATATCGACCACTAAGGCTTGTGGATGCGCCAGCTGGACGCCGAGCGCGGCGGGCAGGCCGTATCCCATGGTCCCAAGACCCCCAGATGTCATCCAGCGATTTGGATGCTCAAAGCCGAACCATTGCGCTGCCCACATCTGATGCTGGCCCACCTCTGTGGTCACATACACCTCACGCTCTCGGGTCAGAGCATGGAGCCGTTCGATGGCTAGCTGCGGCTCGATGGCGTCGCCGGAGCGCTGATACTGGTACGAATTCTTCGCACGCCAGTCCGCAATCTTGTCCCACCAGGCGTTCATCCGCTCCCGTTTGGATGCCGCGCAGGTCTCAGACGCCCTCCAGCACGCCAGTAGATCTCTTAGGATCTCACCCGCGTCGCCGAGCAACTTTTCATCGACCCGGATCGTCTTGTTGATCGAGGAAGGGTCGATATCGATTTGGACCTTTGTGGAGTGTGGTGAAAACCCGTCGACCCGGCCTGTGACGCGGTCGTCGAAGCGGGCACCGATCGCGATCATGAGGTCGCAGTCATGCATGGCGAGATTGGCTTCCAGGCTTCCATGCATGCCTAGCATGCCCAGCCATTGGGGATGGGAGGCTGGAAACGCGCCCAGCCCCATCAAAGTAGACGTCACCGGAAAACCAGTCTCCTGCGCGAGGGCGCGCAACGCTTCGCTGGCGGCCGGTCCTGAGTTGATGATCCCACCGCCTGTATAAAGGATCGGACGCTTGGCGCGACGCATGAGTGCGATCACACGCTCCAGCGTGGTTTTTTCGGTCGGCTTTGGCGGGCTGGACCGCCGAAGCGGCGCGCTGTGCTTGGACGTATAGCGGGCGGATTCAAGCTGCACGTCTTTGGGGATATCCACCAGCACCGGTCCCGGCCGGCCGGACCGCGCCAGGTGAAAGGCTTCGTGGATGATGCACGGCAGGTTTTCCGCTTTGTCCACGAGATAGTTATGCTTGGTGCAAGAGCGCGTGATGCCGACCGTGTCGCACTCTTGGAATGCGTCCGTACCGATGAGGTGCCGCGGGACTTGGCCGGTGATGCACACCAGCGGGATTGAATCCAACAAGGCGTCGGCGAGGCCGGTGACAGTGTTCGTCGCGCCTGGGCCTGATGTGGCGAGCACCACACCGACCTTACCCGAAGCGCGGGCATAGCCCTCGGCGGCATGGGTGGCACCTTGTTCATGGCGGACCATGACGTGGCGAAGTGTCGTGCGTGCATGCAGAGCGTCATAGATCGGCAATACCGCGCCGCCAGGATAGCCGAAGATCGACTCAACGCCCTGTTCTTCCAGCGCATCAAGAAGGAGTTCTGCTCCCGGTTTCTCTGGCGCGATGGCGCTCGACGTGATGGAGGGTGATAGGGTTTGGAACGTCATGGTGCGCCCCCGGATTTGGTGCGAGTCTCGCTCGTCCAGGACATCCTTGCACGTAGTGTTTGTCCAATAGATTCAATGGGGTGGGCAAGGTCGGCTGTAAGCTGCTGCTCATAATTCGCCTTACCCGTGCGATTTTCTTCAATCCAGTCGCGCGCGAACTGTCCGGATTGGACGTCAGTCAAGACATTGCGCATCGTCTCACGAACTCGCTCGTCGACGATTTTCGGACCCACCGTGAGGTCGCCATAGGCGGCCGTTTCGCTGATGAAGGCGTGCATCTTGGCGAGCCCGCCTTCATAGAGCAGGTCGACGATGAGCTTTAACTCATGCAGGCATTCAAAGTAGGCGGTTTCCGGCTGATAGCCGGCTTCCACCAGTGTGTCGAAGCCCGCCGTGATCAATTCGGTGACTCCACCGCATAGAACAGCTTGCTCGCCGAAAAGATCCGTTTCGGTCTCTTCTTTAATGGTGGTTTCGATCAAGCCGGCGCGCGCACCGCCAAGGCCGGAAGCGTAAGCGATCGCGCGATCGCGTGCCTGACCTGTGGCATCCGATGCGGTCGCGAAAAGGCAGGGAACACCACGCCCGTTTTCATACTCCCGCCGGACCAGATCGCCAGGGCTTTTGGGTGCCACCAAAAGAACGTCGATATTCTCCGGTGGCTTGATCTCGCCGTAAAGGAGAGAAAACCCATGGGCGACCAAGAGCGCGTCGCCATCTTTCAAAGATGGCGCAATATCCTGTTCGAACACAGTCCGGTGGGACATGTCTGGGGTGAGTAAAGCGACCAGACGTGCGCGCTCGCTGGCATCGCGAACAGTAAGAACTTCAAACCCGTCCGCTTTGGCGCGGGTTTCAGCCTGTCCGCCGGGGCGAGCCCCCACCAGAACCTGAAGACCACTGTCTCGGAGGTTAAGCGCGTGGGCGCGGCCTTGGCTGCCATAACCCACGATGGCAACGGGTGCTTTTGATAGGGCGGTGATGTTCAGCGTCTCGTTAATGATCATGGGACAGCTCCTAGAATTCTGTTCGGGAAGTCACGGCACCGCGCGAGGCGGAACCGACGAGGTGTGCGAATTTCGCG
>JANQMI010000020.1 GCA_028280165.1 Oceanicaulis sp. | reverse complement strand
GCTGAACAGGCTCGTGCGCCCACCGATCGTGGCCAGAACCCCCCGGATTGCCGGCTGGCCCTGAGCGGCATAGTCCGCCTGCATTTCGCGGGCCGCTTCAATCATTCGTTCGGCCGCCTCTCGCGTGGACTCAAAGGGCGCACCATCGGGCAGGGAGACATCGGCGGAAATCTGTTCAGCTTCAATTGAGGGAAAGAAGATGAAGCGCACAAGACCGCTTGTGGCCAGGGACATTGATGCGATCAAAACCATCACACCGGCCGCCGCCACAAGGAAGCGATGGCGTGCCGCAAAGTGCGCCCAGCTCGCTACGGGCCCGTCGGAAAAGGCAAGCAGTCCACTGGCAACAAAGTCCTGAACGCGGGCGAGCGGGCCTTTGGACCAGTTATTGCCGTGGGCCAGGTGGGCCGGCAAAATCAAGAAGGCCTCGATCAGCGAGATCGCCAGAATACAAATCACGACGATCGGTATGGGGCGGGTGATTTCGCCAAACGTACCACCGGAAAAAACCAGTGGTCCGAAGGCCGCCATGGTGGTCAAAACACCAACCAGAACAGGAGCGGCAACACCCGTAACGCCCGCGATTGCCGCGTCTTCGGCAGAGCGGCCCTTGGCCCGTTCCCGATCGGTGTTTTCGCCCACCACAATCGCGTCATCGACCACGATGCCCAGAACCACGATCAGGCCGAACGTGGTGATAAAGTTCAGCGTGACGCCGGCTGCTCCAAACAGCGCGAAGCCGCCCAAGAAGGAGATTGGGACTCCCATGGAAACCCAGAAGGCCAGCCGCAGATCCAGCATCAAAACAAGGAGCAGGAAGACCAGCGTAAAGCCGATGATGGCATTGCGGGCGAGCAGAGAAATCCGATCAGCAAACACCTGGCTTTGGTCTGTTGCCACGATCAGGCTGATGCCGTCGGGCAAGGGCGTGGCCTCGACCCAGGCGATGGCGGCATCCCGTACGCCTAACAAGTCTTCGCCGGCGCGGACTTGTACATCGACAAAGACAGCTGGCACGCCGTCCCAGGTGGCCAGAAGCAGTTCCTCCTGAAAGCCGTCGACAATAGTTGCGACGTCGCCCAAGCGGACCCGCGCTCCAGATTGAGAGCTACGCAGGATGATTGCTTCGAACGCCTCGCCGGTCTCAGCGCGTGCATCTGTTCGCAGTAGGATTTCGCCTGCGCTGGTTCGAATCTGGCCGCCAGACAGATCCAATGAGGACCCCCGGATGGCCTGGGCAACCTCATTAAAGGTCAGGCCATAACGGCGCAGCGCGTCTTCATCGACAGAGATAGAGATTTCATAGGCGCGCACACCGCGCAGGTTGACCGTCGAGATGCTGCTTTGGGCCAGCAGGTCTCGCTCGGCAAACTCACCGGTTTGGCGCAAGGTGCGCTCGTCCACCGCTCCGGTGATTGCAAAGGTCAGGACGGTGGTGATGGGCTGGGGTATCCGAATCTGGACTTGTTCGGCTTCTTCGGGCGGGAAGTCAGCAAGGGAGTCCACCGCCGTTTCGACATCATCCTTCACCACCTGAGCGTCGACAAAGTCCTGCAGCTCAACCGTGACCGTGCCGCGTCCCTCAGAGGCCACTGAGCGGACGCGTTCCACCCCCTCCAGGCCAATGACCGACTGTTCCACACGCCGGGTAATCGCTTCTTCCACCTCGCCCGGGGTTGCGCCCGGATAGATCACCGAGATTTGGATGGAACGCGCGGTGAGGCTGGGGAAAACCTCTGTGGGAATTGTGACCGCTGTCAGCGCGCCGCCCAGCAGGAACAAAACCATGAGCAGATTGGCGGCAACGGGGTTTCGAACAAACCAACTGACGAGGCCTTTAGCCGGCCAGTTGTCATGGATGCTGGGGGGTATTTGGGGGGCGTCGCTCATGCTGATTACAACTCGCTGAGGACGTCAGCCGGCCGACCGACCGCGCCTTCAGGGACTGGTGAGATGATGATGCCATCACCAAAGTCGAACGGCGCGACGACGACCTGGCCGCGCGGACGGTCGAGTACAGTGATCTCGCGCTCAACAATTACTCCGTCGTCCACGATTTTAATCAGCTGGAGTCCGGGTGCAGCCTGTGCGGGCAGGATGAAGGCCTCATCGATTGCTGGGCCTTGGATTTCAATCTGGGCGAATTCACCCGGGCGCAGATCAAGCGCTGCATCGTCGGGTTGCAGGAATAGATCGACGAAACGGGTGCGGGCATCCAGCTGTGCGCCAACACGGGCGATGCGCGCAGAGAAAGTGGTTGTAGACCCTTCCAGAGTGACGCGTACGGGCAGGGTCTCAATGTCTTCAAGGCGCGTAAGGTCACTTGGGGCGATCGGCGCAATAATTTCCAGCGAGGATAGGTCATAGACCGTTCCATAGCGCTGGCCCGCACCGGCCAGGAGGCCGGTCTCAACCCGGCTATCAACTACGCGACCGACAAAGGGAAAGGAAACCTCGGTACGTTCGAGATTCAGGCGGGCCTGGGTGAGGTCTGCCTCCGCCGACAATCGTCTTGCGCGAGCGGCGGCTAGTTGAGGTTCGCGCGCGGCTAGCGCCGTGATTTCACGGTCCGGATAGACGGCTTCCCATTCGCGTCGAGCAATTTCGGCATCCGCTTCGGTCTGTTGAAGCGCCGCATCAGCGTCCGCCAACGCGGCTTGAGCCTGGGTGACGGCCACCCGATAGTCGCGTGGATCGATCTGGAAAAGGACTTCGCCAGCCTCGAATCTCGCACCGGCGCGTGCGCTTTCAGAAATCGCGACAATCCGGCCGCCTACTTGCGGTGTCAGGTCCACATCAGCTGTGGCCGAAACGGTTCCGGTGACGGTGATGATCGGCGCGTGCGCCCCGATCTGCGGTTCGATCACACGCACCGGAATATTGCTGCTGCCATTGGGGTCACCGCCCGGGCGCGCGCCTCCGGAGGCTAGCAGCAGCGTGATCATACCGGCAATGATGATAACAGCGATGATCGCCGCAATTTGGATCCATCCGATCCAGCCGTTTTGATAGCGGGTGTCGATCGGGTCGGCGTCGGTCGTCATCGGCTGAAAAATCCACTCAAGGTCGTTACAAAATAACGGTACTTAGCCGCAAACTAGCCTGCTTGCCGTTAAGTACCAGTACGTAATTAGCCTGGACGTGGATTTTTTATTAGAGCCGTCGCCGTGTAATTAGCCGAATAGCGCGGCCCCGATATCCGGCCACTCGCCCGTCGCCAGGAAGGGCAGGCTTAGCGCCATTGCGACCGAGACCACCAGGCCGATCCCTGCACGCCCCACATCGGTGGCGACGTCAAAGACGGCCTCGCCCGGTGCGCGCAATTTGGTGATGATGGAGATGCCAATCTCACGACCCGCCAGCAGACCCAGGAAGACCCAGGTGGTACTCATCGGGATGTCATTGATCTCTTTAAAATACATCAAGATGATGCCGAAAGTGAGGTCAACAATGGTTGCCGCGCGGACGTCGACAGTGTTGGTTTTCGACAGTACGATCTTTTGGATTTCACCGCCGCGAATAGCGAAGATGATGGCGTGTAGACCAACCATCAGCAGCGTGGCGAAGATCAGCACGAAGATTGAGAAGGTGACAGTGACATCGCCGGTGACCGGATCAACGACCGTTTGGCGCGGCATGTAGACGAAAATATTTGCCAGGTCCTGCATCAGCCATTGGGACCACAGGAAGCCGGTGGACAGCCACTGCAACACAAACCAGGTGTTGAAACGATTGGTCGCAAAAGCGATTACCAAAGCCACGACCGCCACGATGCCGACCCACATCCAGTTGGCGTTGGCGAGGTCGGGGATGGTGGGCCCGGCATGTAGCAGATAGGCCAGCACACAGATCAGGCCCGCTACAGCCGGGACGGCCCAAGGTGGCGAGTGCTCGTCTTCGACATTGGTCTTGGACACCCAGGTTTCAAACGCGCGCGCGATGATCAAGAAGACCACCGCCCCCGCTCCGAACGCCACCAGATAGCCCAGCAGGCTTTTGACCAGCATCTCGCCCAGTACCCCGGCCGTGGCGACACCGCCGGTCAAGGTGAAAATGGTCAGAACCAGAAAGGTGGTGGATACCGGAATGCCGAAATAGGTCAGCGCCAGTAGCACCAGCGGCGGCAGCACGTGCCACCATTGAATGCCGGTTTCAGGGTAGGGGATGCGGTTCAGGCGATCAAAGGCGATATCGCCGTCATACCCGAAATAGCCGTAGAGCATGACGCCGACGATAATTGAGGCTGCGAAGGCCCACAGCACGACCCAGGATCGTTTGGAGTTGGACGCTAGAAAGGTTCCCAGCGTTTGAATGACGTCGTTCGCCACAATGGCATAGGACGCGATCATAAAGCCCACCAGGGCCAGTAGCGGTATACCAAACACAGACAGTTCGGCCATCAACTCAACTCCAGTGGCTAACCCCTCACGCGCCGTGTGACGCAGGCGTGACCGCTCCGATAGCAAGCAGGCCGGGGGGGTCAAGGAAAACCGGTGCGATGGCGCTGCCATTTCACGAAAGTGACATATGGAGAAGCACCGAAGTCGAAGACGTGGGCTTATGACATATTTCTATACCGTCTGGACGGTTGGGCTTGAAAAAACCGTCCAGACGGTATAGATGCAGTGCAACAACGAAGTGTGAGGCCCCATGGCTGACGATGGTTCAAACGTGAAAAGTGAAAGCGGCGAAGACCGCGCCAGTACGCGTGAGCTGATCCTGGATGCTGCTGAGCGTGTCGTAGCCCGCGAGGGTGCGCGCCGGTTGACGATTGATGCCGTGGTCAAAGAGAGCGGCTACTCCAAGGGCGGTGTCCTATATAATTTCCCGTCGAAGCTGGCGCTTATCCAGGGCATGGTTCAGCGCATGGTCGACAGCCATACCCAGCGCCATGAAGCGGCGCTCGCTCAGGCCGAAGCTGAGGGCAGCTCTCCTCTTGAAGCCATGGCCCGGGCCTTGGTGTGTAAGAAAGAGCGTGAACTTGACCGGCAGGTCTCCATGGGTTTGCTTGCCGCCGCTGCGGAAAACCCTGAACTGATTGATCCCGTACGCGAGGCAGTCGCCAGCATGCGGGCTGACATCCTGGCCCATGCACCGGACCCCCAACTTGCGACCATTATGCTGCTGGCGGCAGATGGCCTGCATTTTTCTGACATTCTTGGTCTAGACATTCTCGGCGATGACGAACGCGCGGCCGTAGAAGCCCGCATCATCGCCCTTGCATCGGAACCTTCCCCATGAAAACGCTGATTTTGGTTGCCCTCGCGGGCGTGGCTGTGCTGGCCGCCTGTTCTCCTCCCCCGGACGCTGACGAAGCGCCTGTGCGCGCAGCGCGCATTGAGCAGGTGCAGCCAGCACAGTCTGCCGCGGTCCGTGACTTTGTTGGCCGCGTCGAAGCGCGTTTGACCGTTGACTTGTCCTTCCAGGTGGGAGGCCGGCTGGCTGACTTCCCCGTTAGTGAAGGCGCGCAGATTGACCAAGGCGCTCCGGTCGCCGCACTGGAGAGCCAGGACTTCGAGCGGGCCTTACGCGAAGCGCGGGTCCAGCTCCAACAAGCAGAACAAAATCTCGATCGCCAGCGCACACTGCATCAGCGTGGCATAGCTTCGGATGCGGCCTTGGAGGATGCGCAAACGGCGTATGATTTGCGCGCGGTGGCCCTCGATAACGCCAGGCAGAACCGTCAATACGCCGCCATCGCGGCTCCGTTCGACGGCTTGGTCAGTCGCCGCCTGGTGGACAATTTCACGACGGTCGCCCCCGGTCAGCCTGTGGTGCGGTTGCAGGATGTTGGTGAGCTGCGTGTGGCCATCCAGGTGCCCGAAAGTGTTCTGGCGCTGGTCGATGACACCGAGCCGGTGGAAATGACCGCTCGCTTTCCCTTCCTGCCGGACCAGAGCTTCCCTCTGGAATTCCGCGAACTTGAGGCCGAGCCGGACCAGGCCAGCCAGACCTATACCGCGCTGTTTGCCCTGCCAAGCGATATTCCGGCCAATATTCTTCCGGGGATGACTTCCAATGTCCGCATTGTGATTGAGCCCGGCGCATTGAGTGAAAATCCCGGTGTCCGTGTCCCGGTCACCGCCTTGGCGGCGGCACCTGAGGGCGGCTTCCAGGTCTGGGTCTTTAATCCGGCTGAGGGCCAGGTCAGTGCGCGCCGCGTCGCGGTTGGTCCGGTGACCGGCGAAACCGTGCTGGTGGAAGACGGCCTTGAAGCCGGCGAGCAAATCGTGACGGCCGGTGTGACCGCGCTCCACGAGGGTATGTCGGTGCGCCCGTTGCAAAGAGCGGTCCGTACCGGTTCAGCCTCTGGCCTGTTTTAATCCTGACACGACGGAGCGCTTAATATGAGCGAGACCGATACCTCCACGACGCGGGGCAATCTCGCGCGCCTGTCGATCGAAAAACCGGTCCTGACCTGGTTGATCGTCCTGGCCTGTCTTTTCGGCGGTTTTTGGGGTTTTGACACGGTTGGACGGTTAGAAGACCCGGCCTTCACCTTGAAGGAGGCGATCGTCTTCACCCCCTATCCCGGGGCCAGCGCCGAAGAGGTCGAAGCCGAAGTTACCGAACGGCTTGAAACCGCGATCCAGCAGATGAGCCAGCTCGACCGGGTCTACTCCGAAAGCTCGCCGGGCATGAGCCAGATCCATGTTGTCGTGCGAGATCAGTATGACAGCGGTGACTTGCCTCAAATCTGGGACGAAATGCGCAAGCGTGTGCGCGATGCCCAGACCGCCTTGCCGCCTGGGGCCGGCCCGTCCAGCGTCTTCGATGATTTCGCTGACGTGTATGGCATTCTCTATGCGGTTTCGACGCCGGGTTATTCCGATGCCGAGGTCCGCGACATTGCCACCTATCTGCGCCGCGAGCTTCTGACTGTGGACGGGGTGTCCAAGGTCCAGACCGCGGGGGTTCCCGAAGAGCGCATCTACATCGAGATTCCGCAGGAAAACCTGGCACGGCTCGGCCTTCCGGTCGGCAGCGTGCTGGCGACTTTGTCGAATGAGAACGCGGTGGTCTCCGCCGGCGAAACCCCGGCGGGCGGACGGCTGCTGTCCATCGAACTTCCGCAAACCATCGGCGGCGTCGCCTCAATTGAAAATCTGCTGATCAATCCCGGTGATGGCGGCGGCACGCTGCGCCTGTCCGACATTGCCGAGGTGCGCCGGGCACCGGTGGAGCGCGCCGGCGAGTATATCTATCACAATGGCGAACGTTCGTTCACGCTGGGTGTGTCGGGCCTGTCCGATGCGAACATAGTCGATGTCGGCAATGCCGTTGAGGACAAGCTCGGCGCGTTGATGATCAATCTGCCGATCGGGGTTGAGCTCCAACCAATCTACGAGCAGCACGTGGTCGTGGACGAATCTATCAACGGCTTCCTTATCAATCTGGCCATGTCGCTGGCCATCGTGATTGGCGTGCTGTGCGTCTTCATGGGCTGGCGCGCCGGGGTGACGGTCGGGGCCGTGCTGCTGCTGACCGTGTCCGGGACGCTGGCCTTCATGGCCGGCTTTGACATCACCATGCAGCGCATTTCGCTGGGCGCGCTGATCATTGCCATGGGCATGTTGGTGGACAACGCCATCGTGGTGACCGAAGGCATGCAGGTGGCGGTCAAACGCGGCGTCGATCGCATGAAGGCGGCCGAAGACGCAGTGAGGTCCACCCAGTGGCCGCTGCTGGGCGCAACGATCATCGGCATCATGGCGTTTTCCGGCATTGGTCTGTCACCAGACAGCACGGGCGAGTTCCTGTTCTCCTTGTTTGCGGTGATCGGCATCTCGCTGATGCTCAGCTGGCTCCTCGCGATCACCGTCGCTCCGATGATCGCTTTCCACCTGTTCAAAGGGGAGAAGGGCTCAGCTGACAGCGAAACCCATGGCGGGATTTTCTACGGGAGCTATCGCGCCATGCTGACGGGCGCACTGCGGCGGCGCTGGGTGACGGTTGTAGCGCTGCTGGGCATCACCATCGCGGCCTATGCCGGCTTTGGTCAGGTGCGCCAGTCCTTCTTCCCGAACTCCAACACGCCGATGTTCTACGTCAATATTCTGGAGCCCCAGGGCGCGGATATTCTGGCAACTGATGAGACCCTTCGCGACATCGCCCGCTATGCGGAGGCGCAGCCCGACTCGATCTCGGTGGATACGTTCGTCGGCCAGGGCGCAACCCGCTTCATGCTCACCTATACCGCTGAACAGCCCAACACGGCCTATGGCCAGCTTGTCGTGCGCACCGAAGGCCTCGAAGAAATCCCCGCGCTTGGTCAGCGAATCCTGGACTATATCGCGGACACCCATCCGGACGTGGAAGCCCGGGTCGACCGAATTGTGTTCGGCCCGCCGGCCGGCGCGCAGCTGGAAGCCCGGTTCAAGGGTCCTGATGCCGACGTGCTGCGACAGCTCGGCGAAGAGACGATTGCGCGGCTGCGCGCAGACGGCAATGTCCGTGATCTTCGCACCGACTGGCGCAATCGTGAGCTGGTGCTTCGCCCTCAGGTCGTTGAGGAACGCGCGCGCACGATTGGTCTGACGCGCACCGATATTGGCGAAGCCCTGCGCTATGCCACCGAAGGGGTCAATGTCGGCGTGTACCGCGAAGGCGATCGCCTGATCCCGATCATTGCGCGCGCCCCTGAAGCCGAACGGGCGATCGCCGACAATCTGTCCGACCGTCTGATCTGGAGTCCGGCGCAGAACACTTATGTGCCGCTAACCCAGGCGGTGGACGGCTTCGCGCTGGAAGCCCGTGACACCCTGATTCAGCGCCGCGATCGGGTGCGGACCCTGACCGTTCAGGCCAATCCGCCCAAAGGTGAAACCGCAGCCAGCGCCTTCGTGCGCTTCTCGGCCATTGCCGAGACCATCGAGCTGCCGCGCGGCTACTCACTGGAATGGGGCGGCGAACACGAGGCCAGCCAGATGGCGAACGAGAGTCTCGGCGGGGTGCTGCCCTTCTCGCTGCTAGTGATGGTGGTGACCTCAGTGCTGCTGTTCCAGAGCGTCCGTCAGCCACTGATCATCTGGCTTGTGGTGCCCATGAGCGTGATTGGCGTCACGATCGGCCTGCTGGTCACCAATGTCGCCTTCTCCTTCACCGCGCTGCTGGGCTTGCTGTCGCTGTCGGGCATGCTGATTAAAAATGCCATTGTGTTGGTCGATGAGCTCGATCAAAGGATCAGGCGGGGTGATGAGAAACTCACTGCAGTGTTGGAAGGCTCGGTCAGTCGTTTGCGCCCGGTCATGCTGGCGGCCGGAACAACGATTCTGGGTATGACGCCGCTGATCTTCGATGCTTTCTTCCAAGGCATGGCGGTGACCATCATATCGGGCCTGGCCTTTGCCACCGTGCTGACCCTGATCGCAACACCGGTCTTCTACGGCCTGTTCTTCCGGGTGCGGGCTTAGGGTCACAGTTTGTTGTCATGTCCCGGCTAGTCCGGGGACCCTATCCGCGACGGGCGTTGATTTGGCAATCATCCGCAGGGGGGCTGATAAACCGGGCCGTGACATTGAAGATGGAGCCTAACCCTGCCGCGGTTTCTTCGCTTCAAACCGGCGCTCATCCTTGGTCTTTGGATAGATCAGCGACAGCGTGGAGCCGAGCGTGTAGTAGGAGCGCAGAAAGCGGAAGCCCATATAGAGCGGCAGAACCCACAGAAGATCGAGCCTGCGCCAGATCAGCAGGACAAAGGTCGCCAGGACAAAGGGCATGCCCAGCACCACGGCCACGACCGTGGCAAAGCTCGGGTGGCCATAGACCCCGCCAAAAATGAAGAAGACGATCAGGCCGTAGATCAAAAGCGGCGTCATCATCGCCCGCCGTGCGCCATTGAGCAGCGTGAAAGGCAAGGACACATTGCCGATCACAGAGCCGTTGGCCCACAATGCGGACCGGTTATGGGCGACAACGTGGTAGAGCGAGCGAAACCAGCGGGTCCGCTGCTCGCGCAGAAAGGCCAGCGTATCCGGGGTCTCTGTGTAGAACAGGGCGCGCGGCTCTGACACATTGCGATATCCGATGCTCGCCATGGCCAGCGTAATGTCAGTGTCTTCGCCATTCATGCCCTCGGTGAAGCCGCCTGCGGCATCCAGCGCCCCTTTGCGATAGATCACGAACATGCCGGGCAAACCGAAGATACCGCCAAAGGCCCCAAAGCTCACTTGCACGAAACCATGGCGAAGCAGGACCTCAATCGCCCTGACCTTGGACAGCAGGCCTTCATCCTCATGCGGCATGGGCAGGCCACCGACGGCCCCCACATGCTCATTGGCAAAATGGCGCATGGCCACATGGATCGCGCGTGGTGAGATCTCCGTGTCCGCATCGATGCGCACCACGAAGTCGTCTTCGATCAGATCAAGGCCTCGATTGAGCGCCTTGGCCTTGCCGGGGATGGTGCTCGAATTGACTGTGTAGCCGCGAATGTGTTCACAGGCCGAAAGCGTGGACTCGGCAACGTGGGCTGTGGCGTCTTCTGAGCAGTTTTCCATCACCACGACCTGAACCTCACCGTCATAGCGCTCGGCTGCGGCGTCTACCGCGCGCAGGGTTGCGGCGATCTGGTGGGCCTCATTATGGGCCGGGATCAGCACACAGGCCGGTGGCGCAAAAGCGCGCCGGCGCGACACTAGATTTCGAATCCAGCCAATCAGCGCGAGCTGCCCGCCCATGACCTGCTGTGCGAGGAAAACGCCTGGACCCATCCCGCCCAGGATCGCGATGGAGCGTAGATAGTTGGCCTCGGGCTCGTAGATTGTGGCAACAATGATAGCGACCAGCGCGGCCACCATCGCAGTGAGCATGAGCACAGTGTATTCGTAGGGTTTGCCCGTTCGCAGGTTCGGCACGCCAGAATCCACGGGCAGGCGCGCATTGGAAATCAAGGTGTGCGGAAAGATGGCAAGGCCGGCGACCCCGACCAGGAATTGCTGGAAATGGATCGGCCAGACTGCGTCTGCAAAGCGCCAGCTGGCCCAGCTCGCCGCATCGACGATCGTGCAGACCACAGCGAATTTTATAAGGAACAGACCGGCCAGTTTCAGGCGCGTGCCGACAGAGCCGAACGCGAAAATGGCGTAGGTCAGAAAGAAGCTGATCAGGAAAGTGCGGACCGGCAGTACCGCGTTCAGGCGGTCTGCAGTAAAGCCGATAAAGTCGCGAGGCAGGTCGATGCCCGCGCTCGATCTGATCAGCTCTGGCAAGGCCAGAAGAATGATTGACACGAAGGCAAAGCCAACCAGCGCGGTGTCCTGAACGATACGCGGCCGGGCCACCGACACGCCCTGGGGGGCAGAGTCCACTGAGCGAAAGAAGTCTTCGGAGCGGCCCTGGCCATCCAGCTTGGCGGTGCCTGTCTCGCCTTGTTGCGGACCTTTGGCCGTCAGCGTGTCAGGCCGCGGAGGTGCCGGTGGTGCGTCTGTTTCGTCCAGCATGAAGGTCCCCGCCCGAAAATTGCCCCGTCCTTGCCCTTCGCGGCCACAAAAACCGATTAAAGCGTCAAGTTAGGACTTTATAAACCTGCGAATTGGGCGCTCATATGGTTCAAATTAGGGCTGTCTGGCGCCAGCGCGTGAAGAGGGGACAATCATGACCAAGGCAATCTGGACGGTGTCCTTCGCGGCTCTGGCGGCCACAGGCCCCGGCGCGGCGATGGCTGAAGACGGGCGATTTGAGCTCAGAAGTGAAAACATGGTCGCGCGCTCCGATCCCTTCGCGCCCGGCGATGAAAGCATTGTCGGTCTGGGTTCACCATTCGAGCTGGAGACCGGTTTCGATTCCAACACCTGGGCGCGCTGGGTTCAACCGCTTCAGGGGCGTCAGGTCCTGCGCTTTGAGCAGCAGGTGCGCATCCGCACCTATTTCGACCAGAACGCGCTAAACTCGCTCCTGCTCACCCCGCGCGTCCAATACTGGAATACCAGCGGTGATAATCGCTACCAGCTGCGACTGTCGGCTAGCTATTCTCACCTGATCCGCGATGGCGACGACCAGTGGAGCCGTCCGGAGGCTGAGGCCCAGCTGCGCTACCGCCATATGGGCCAGCGCCGGCTGGAGACCGTCGCGCGCATCCGTGTGAATGCCTATGACTTTGACAACCCAGCGCTACAGGGTCTGGACTCCACACGAACCCGTTATGGTGTGGAGCAGTTTTTCCGCAGCGAAGATGAAAGCGTGTCAGTGCGCTTATCTGCCTTTTTTGAAACCGCTGAGGCCGACGATGATCGCTTTAGCTTTGACGAGGTGCGCACCCGCGCGGAGGTCGCCTGGCAACCCGATGACAAGACCCTGGTTGTCGCCGGCCTAGATTATCGCGACCGGGAGTATGACGCGAGCTTTACCCCCGTCATCGCCGCACCCAGGGCAGACGAACGCTTTACAGCGGACCTAAGGGTGGAGCGTGAAGTGTCTGAACGCATTACTGCTTTTGCAGCGGCTGGCTATCTCGAGAATAGCTCCAACTTTGCCTTGCGCGATTATGGCGGTGAAACGTTCAAGGTTGGCGTCCGGCTCGAATTCTGAACAAACCTGACCCGAATATGAACGAAAAAGCCCCAATTCGGCCCTAAACCGATCATGTCCGAGCCCAATTGAGGCGCGAGATCAGACAGGGTGAAGAGGTCGTTAATGGCCTCCGGGCGCGCCACGGGACTGGCGCTTGTGGGCCGTTTGGGGGACATCCGATGAAGACCAATCGCGAATATAAACGCCGCTTTCCGTGGTTCTCTGCGTCGCTGGGCGTCATGGCCGTTGCGAGTGTGGCGACACTCTTCGTCTCCGGCCAACTCAATGCCGGGCAAGGCGAATTCGGTATCTTTGTGACCCGTATGATGGACCAGATCACGACGGCGCATGCCGACCTCAGCTCTGAAGGCCGCCATAGGGTCAGCTTTGCCGATGCCGGGCAGGCCGATGGGTTAGTGGTCTCTGGGTTTCCGTCCTACGCGTCTGCCGACCTGGCGCTGGTGCGCGATCAGCAGCCGCGCACGGTGCGCCTGGTGCTCGCCGGGGAACAGGATATCTCCAACGATGCTGTGACGGCGCTGCGCGTAACCGTGAATGGTCGCCGGGTCATGGAGCGGGTGCTCAGCCCAGGCCGCCGCGAGTTTAATTGGGTTTTTGATCTCACAGAGGAGCTGGCGGACGAGCCTGGCGCGCGCGTGGCCTTTCAGCTGATTGGCGATTTGCCGGAGCATCTTTGCCACAATGATCGCTCGGTTGGGGCTGTGATCGCCTTTGCACCGATCTCGGGCCTGGAAATCGAGCTGAACGGTCCGGTCAGCTCGGTCCGCGATGTGCTCGCCCTGACCCCAAGCGAAGTGACCCTTGCTGTGGGCGATGGCGACGCCTGGTTTGAAATGGCCGCCCGCCTCGGCGCGCGGCTGGCTCGCAATGGCTATGACGTCAACATGGTGAGCCTGGAAGAGGCGGCCGCCATGGCTGAACCCAATCGGCGGGGCCTGTTTCTGGCAGCTCCCGCTGAAGCGCTACAGCGGGC
>JANQMI010000226.1 GCA_028280165.1 Oceanicaulis sp. | reverse complement strand
AGAGCATCTCGTTTACACCGAGAGGGTCGGCGGTTCGATCCCGTCACCGCCCACCATTTTCCTGTCTTCCCGCCCATCCGTTCCACCGGATCAAGCCCGGGGTCCAACGCCTCTAAAACGTCACTCCAGGCTCAATGATGCGGCCGGCACGGTCCAGGGCTGCCGCGACATCCGGGCGTGCCAGTAGGGCATCGTCGTGGGCGCGCAGAAGGTCAGTATAGGGGCTCTTATATTCCCCTTCGACATCGAGATAGGTCTGCAGCTCGGTGAGCGCGGCGGTCCTGGCGGCGGGGTGTTCAAGGCGTTCGACGAGCAAAGAGGCAGCTCGGTCACGGTCATCAAGGCAGGCGAACGCGTATTGATAGAGGCTGGAGGCGATCATGCCGCTACTCTCCAGAGCGGTAAGATCGGCTTCAATGCCATCGGTTTGATTGAGAAAATGCCGTGCGCAGACCCGTGCTGTAAGCACCACGGCCTTGCCGTAAACGGAGGCTTGGTTGAGGTCGATGCGTTCAATCTCGGCCAGCGCGCGCTCCTGCTGGCCATCCAAGGCCAGCATGAAGGCCAGATTCGTGCGTTGACTGACATTGGGCGCGTTGAACTCGCTCAAGCCGGCGGCTTCACTCATAAGCGCGATCGCCTGGTCGAAATCTCCAAGGGACTCTGAGGCTGACGCCATGTCATTTAGGAGCCAGGTCATCTGCTCACCGACATCGTTGATGAGCTCTCCAGCAAAGACCTGTGCTCTGGTCGCTTCGAGGAGCGTCATGGCCTCGGCCGGGTTTCCCAGTTGGGTATAGCCCTGCGCCTTCAATGCCAGCGGCTCGATATAGCCGGGATTGTCCTCGGCCAGCTGGCCATAGAAGTCGATGGAATACTGAGCCCCGTCGCGAATATAGGACTGGACCGCTTCGGCATCGTCGATCCAGAAGGCCTCGAAATCGCGTTCGATTTGCACACGCAGGCGTGTCGCTGAAAACTCAAGGCCGTCAATCAGGCGACCCGCTTCAATCAAATCACCTTCAGCCACTGCAATGCGGGCGGCGTGATAGCGGACATATTCATTGGTTTCAAAGGGGCTTTCCGGGGTCCAGCGCTTAAGCAGATACTCCACAAACAAAGGGTAGACGTCCTGCGCCTCAGCCTGGTCGGACTGGGCGAGGAGATCGACCAAAGCCAGGAAGTCCCGTCCTCTAAGAGAGTTCAAAAGGCCGGACTGCAACCTATCCGCCCGCATCATGTCGCGCGCCGCGTTCGCAGGACTATCGTCGGCCATATGTGCAAAGCCACGCGTCATGAAAACCATGGCACTCTGACTTCCCAGACGCTCCGCCTCATTAAGGTAACCGAGGGCTTCCTCAAGCCGGAAGTCATCCTGATACAGCGCTGCATAGCCCGCCACGCCATAGATATCGGCTTTGGCGTAGTCTGGCATGGCGTCAAAGTCTGGGTGAGACAAGAGAATCTGGCTTGTGCGGTAGGCCGTTTCAGTATCGCCGATTTCCAGTGATGTGAAAACGCGTTCAATGAGGCCAGGAATATCTTCTGCTTCATCCTGCCCATAAGCGATGGGGGCCATCCAGATGGACACCAGCAGGAGGAAAGCGGCGAACACGCGCATGTTAAAGTCCCTTAGTGCAAATTTCGCCACCTAACAGTGTGATATGGATGGCAGGCGTGCAAGAGCGACGGACTGCTATCGAACGCCACGTATGCCCTTGCGGGCTGTCCGTCTTCAGCCTGGCCTGAGCTCTACCGTTAGAAGGAGATTGGAATGAGTGCTCGAGTTTGGATATGCGCGTCTGCCCTGATGTTGGTCACCACCCCTACTATGGCTCAGCAAGGGCCGGGTGGGATGTTCGATCGCTTCGATGCAAACGCAGATGGGGCGATTTCAATGGATGAAGTGCGCGCCTGGCGCTCATCCTTTTTTGACGATGCGGACAGCGACGCCAATGGCTTCATCACGCGCGAGGAAGTCGAGGCCCTTCAGGCGCGCGCCCAGGAGGCGGCTGAAGCGCAAGGGCGACAGCCGCGGGGACGGCGTGGACCTGGGGCAGGCGACCCGATCGCCCGCCACGATGCCGACGGTGATGGGCAGGTGTCGCGCAGTGAGTTCGTGGACGCCCCGTTTCCTGCCCTGGAGCGCTTTGACGCCAATGGCGACGGACGACTAACCCGCGAAGAGCTGCCGCGACGAGCGCGCAGGGGGTAGCGTCTAGGTCCGGGTGTGCGCGTCAGCAAAGTCGAGGAAAGCTTGCCAGTCTTGGCCCGTGACTCCATGGGTTCCAGGGCGAATATGCATGGCAAGCTTACCGCCCACGACAAGGTCCGCCATTCGCTCCTGAACGAGGCCTGGCTCTTGATAAAGTGCCCAGGCACCACTGGCCGCTTCCATGGCGCGCCAGGCTCCCGAAGGATCGGCCCAAGTATCGCGCCAGGCATTGCCAATCAGCACTGCGTTAGGAGCTGCCAGGGCAATCAAGGCGTGCTGGTCGACAGGCAGGGCTCGTTCATCCTCGCTGAAGCTGGCATAGGTCGGTGTGAACCAGTGCGGATAGTTCTCTGTGATCATCGCGATCGGTTCGCCAACCCCATCTCCATGCAAGGCCCCTCCTGCGGTGCCGGCCTGGTGGGCGATGGTGACGTCGATCCGCCGATCCCGTGCGGCGGCGAGCAGCACCGCTTTGCCACGGCGGGAGTGCCCCATGGCAATCACGGGCAGATCAGCAAAGGCCGGGTCCTGTTCAAGGGCATCAATCACGCGCGAAATCGTCCACGCCCATAGGGAGACAGACCCCGGTCGTGTCGCGCCGTTCGGGTCCAGGCCAAGTGCATCGAGGGCAGCGCTGTGCAGAGCCGCGTTGTCAGGCGCAATGTCGCTTTCATGCCAGCTTGCAATGGCGTAGCCGCGGTCCAGAATCCATTCGACGGGCGGGCCGCCCACCCATTCACCAAACATGGGGCCAATAAGGTCAGCCAGCAATCCATCAGCATTGCAGTAGCCCGGGGTAAACCCGCTGGGTTCGGGCAATGTCGTATCGCGCAACGCTGATCGAAGACCGCACTCATAGGGCAGGAGAAATATACCGCGCAGCGGTGCGTCGGTTTCTGGCGTGATAAGAGCCAGGTTCAAGCCCAGCGGCGCTTGGCCGATGGGCTCTATGGCCAACCTCCTCATGCGGCGCTGCCCTGGTGTATCGGCTGACCCAAATACCTGGTCCTCTCCCACCTTGGAAACTTCCGCAATGGCAGGTGCCGGTCCGTAGATGGTGTCGTCCAATGCCGCCTGGAGTTCAGGTCGTCTGGCTTCCCAGGCGGTGCGTCGGTCTGCCGGTGTGGCGGCTGTGTCCTCAAACAGGACCGGTTCGGCAGGTGGGCCGGTTGGGTTGGGGTCTGCGGTGACAAGCAAATGCCGCGCAGGCGTGCAGGCGGCAACAAATCCGGAGAACAGGATTAGAAGCGCGACAAGCACAAAGAATGCGGCGCGGAAAATCACGAAGAGCTTCATGACAGGAGGCTAGCGCTGTTTAGGGGGCAGGGCGACTGCCCTCACGGGAGTTTGAACTTTCCGACACCTTGGTAACAGAGAATTTCCCTTATTGGAGGTGGACCCACGACGTTCGCTTTGACCCAGGAGCCATTGGACTGCACTTTGCAGCTCAAGCCGCGCAAATCGGCTTGACCGGGTCAAAGAGCGCCTTTAGGAAAACGCTCCTCGCCGCGAATTGCCGCGCCGAGGGATGATCTGGGCGGGTGTAGCTCAGTTGGTTAGAGCGCCGGCCTGTCACGCCGGAGGTCGCGGGTTCGAGTCCCGTCACTCGCGCCATCCCAGATCAGCACGCTTCATGACAGATAGAGCAGCAATGAGCCTTCGCGGTCCCGCGAAGTGTTTTGTGTTTCTGGCTACAATGGCGCGGTTTACTCGTGTCGCAGCGCTTCGATGGGGTCGAGGCGGCTCGCCTGTAGCGCCGGATAGAAGCCAAACAGAACGCCGACCGCAGCCGATGCGCCGATCGCAATCAGTGCAATAGCGGGATCGACCGACACAGCCAGATCATTGGCCCCCACAAGCGGACCCAGCCTCTCGGCGGAAAGCGAAACCCCGACGCCCAGCGCGAGACCGATAGCCCCACCGACAGAGCACAGCACAACCGATTCAATCAGAAACTGATTGCGGATGTCGGACCGGCGCGCACCGATGGCGAGGCGGAGGCCGATCTCGCGAGTCCGCTCTGTTACGGAAACGAGCATCACATTCATGATCCCAATCCCGCCCACAAAGAGGGTGATCAAGCCAGCTGCGGCGAGCATAAGGCCCAGAATATTCTCGGTTTCATTGAAGGCGCGGATGAATTCAGCAAAGTTTCGCACTGAAAAATTGTCTTCGGCCCCCGGTTCAATGCCACGCCGGATTCGAAGGAAGTCTTCGACCTCGGCAACCGCATTTGTCATATCTTCGCCGGAGGCGATTTCGATCCAGACGGTTTGCACAGGGTCGCGAACGCCCGCCCGGCGGAACCCGGTGACCCGGTCGCGCACGGTTGCGATCGGAGCCAGGACAATGTCGTCCTGGTCCTGACCAAAGCTGCCCTGACCCCGCTCGCCCAGAATTCCAATCACTTCAAACGGCTGATTTTGTAGCCGGATCGAAGATCCGATGGCCCCGCCGGACGGAAACAGCTCGTCCACAACGGTCTGGCCCAAAAGCGCGACCCGCGCGCTGCGTTGATTTTCCTGGGGCGTGAAGAGCCGCCCGTCGGCGATGACCCAGTCGCGTACCTCAACATAGTCCGGGTGTGCGCCGAGAATCTGAGTGGGCCAGTTCACGCCGTCGACCACGGCTGTGACATTGCTTTGTAACGTCCCCGAGGCCGCAACAACGATGGGCAGCTGCGTGCGCAAGGCATCCACGTCATCGGAGGAGAAGGGTTCGCCTGAGCCTGCACCGCCCCTGCGGGGTCCGCGCTGGTTCGACCCTGCGCGGATATTCAATGCGTTGGCACCAAGGCTGGCGATGCTTTCTTCCACCGCGTCGGCCGCGCCTTGAGCTAGTGATACGGTCGCGATCACCGCAGCGACACCAATGATCACGCCCAGAATCGCCAGGAAGCTACGAAGTGCGTTGACCCGAAGCGCGGTGAGGGCGACGGGTAGAGCGGCCATAATATTCATCGCTGGTCCTCCACAATAAGGCCGTCGCGGAACAACAGCCGCCGTTTAGCATGCGCTCCGACATCCTCTTCATGGGTGACCAGAATAATGGTGATATCGCTCTCATTGAGCTGATCGATAATGCCCATGACATCGGTTGATGTCTGGGAATCAAGTGCGCCGGTTGGCTCGTCTGCTAAAAGAATGGACGGCTCACCGGCCAATGCTCGCGCAATGGCGACGCGCTGCTGCTGGCCGCCGGAGAGCTGAGACGGGTGGTGATCCATACGATCTGCCAAACCCACCATCTCCAAACACGCTTCAGCACGCTTTTTCCGCTTGGATGCACTCCAGCCGCGGTAAATCAGCGGCAGGGAGACATTGTCGAGCGCCGTCGTGCGCGCCAGCAGATTGAATTGCTGAAAGACGAAGCCGACAGACTGATTGCGAAATGCCGCGAGTTGGTCGGGTGTCCGCTCGCCCAGTGAAGACCCATCCACCACCAGGCTCCCCGAGCTTGGGCGATCCAAGGCCCCGAGCAAGTTCATGAAGGTTGATTTGCCTGAGCCGGATGCACCCATCACAGCAACATATTCGCCCTTCTCGATGTCGACATCGACACCGGCAAGCGCATGCACATCTCCACCGCCGAGCTGATAGACCCGCGTCAGATTTCGCGCGCGAATAAGCGGCGTACTCACTAGCCCGCCTCGCGGACACGGGTGACGATTTCGTCACCTTCTTCAAGTCCTTGGCCTAGAATTTGGGTGAATTGACCATCGGATAGGCCCAACCGAACCGGGCGGGCTTGTAGGCGGCCATCCTCGGTCTGAACCCAAAGCTGACCGGTGCGAACCTGGTCTCGATTGGACTGGCGCTGTGCGAGGAGTTCGTCATAGCGGCGCATCTGATCTGTTGTCAGGACGTCTGACAGGGCTCGGCGCGTCATGGCCTGTGGATTGGGACGCGGCCCGCCGGACTGCGCGGCCTGAAACTGTTGGCGCATATTGGCGAATGCGTCGCGCAGTGCGGTCCGGGCCTGGGCTTGCTGGTCCTCGGTCAATTCCAACTGTTCGGTCAGGCGCTCCATCATGGCGTCCATCTGAACCGCGCCGCCACGTCCTCCGCGACCGCCACGTTGCGGTTGCCCACCCTCTGCGGCGACAATGAGTGCCTCAGCAGCCCCTCGCGGGGTGAATCTCAGCGCGGCGTTGGGGGCCGCAAGTGCGCCCTCCACCTCACCAGTGACGATGGTCACGTTTGCGGTCATGCCCGGCAGCAGGCGACCGCCGCGGTTCGCCGCCTCGATAACGACGGTGTAGGTCACGACATTCTGAGCATCGTTCGCTGCCAGGCGGACTTGCACCACTTCACCTGCGAAGTCCTGGCCGGGATAAGCATCGACATCAAACGCCACGGCCTGGCCTTCATTGATTTGCCCAATGTCAGATTCGTCGATCTCCGCCTCAATCTGGATGCGCGAAAGATCCTGGGCAATCAGGAAGAGGACAGGAGCATTAAACGAAGCGGCGACCGTCTGGCCTTCATCGATCTGGCGATCAATGACGACACCATCGATCGGTGAGCGGATAAAGGTTCGTTCCAGATCCACCTGGGCACTGTCACGGTTCGCCGTGCGTTGCTGAAGGGAAGCCTCAGCATTGCGCAGATTAGCCTGGGACACGGCCAGGCCAGCGCGTGCGCTCTCAAAGGCGGTCTCAGCGGAGTCATATTGCGCTTCTGAAAACGTTCCGCGCTCTCGAAGCGACTCGGCGCGGGAGAAAGCGCGTTCTGCAGCGTTTAACTCGGAGCGAGACCTTTGGACATTTGCGCGTGCAACGGCAACCTGAGCCCGCGCCACTTCCAGTGAAGCTTCTGCTTCTTGGACCCGCGTCTGAAAGGTCTGGGGGTCAATTCGAGCAAGCAAATCACCGGCCGAGACTTCATCATTGAAGTCCGCATTGATTTCCTGGATCTGGCCAGAGAGCTGCGAGCCGACCTCCACCGTGACCAAGGGTGTGATGCGACCAGAAGACGCGACGACGCGTTGAAGGTCGCGTTGCTCAATTGCGCTTGTTTCAATCTGCCAGCTTCCTGCCGCCGGCGCATCACCGTTGCGGAATCCAAAAAACCAAACCGCAACAGCCAGGGCGACCGCGCCGGCCAGAAGCCCAATAAGTCGAATGTTCACACTGTCTACCTTGTCGTCGCGTTGCACCGAGGTGGGGACCATCAATACGCGCTAGCACGCCCCTGTCCGGCGCTGAAATGGATTTTCGGTAAGGCTTTTCAACGCAAGTGAAAATCATTCGCAGAAATAGGCGGAAAAACAGCTGAATCGAGGCGCCATGACGCGGTCAAATCGTCTTGCGGTGCATCCCGCGTCACTTTAGCTTCCGCGCAAATCTGGGAGGTCGGGATTACCGCGCTGTTCAGGGCAGCCGGACCGGTGTGCGGATACGCCTCACTATTCCCCCCTCGGCTTTGCGCCATATGGCGTGGTGAAAGGAAAAAGGTGCGAGATGGACGCGCTCCTTCTTGAATATCTGCCGATCCTCATTTTCCTCGGAATCGCTGCGGTTATGGGGGTGGCTTTTGTGCTGGCGGCGTTTGTGCTGGCCCCGTCCGACCCCGATCCGGAAAAAGTCTCCACATATGAGTGCGGATTCAATGCGTTTGACGATGCGCGCCTGAAATTCGACGTCCGCTTTTATCTGGTGGCCATTCTTTTCATCATCTTCGACCTGGAAGTGGCTTTCCTCTTCCCGTGGATTTTCCCGATCTTCGACGGGAATATCTTTGCCTTCTGGTCGATGACAGTTTTCCTCGCCGTTCTGACGGTGGGCTTCCTCTATGAGTGGCGCAAAGGCGCCCTGGATTGGGAGTAATCCATGGCTGACGCATCCGTTCCCGCCAAAAGCGCTGCCACAGCTGGCACGCCGCTCTACGACCCCAAGAAGCACGATCCCTTCTTTGACGGCGTGTCCGACGAGCTGGCCGACAAGGGTTTCTTTGTGGCTCGCGCCGATGACCTGATCACCTGGGCGCGCACGGGCTCGCTTATGTGGATGACGTTCGGTCTGGCGTGTTGCGCTGTGGAAATGATGCAGGCTTCGATGCCGCGTTACGACCTCGAGCGCCTGGGTGCGGCACCGCGTGGCTCACCCCGCCAGTCTGACGTGATGATCGTGGCAGGTACGCTGACCAACAAGATGGCTCCGGCCCTGCGCAAGGTCTACGACCAGATGCCAGAGCCGCGCTATGTCATCTCCATGGGCAGCTGTGCCAATGGTGGGGGGTATTATCACTATTCCTACTCGGTGGTGCGCGGCTGTGACCGCATTGTTCCGGTTGATATCTATGTCCCGGGCTGCCCGCCAACCGCCGAAGCGCTGGTTTACGGCATCCTGCAGCTTCAGAAGAAAATCCGCCGCGAAGGCTCGATTGAGCGTTAGGGGGCAAGGGTGAGCGACACGACCAAACTTGAAGAGCTCGGCGCGCATATTGTTTCGGCGCTGGACGAGCATGTGACCGGCCATGAGATCGCCCATGGCGAGCTGACCTTGACGATCCATTGTGACCGCATTTCCACCGTCTTGCAGTTTTTGCGCGATGACGGCGCCTGCCGCTTCACCACTTTGATCGATATCTGCGCGGTGGACTGGCCGGGGCGCACCGATCGCTTTGACGTGGTCTACCACCTTCTGTCCATGCATCTGAACCAGCGCGTGCGCGTGGTGCTGACCACCGATGAGGACACGCCGGTGGATTCGGTTGTGGAGCTTTATCCGGCGGCGAACTGGTTCGAGCGCGAAGTGTTCGACATGTATGGCGTGCTGTTCGACAACCACCCCGACCTGCGCCGCATTCTCACGGACTACGGCTTCCACGGTCACCCGCTGCGCAAGGACTTCCCGCTCTCCGGCTTCACCCAGGTCGTCTATGACGAAGAAGCCAAGCGGGTCGTCCATGAGCCGGTGCAGCTGGTTCAGGAATATCGCGACTTCGATTTCCTCAGCCCCTGGGAAGGCGCGAAATATGTGCTCCCCGGCGATGAGAAGTCTGAGGAGAAGGCTTAGACCCGATGGCTGAAACAGACATTCGCAATTTCACGATCAATTTCGGCCCGGTTCACCCGGCGGCCCACGGCGTGCTGCGCATGGTGCTGGAGCTCGATGGCGAGGTGGTCGAGCGGGTTGATCCGCATATCGGCCTTTTGCATCGCGGCACTGAAAAGCTCTTGGAGCATAAGACCTATCTTCAGGGCATCGGCTATTTCGACCGGCTTGACTACGTCGCCCCGATGAACCAGGAGCACGCCTTCTGCCTCGCGGCCGAGCGTCTCGCCGGCATTCCCGTGCCGAAGCGCGGCTCATATGTGCGTGTTTTGTATTGCGAAATCGGCCGTGTCCTCAACCATCTCCTGAACATCACGACCCAGGCCATGGATGTGGGCGCGCTCACGCCGCCGCTGTGGGGCTTCGAAGAGCGCGAAAAGCTGATGGGCTTTTATGAGCGTGCGTCCGGTGCACGCCTGCACGCCCATTATTTCCGCCCCGGTGGGGTCCACCAGGATCTGCCTCAGGAGCTGATTGACGATATTCAGGCGTGGACTGAGCAATTCGGTGCGCACCTGGATGATCTGGAATCGCTGCTGACCGAAAACCGCATCTTTAAAGCCCGCAATGTCGATATCGGTGTTGTCAGCAAAGATGATGCTCTGGCCTGGGGTTTTTCGGGGGTCATGGTCCGCGGCTCGGGCATGGCCTGGGATCTGCGCCGTGCGCAACCCTATGAAGTGTATGACGAGCTCGAGTTCAAAATCCCGATCGGCAAAAACGGCGATAACTATGATCGCTATCTGTGCCGCGTCGAGGAAATGCGCGAGAGTGTGAAGATCATGCAGCAATGCTGTGAGTGGTTGTCGCAAGATGCCAACCAGGGCGAGGTGTTGCCGACCGATACCAAGTTCGCGCCGCCGCGCCGGGCCGAGATGAAGCGCTCCATGGAAGCGCTCATCCATCACTTCAAGCTCTATACCGAAGGTGTGCACGTGCCTGAAGGGCAGGCCTATGCGGCTGTTGAGGCCCCGAAAGGCGAGTTTGGCGTCTACATGATCGCTGACGGCACCAATAAGCCTTACCGTCTGAAAATTCGCGCCCCTGGGTTTGCCCACCTGGCCGCCATGGATCATCTCAATAAAGGCCATATGCTGGCCGACGTGTCCGCGATCCTGGGCTCACTCGACATCGTGTTCGGGGAGATCGACCGCTGATGCTGGCCGCTGCGACCCTCGCCAAGGAAGCCTTCAGCCCCGCTGTTGCTGCCGAGCGTCAGCTTGCCGCGTACAATGCGCGCGATCTGGACGCCTTCGTGGCCTGCTTTGCTGACGACGTGGAGGTCTATGACTTCCCAGATGCGTTAAGCCTGAAAGGCCGGGAGCGCTTCCGCGCGCGCTATGTGGAGCGGTTCAAGGCTGAGGGTCTGCACGCCATCGTGGTCCATCGCGCGGTCATCGGCACCCGCGTGATCGACCACGAGCGCGTCTGGCTGAACGGGCCGGGCAAAAGTGATCCTGTGGATCTCGTCGTTATCTACACTGTGCGCGATGGCCTCATCGCGCGCGTTGATTTCATCAAAGGGGAGCCGGGCTCATGAGTGTCCGCCGTCTCGCTGCTGAACAACCTGAAAGCTTTGCTTTTTCAAAAGAAAGCGAGAAAAAGGTAAAGTTCTGGCTGAATAAGTATCCGGATGACCGCAAGGCCTCTGCCGTGATCCCGCTGCTGTGGATCGCCCAGAAGCAGGACAACTGGGTTTCAGAACCGGCCATGCGCGAAATCGCGAGCCGCTGCGATATGCCCTATATCCGCGTCTACGAAGTGGCGACCTTCTACACGATGTATAATCTGGCCCCGACCGGCCAGCATCTAATCCAGCTCTGCGGCACGACGCCGTGCTGGCTGCGCGGAGCCGATGATCTCAAAGCGGTCTGCGAGAAAAAGATCGGTCCCAAAGGCCGCGATCATATTTCTGCTGACGGCAAGCTCGCCTGGGAAGAGGTGGAATGCCTGGGGGCGTGCGCCAACGCGCCCATGGTTCAGGTCTCCAACACGCAAGGCGATCTCTATTATGAGGACCTGACCCCTGAGGCCCTGGAACAGATGCTCGACGATCTGGCGGCGGACAAGCCGATCAAGGATGGCCCGATTTCTGGCCGCAAGGCGTCCGAGCCCACCGCAGCCAAGCACGCCGTGCTCACCGATGAGAGCCTGTTTGATGGGTCCCGCGCCAAGCCATTCAAACTGCCCAATACCGAAGCGGCGGAGGGATAGATGACCCAGCTTCTTCAGGACAAAGACCGCATCTTCACCAATCTCTACGGCCACCATCCGGTGACCTTGGAGGGGGCCAAGCTGCGCGGCTGCTGGAACGGGACTAAAGAAATCCTGGAACAGGGCCGGGACTGGATTATCGGTGAGATGAAAAAGTCCGGTCTGCGCGGCCGGGGCGGTGCTGGCTTCCCGACCGGCCTGAAATGGTCCTTCATGCCCAAGGAAGTCGGCAATCGCCCTCACTATCTGGTCGTAAACGCGGACGAATCTGAGCCTGGAACTTGTAAGGACCGGGAGATGATGCGCCATGATCCGCATCACCTGATTGAAGGCTGCCTGATCGCCAGCTTCGCGATGCAGGCCCATGCTTGCTACATCTATATCCGCGGCGAGTACCAATATGAGCTGGCGGTGATGGAGCGCGCGATCAAGGAGGCCTATGACGCCAAGCTGATCGGCAAGGACAATATCCACGGCTGGGATTTCGATCTCTATATCCACCACGGGGCGGGCGCGTATATCTGTGGCGAAGAGACCGCGCTTCTGGAAAGCCTGGAAGGCAAGAAGGGTCAGCCGCGCTTAAAGCCGCCATTCCCGGCGAATGCCGGCCTCTATGGCTGCCCGACCACGGTGAACAACGTGGAATCGATCGCGGTGGCTCCGACCATTCTGCGCCGGGGCGCGGACTGGTTTTCCCAATTTGGCCGTGAAGGCAATGCTGGCACCAAGGTCTTCTCCATTTCCGGGCATGTGAATGCGCCGTGTAATGTCGAAGAAGCCATGTCGATCCCGCTTCGCACTCTGATCGAGGAATATTGCGGGGGCGTGCGCGGTGGTTGGGATAACCTCAAAGCGGTCATCCCGGGTGGATCGTCCGTGCCGTTGCTGCCCAAGGATATCTGCGATGATGTGCTGATGGATTTTGATGCCCTCAAAGAGCATAAATCCGGGCTTGGCACTGCAGCGGTGATCGTGATGGACAAGTCCACCGACATCGTCAAAGCGATCGCGCGCATTTCGTATTTCTACAAGCATGAAAGCTGCGGCCAGTGCACGCCGTGCCGGGAAGGTACCGGGTGGATGTGGCGCGTGCTGGAGCGGATGGCACGCGGCGAAGCTGAAACCAGCGATATCGACGATCTGCTGGATGTCGCCGGTCAGGTGGAAGGCCACACGATCTGTGCGCTCGGCGATGCTGCAGCCTGGCCGGTCCAGGGCCTGATCCGCCATTTCCGCCACGAGATCGAAGAGCGCATCGAGAATTATCGCGCGGGCAAGCCGGTCTTCGTGCCGGTCGCAGCGGAGTAGGGACGAGCCATGACCGACAATCTCCGCACCATCATCATCGACGGCGAGGAAGTCACCGTCCCGAACGATTACAACTTGCTTCAGGCGTCTGAAGCGGCGGGCCGGGAAATTCCGCGCTTCTGCTATCACGAGCGCCTGAGTGTCGCTGGCAATTGCCGCATGTGCCTGGTCGAGCTGGTTGGTGCGCCCAAGCCGGTGGCGTCCTGCGCCTTCCTGGTGCGAGACATGCGCGGCGGGCCGAATGGTGAGCCGCCGCAGATGCGCACGCTGAGCCCGCTGGTGAAGAAGGCCCGTGAAGGGGTGATGGAGTTTCTGCTCATCAACCACCCGCTGGATTGCCCGATCTGCGACCAGGGCGGCGAATGCGATCTGCAGGACCAGTCCATGGCCTATGGCCGCTCGGGCTCGCGTTTTGCGGAGAATAAGCGCGCGGTCGAAGACAAGAATATGGGCCCGCTGATCAAGACGATCATGACCCGCTGCATCCAGTGTACCCGCTGCGTGCGCTTCGCCACTGAGATTGCTGGCGTGCCGGAACTGGGCGCGATTGGCCGCGGCGAGGACATGGAAATCACCACCTATCTGGAGCAATCCATGACGTCGGAACTGTCCGGCAATGTCATTGATCTGTGCCCGGTGGGTGCGCTGACTTCCAAGCCGTACGCGTTCAATGCGCGGCCTTGGGAGCTGAACAAGACCGAAACCATCGATGTGATGGACGCTTTGGGCTCCAATATCCGCGTTGATGCCCGCATGGGCGGGGTGCTGCGCATCATGCCGCGCATTCATGACGACGTGAATGAAGAGTGGATTTCCGACAAGACCCGCTTCGTCTGGGATGGCCTGAACCGCCAGCGTCTGGACCAACCCTATCAGCGTCGCAATGGCAAGCTGACATCGGTCGGTTGGGACGACGCCTTGAGCGTGGCGGCTGAGAAGCTGTCGGGCGACGCTTCGAAAATCGGCGTCATCGGTGGCGATCTCAATGATGTTGAAGGTCTTTATGCCGCCAAAGAGCTGTTCGATGCGCTTGGCGTGACCAGTATCGATTGCCGCCAGGACGGCTCGAAGGTGGGCGGCGGGCCGCGCGAAGGTCATCTGTTCAACTCCACAATTGCCGGAATTGATGAGGCCGACGCGATCCTCGTCGTGGGCTCCAACCCGCGCCTTGAAGCCCCGGTGTTAAACGCCCGGATCCGCCAGCGCTGGCTGACGGGCCAGTGCGAGATTGGGGTGATCGGTGAAGCCACTGACCTGACCTATGACGTCGACCATATTGGAACCGGTCCGGCAGACCTGGCGGGTCTGGCCAAGAAGCGGTCGGGCTTCATCAAAGCTCTCAAAGACGCTGAGAAGCCGATGATTATTCTCGGCGCAGGCGCTTTGGCCCGTGAAGATGGGGCGCAAGTGCTGCGCGCCGCCGGTGAGCTGGCGGCCAAGATTGGTGCGGTCAAAGACGGCTGGAATGGCTTTAACGTGCTGCACAGCGCGGCCTCACGCGTTGGCGGGCTGGATCTGGGCTTCCTGCCGGGAGAGGGTGGCCGTGATGCTACCGGCATCATCGCAGGCGCGGCCTCGGGTGATGTTGAAACCGTCGTGCTGCTGGGGGCGGACGAAGTCGATATGGCTTCGCTGGGCGAGGCCTTTGTCATCTATGTGGGCCACCATGGTGATAAGGGCGCGCAGCGCGCCGATCTGATCCTGCCATCAGCGGCTTACACCGAAAAGAATGGGCTTTACGTGAACACTGAGGGCCGGGTTCAGATGGGCCAGCGCGCGGTGTTTCCGAAAGGCGAAGCCAAAGAAGATTGGGCCATTTTCCGTGCCCTGTCGGCCCGTCTGAACAAGACGCTGGCTTATGATGATCTGAACGCCTTGCGTGCCAAGCTGATCGGCGAAGTGGAAAGCTTCGGCCAGATTGATCACGCTCCGGGCACGGCCTCGGCCACCACGTTCAACCCAGCTGAGCTGGGTGAAGACGGTGACGTGTCTGACACGCCATTCGAAAGCCCGGTCAAAGACTTTTATCTCACCAACCCGGTCGCCCGGGCCTCGAAAACCATGGCCGAATGCTCGGCCCTGGCTTCGCAGGCGCGTGCAGAACTGCAGGCCGCGGAGTAGGGACTGATGTACGATTTCGTCACGCAATGGGGACCGCTATGGGGCACGCTGGCCTCAGTGGGGCAGATTGTCGGCTTCATGGTGGTGCTGCTGTTGTCACTGGCCTTCCTGCTTTTGATGGATCGGAAGGTCTGGGCCGCGGTTCAAATGCGCAAAGGCCCCAATACGGTGGGCGCGTTCGGCTTGCTGCAGTCGTTTGCGGACTTCCTGAAATTCGTGTTGAAGGAAATCATCGTTCCGGCCGGGGCTGACCGCCCGCTATTCCTGCTGGCCCCGCTTTTAACCTTCATATTCGCCTTCATCACCTGGGCGGTGATCCCAGTGGCACCGGGTTGGGTCATCTCTGACCTCAATGTCGGCATTTTGTATATCTTCGCGATCTCCTCGCTCGGGGTGTATGGCATCATCATTGGAGGCTGGGCGTCGAACTCAAAATATCCCTTCCTGGGTTCCCTGCGTTCCGCTGCTCAAATGGTCTCTTATGAGGTCTCGATCGGCTTCATCCTGGTTACCATCCTGTTGATGGCCGGCACGATGAATTTGTCCACGCTGGTTGAGGCCCAGGCCGGGGGCTTTTGGAATTGGCATGTGTTGTCGTTCGACATGCTGCCCTGGCCGGCCTTCGTGATCACCATCCCGATGTTTGTGATCTTCTTTATCTCAGCCCTGGCTGAGACCAACCGTCCGCCCTTCGACCTTCCTGAAGCCGAATCCGAGCTCGTGGCCGGCTACCAGGTGGAATACTCCTCCACCCCGTACCTGCTCTTCATGATCGGCGAATATCTCAACATCGTTTTGATGTGTGCGCTCATGACCGTGTTGTTTCTGGGCGGCTGGCACGCACCGTTTGATATTGCGCCTTTCACCTGGATTCCTCCGGTCTTCTGGTTCGCGATCAAGGTGGTCTTCCTGTTTTTCATGTTCGCCATGGTGAAGGCCTTGGTGCCCCGCTACCGCTATGATCAGCTGATGCGTCTGGGCTGGAAAATCTTCCTTCCGACGTCGCTGGCTGCAGTCTTCGTGATGGGGGCCATCGTGGTCTACACCCGCAACGCAGCTCTTGGGGGCTAAGATATGAACCGTATCGCTCAAACCCTGCGTGGCGCTGCGCTTTTGGACTTCTGGGGCGCGTTCGGCCTGGGGATGCGCTACTTCTTCAAGAAGAAGCCCACCATCAATTATCCCTTTGAGAAGGGCCGGTTGAGCCCGCGCTTCCGCGGCCAGCATGCGCTGCGCCGCTACCCCAATGGGGAAGAACGCTGCATTGCCTGCAAGCTGTGTGAAGCCGTGTGTCCGGCCCAAGCCATCACCATCGAGGCTGAACCGCGTGAAGACGGCTCACGGCGTACGACGCGCTACGACATCGACATGGTCAAATGCATTTATTGCGGCTTCTGTGCCGAAGCCTGCCCGGTCGACGCCATCGTGGAAGGTCCAAATTTCGAATTCGCAACGGAAACCCGCGAGGAGCTCTACTACGACAAGGAGAAGCTCTTGGATAACGGGGATCGCTGGGAACGTGAGATCGCACGGAATCTCGAACTCGACGCGCGCTATCGCTAAGGCTATACGGCGCGCAACTCCATCCTGGCAGTGCGGATTCTCCGACACTGCACCATGACAGAGCCGGGCAGGGTCCCTCCTGCCATCGGGCTACGATAAAGGGGGCAAAAGTGCTGCAAGCGGCGGCCTTTTATATCTTTTCGGCGATCGCGGTGCTGTCCGCCCTGATGGTCGTATTTGCCAAGAACCCGGTTCGCGCCGTGCTCTTCCTGATTCTGGCCTTTTTCTCGGCAGCGGGGCTATTTGTTCTGCTGGGCGCGGAGTTTCTCGCGATGATCCTGGTGATCGTCTATGTGGGTGCGGTCGCGGTCCTCTTCCTCTTTGTGGTGATGATGCTCGACATCGACTTCGCCGAACTCAAGGCCGGGTTTGCAGAAAATGCCGTGCTGGGGGGCGCTGTGGCCGTGGTTCTGGCCGGTATTTTGATTGCAACCGGTTTTGTCTGGGTCGATGCCCAAAGCGTCGAGGCCAATCTGCAGGCCCCTACGCCTGAAAACATGTCGAATGTCGCCGCCCTCGGGGCCCTGATTTACGACCGCTATGTGTTGTTCTTCCAGCTGGCCGGTCTTGTTCTGCTGGTCGCGATGATTGGAGCCATTGTTCTGACCCTGCGCCATCGCGATGGCGTGAAGCGCCAGGACATGCATGCCCAGGTGACCCGCAAGCGTAAAGACTCCGTCGAAATTGTCGACGTCGAACCCGGTGAGGGGATTGGCTAATGGAAATCACGATCGGCCATTATTTAGCGCTGGCTGCCATCCTGTTCACGATTGGCGTGTTCGGTATTTTCGCGAACCGTAAGAATATCATCATCCTGCTGATGTGCGTGGAGCTGATGCTCCTGGCGGTGAACATTAATCTGGTGGCGTTTTCTTCCTTCCTGGGCGACCTCGTCGGGCAGGTATTTGCCATGTTCATTTTGACCGTCGCGGCGGCGGAAGCCGCGGTCGGCCTGGCAATCCTCGTGGTCTTTTTCCGTAACCGCGGCGACATCGCCGTGGACGGCGCAAACATGATGAAAGGCTAAGGGCAATTTCCATGGCCTATCTCGTCGTATTTGGACCCCTGCTTGCTGCGATAATCGCCGGACTGTTTCAGAAGCAGATCGGTGACCGCGCAGCCCAAATCGTCACCACAGGCGCGACCATCGCCGCGGCGTTGGCCTCGGTCTGGCTGCTGATTGATGTGGCTTATGGCGGCAATGCGCGCACGCTCGACATCGTGACCTGGATGGCGGTGGGCCAGTTTGAAGTGAACTGGTCGATCCGCCTGGATAGTCTGTCAGCGGTTATGCTGGTGGTGATCACCAGCGTGTCCAGCCTCGTGCATGTCTACTCCTGGGGCTACATGTCCCATGATCCGCATCGGGCGCGCTTCTTCGCCTATCTGTCGCTCTTCACCTTCGCGATGCTGTCGCTGGTGACCGCAGACAACTTCATCCAGATGTTTTTCGGCTGGGAAGGGGTGGGCCTGGCGTCCTACCTGCTCATCGGTTTCTGGTACAAGAAGGACAGCGCGACCTCCGCTGCGATCAAGGCCTTTGTGACCAACAGGGTTGGCGACTTTGGCTTCGCGCTTGGCATCATGGCCGTGTTTGCCGTTTTCGGCACGGTGAAGTTTGACGAGGTCTTCGCGCAAATCCCGGAGATGAGCGGTGAGATCCTCACCGTCTTCGGCATGAATTTCCAGGCGCTGGAATTGATTGCCTTTCTGCTCTTTATCGGGGCGATGGGCAAGTCGGCTCAATTCTTCCTGCATGTCTGGCTGCCAGACGCGATGGAAGGTCCGACACCGGTATCTGCCTTGATCCACGCCGCGACGATGGTGACGGCGGGTGTGTTTCTGGTGTGCCGCTGCTTTCCGATCTACGAAGTGGCTCCGGATACCAGTGCCTTCATCACCTTTATCGGCGCTGTGACCGCTCTGTTTGCGGCAACTGTCGGCATGGCGCAGAACGACATCAAGCGGGTGATTGCCTATTCCACCTGTTCTCAGCTGGGCTACATGTTTTTCGCGGCGGGTCTGGGCTTGTATTCGGCGGCCATGTTCCACCTGTTCACGCACGCCTTCTTCAAGGCGCTGCTTTTCTTGGGGGCAGGCTCGGTGATCCACGGCCTGCATGACGAACAGGATATGCGCAATATGGGCGGCATCTATAAAATGCTCCCAGCCACCTGGATTTTGATGATCATCGGAACCCTGGCGCTGACCGGGGTCGGGATTCCGATCCTGCTCGGCGGCCTGGGACTGTCCGGTTTCTATTCCAAGGATATGATCATTGAAGAAGCTTTCGCCATGGGTGCAGAGGGCATCACCTTCGGTATGTTTGCCTTCTGGATCGGCATTTCTGCGGCGGCTTTGACCAGCTTCTATTCGTGGCGTCTGATCTTCATGACCTTCCACGGCAAGTATCGCGGCGATGAGGAAACCCTAAAGCACGCCCATGAAAGCCCGCCGGTCATGCTGATCCCGCTGGTTCTGCTGGCAATCGGCGCGCTGTTTGCCGGCGGTGTGTTCAAGTCGGATTTTGTCGCCAAGGGCGCTCAGACTTTCTGGGGCGAGAGCCTGCCGGCCGGGGCCTATTCCGATTACAAATATGGTGATTACGGATCCGGCGTTGAGTATGCCGAGGACCACGGCATCGAGCTGACCGAAGCCGAAGGGGCTTCGCTTGAGGCTGCCGTGTCAGAAGGCGATGCCTATGATGACAGCCATTCGGAGCGTCACCCGACCTGGGTGCTGGTCCTTCCGGTGGCAGTGTCAGCAGGCGGCTTCATCCTGGCCTGGTATTTCTACATGGCCAATCCGCACTTGCCGGGGCGTATCGCGGCGACCAATGGCCCGCTTCTGCGCTTCCTTCAGAACAAGTGGTATTTCGACGAGATTTACGACTTCGTCTTCGTGAAGGGCACGCGCGCGCTTGGCGATCTGTTCTGGAAGGTGGGTGATGAGCGCATCATTGATGGCGGAGGTCCGAACGGGATTGCCGCCACAGTGATGGCCGGGGCCCGCCGTCTGGCCCGTATGCAAAGCGGATTTGTCTATCACTATGCGTTTGTGATGCTGATCGGGGTGGTTGTTCTCGCCTTGGTTCTCATCGCCGGTGCGGGGGTCTAACGGTTCGATGCTGGATCAGCTTCCCATTCTTACAGCCATCACCTTCCTGCCAACGCTGGGGGCGATTGCCATCCTGTTGGCCCGCGCCTTTATGCGCCGCGAAGATGCGGCGATCCTGGACCGCAACATCAAATGGGTGGCGCTGCTGGTTACCAGCGTTGTTCTGGCGCTGACGGTTTTCCTCGTTTTCGAGTTCGATGCGGGCCAGCCCGGCTACCAGTTCGTTCACCAGATTGATTGGCTGTCCAGCCTGGGCATCAACTACAAAATGGGCGTTGACGGTCTGTCGGTGCTGTTTGTGTTGCTGACCGCCTTCCTGATGCCGATCTGTATTCTGGCGAGCTGGGGCATCACCAAGCGCGTTGCTGACTACATG
The DNA here is from genome assembly GCA_028280165.1 of Oceanicaulis sp. Lineage (GTDB taxonomy): Bacteria > Pseudomonadota > Alphaproteobacteria > Caulobacterales > Maricaulaceae > Oceanicaulis. Next base: position 9,992 of record JANQMI010000226.1, on the reverse strand, counting down.
GTCGCTTTCCTGCTGCTGGAGACCTTGGTCATAGGCGTGTTCTGCGCGCTCGATCTGGTGCTGTTCTACATCTTCTTCGAAGGGTCGTTGATCCCGATGTTTCTGATCATCGGGGTCTGGGGCGGTCAGAACCGGATCTATGCCGCGTTCAAATTCTTCCTCTACACCTTCCTGGGCTCAGTGCTGATGCTGGCAGCCATGATCGTGATGTTCGTTCAGGCGGGCACCACCGATGTCGAGGTCCTGCAGCAATTCCCGTTCGCGGAAAGCCTGCAGACTTGGCTGTGGCTGGGCTTCTTCGCCAGCTTTGCAGTGAAGATGCCCATGTGGCCGGTTCACACCTGGCTGCCGGATGCCCACGTGCAGGCCCCCACGGCAGGCTCGGTTATTCTGGCGGGCATTTTGTTGAAGCTTGGCGGTTACGGCTTCCTGCGCTTCTCGCTGCCCATGTTCCCCGATGCCAGCGAATTTTTTGCGCCGATGGTGTTCGTGCTGTCGATCATCGCCATCGTTTACACCTCCATCGTCGCCTTCCGGCAGACCGATATTAAAAAGCTGATCGCCTATTCGTCGGTGGCGCATATGGGCTTTGTGACCATGGGCCTGTTTGCGATGAATGAGCTGGGCGTACAGGGAGCCATCTTCCAGATGATTTCCCACGGCTTCATCTCTGGCGCGCTCTTCCTGTGTGTCGGCGTGATCTATGATCGCTTCCATACCCGTGACATCGCTTTCTATGGCGGTCTCGTCCACAAGATGCCGGTCTTCGCGGTCTTCTTTGGCCTGTTTGCCATGGCCAATGTGGGCCTTCCCGGCACGTCCGGTTTTGTTGGCGAGATCATGACCATGATGGGGGCCTTCCAGGTCGACCCACGTGTGGCCTTTGGCGCAGCCCTCGGCGTGATTTTCTCAGCCGTCTACATGCTGACCGTCTACAAGAAGGTGGTCTTTGGTGAGATCACCAATCCCAAGCTTGAAAGCGCCACAGACCTTGATCGCCGAGAATGGATCAATCTGTCCGTTTTGGCCGCGCTGACCATTTACTTCGGCTTTCTCACCACGCCGATCACCGATACCACCAAGGCGTCCGTCGACGCCCTGATCCAGCAATACCAGGCTGCGCTCGTCACTGATGTCGAGCCCCCAGCCGGTGAAGCCGAAGGCTAGCCGCCATGACCGTCGAGACGCTCTTAGCCGATCTGTCCTTGATGACGCCGGAGCTGGTGCTTGCCATTGGCGCACTGGTCCTGCTCCTGGTCGGGGTCTATTGGAGGTCTGAGCACGGTGGCTCACGCATTGTGATGCGCCTGTCCATGCTGCTGCTTGTAGGGGCTGCGGGGGCTGCCATTTATCTGGCTCAAGGGCCGGGCGGTGACACCTTCAATGGGGCCTTCACTGTGGACGCTTTTGGCCTCTACGCCAAGACCGCGATTTTCCTGGCTGCGGCCGTGGCGCTCTTGCTGGCGTTCAAATACCTGGAAACCGAGAAGCTTGCGAAATTCGAGTATCCAGTGCTCGTTGCGCTGGCCGCGCTCGGCATGGCGATCATGGTCAGCGCTGATGATCTGATCACGCTTTATCTGGGTCTGGAACTGCAGTCTTTGTCGCTCTACATCCTGGCTGCGTTCAATCGGGATTCCCTGCGCGCGTCTGAGGCGGGCCTGAAATACTTCGTCCTGGGGGCCCTGTCTTCGGGCCTGCTCCTCTACGGATCCTCCTTGGTTTACGGCTTCTCCGGAACGACGGAGTTCGCAGGCATTGCGATCGCGGCCAGTGAAGAGGGGACCAATGTCGGTTTGCTCTTTGGCCTGGTCTTTGTGGTCTCCGGGCTGGCCTTTAAAATCTCCGCTGCGCCTTTCCATATGTGGACACCGGATGTTTATGAGGGCGCGCCGACGCCGGTGGCGGCGTTTTTCGCGACGGCACCGAAACTGGCGGCGAGGGCGCTGCTCGCCCGCGTCCTGACAGAGCCGTTTGGCGCCATGGTCGATCAGTGGCAGCAGGTGATTATCCTGTTGGCGATCCTGTCCATGGCCGTAGGGTCTTTCGGGGCTCTGATTCAGACTAATATCAAGCGTCTGATGGGGTATTCCTCGATTGGCAATGTGGGCTATGCCCTGGTGGGCCTGTCGGCCGGCACGGCCATCGGTGTCTGGTCGGTTCTGCTTTACTTCACCCTCTACATTATCGGTGTTGCAGGTGCGTTCGCCGTCATCCTGTCCATGCGTAAAGCAGAAGGCATGGTGGAGCGCATCGATGACCTTGCAGGCTTGTCCAAGACCCGTCCGACGCTCGCCTGGGCCATGACCGCGCTGATGTTCTCCATTGGCGGTATGCCCTTCCTGGTGGGCTTCTTTGGCAAATTCTTTGTCTTCTACGCTGCGGTTGAGGCGGGCCTAGTCTGGCTTGTGATCATTGCGGTGCTCTTCTCCAGCGTGTCGATTGCCTACTATCTGCGTGTGGTGAAGGTGATCTGGTTTGATGAGCCGACAGGTGAGTTCCTGCCCGCGCCGGCCGGCGTGGCCTTTGTCAGCCGGGCTGCAGGTCTGGCGACCGTGCTTCTGCTGCCCATCATGATCGGATTAATCTCGCTTGTCGTGAATGCGGGCGGCGGGATTGGCGGCTAGCGCCCGTGCGGATCGAGGTCTTCAAGGAGCTCGACTCCACCAATGAAGAAGCCAAGCGTCGGGCTCTAGCTGGCGAGTTGGGCCCGTTGTGGATCATTGCCGAGGCTCAAACAGCAGGACGCGGCCGACGTGGCCGTGCGTGGACCAGTCAATCGGGCAATCTGTTCACCACCGGGCTATTTCGTCTCGAGGCCGGGCCGGCGCGGGCCGCACAGCTGTCCTTTGCAGCCGCCTTGGCCGTCGGCGACCTTGCCGCGCGTGTGATCGATCCGTCGATCGTGAAGCTGAAATGGCCCAATGATGTGCTCGTTGGGGGGCGTAAGGTGTGCGGCATCCTTCTGGAATCTGGCTCGCACCCGCTGGGTGGCTTGTGGTTGGCCGTCGGCATTGGCGTGAATTTGGCCCATCACCCTGAGGATGCCGAACGCCCGGCCACCGACTTCACAATTCATGGCGCGCACATCTCAAACACAGACGCGGGTGAAACACTGGCAGAGCGCTTCGCCCATTGGCTGGCGATTTGGGAGCGCGAGGGATTTGCGCCGATCCGGGAAGCCTGGATTGCGCGCGCCTGGGGATTGGGTGAGCGGTGTACCGCTCGCCTCGCCGATGAAACGGTGGAGGGCGTGTTCGCTGACCTGGGCGAAGATGGCTCTCTGCGACTTGATTTGAATGACGGCACGCGGCGGTTTATCTCCGCTGGCGATGTGTTCTTTCCCGGCAGCTAGCGAACGGCGACGCACCTGGCAGGCCAAGGGCATTACGAACAAGGACGATGACCATGCTGCTGGCGATTGATTGCGGGAACACCAATACGCTCTTCGCGGTGCATGACGGCGCGCAGTGGCGGGCCCAGTGGCGGACCTCCACCGACTCCACGCGTACCGCAGATGAGTATGCGGTTTGGCTCAGCCAGCTTCTGCAGCTTCAAGGCCTCAACCTGGATGACTTAAGCGGCTGTGTGATCAGCTCGGTGGTGCCGCAATCGATTTTCAATCTGCGCAATCTTGCGCGCCGCTATATCAAGGCGGAACCGATCGTGGTGGGCGAGATTTCAGTGGATCTGGGGGTTACGGTCAATCTGGCCCGGCCGCAGGACGCGGGCGCAGACCGCCTGGTCAATGCGCTTGGCTGCCGGGTTCAGTATCCCGGCGCGCTCCTGATTGTGGACTCCGGAACGGCAACCACATTTGACGTCGTAAGTGCGGATGGGGCTTTCGAAGGCGGCATCATTGCGCCGGGGATCAACCTGTCCATGCAAGCGCTCCACCAGGCCGCCGCCCGCTTGCCGCGCATCGCCATTGAGAAGCCGCAGCGGGTTCTGGGTAAGGACACGGTCGGTGCCATGCAGTCAGGCGTGTTCTGGGGGTATATCGATCTGATCGACGGACTTGTGGAGCGGCTAAAAGCCGAGTACGGCGAGCCCATGACCGTTATTGCAACAGGCGGGGTGACCTCGCTTTTCGATGGCGCGGCTCGCACCATCGATCACTATGACCCTGACGTGACCATCCGCGGCCTTCTGGAAGTTTGGCGCAGAAACGATCCGGGGGCGTTGAGCGAATGAGTGGCTCGACCGAACCTATCTATTTCCTGCCGCTCGGTGGCTCAAACGAAATCGGGATGAATTTGAACCTCTATGGCTATGGGCCGGAAGAGGATCGCTCCTGGATAATCGTGGACTGTGGCGTCACCTTTGGGGATCTGACCACGCCCGGCGTCGATATCATCACGCCTGATCCACGCTTTATTGAAGAGCGCAAGCACCAGCTCAAAGGCATTGTGCTGACCCACGCCCACGAAGACCATATGGGCGCGGTGGCGCATTTGTGGCGGCGTTTGGAATGCCCGATCTACGCCACGCCCTTCACCGCTTGGCTGATGCGCGATCGCCTGGCTGAGCATGGGCTTCTGGGCGAGGCGGTGATGCATGAGATTGGCCTGCATAGCCGCTTCCAGCTGGGTCCGTTTGACCTTCAGCTCGTCACATTGACCCACTCCATTCCCGAACCCAATGGCCTGATTATCCGCACGCCGACCGGTGCGGTGCTGCACACCGGCGATTGGAAAATCGATCCTGATCCCCTGATCGGGCATACCACCGATGTGGCCGCTTTGGAGGCCGTGGGCGAAGAAGGCGTCCTCGCCATGGTGTGCGACAGCACCAATGTCTTCACCGAAGGCGAATCTGGGTCTGAAGCCGGTGTTAAAGAGAACTTGACCGAGCTGGTGGGCGAACAGAAAGGCAAGGTTGCCATTGCAGCCTTTGCCTCCAACGTTGCGCGCCTGGACACCGCCATCCGCGCGGCAGAAGCCAATGGCCGCCGGGTCTGTCTGGTGGGCCGGTCAATGCACCGCATGACCCAGGCTGCCAAGGCTGTGGGCTTGCTTGATGATGTTCAGCCCTTCGTGGAAGAAGAAGAGGCCGGCTATTTTCCCGACGATGCGATCTTGTATCTGTGCACCGGTTCGCAAGGCGAGCCGCGCGCGGCCCTGTCGAGGATTGCCGAAGGCACGCACCGGCATGTGACGCTGGGGCAGGGCGATACGGTGATCTTCTCCTCACGCATTATTCCGGGCAATGAGCGCGGTATCTTTGATTTGATGAACAAGCTCGCCGCTCGCGGCGTGGCGCTGGTCACCGAGAAGGATCGCCATATTCACGTATCCGGGCATCCGTGCCGCGATGAATTGCGACAGATGTATGCCTGGGCCAAGCCCAATGTCGCAATTCCCGTGCATGGAGAGCGCCGCCACCTCCTGGAGCACGCAGACTTCGCGAAGTCGCTTCAGGTGCCTCACGCCGTCGCGCCGCAAAACGGCTCGATGATCGCGATCACGCCAGAGGGCGCGACCATTGTCGACGAAGCGCCGGCCGGGCGGATGTATGTGGATGGCAACTTCCTGGTTGAGGCCGAAGCGGAGTCCATGAAGGAGCGTCGCCGCATGGCCTTCGCTGGCCATATTGTGGTCGCCGCGGTGTTGGACGGCGCAGACCTGGTCAGCCAGATCGACGTGCGTGCGATGGGCGTGCCGTCCACCTACGCGTATGATTTAGATGACTTTCTGGATGACCTGGCCCAGGCCGCCGAGGACGGGTTCAGCCGTCTAGGCCGCCGAGACCGAGCCGATGAGGCGACGGTGGAAGAGGCTCTTCGCCGCGCGGTTCGCCGGGAAGCGCACCGCATCTGGGGTAAAAAGCCCCATGTCGAAGCGATCATCCTGTCGCGCTAGGAGTTGCGAGGAAAACCTCATGAAGATCGGACGTTTGAACCATGTCGGCGTGGCCACGCCTGATGTTGAGGCGGCAGCCAAACGCTATGCCGACCTTTATGGAGCGAGCGACGCAACGCCGGCTAAGGCCTTCCCGCAGCTGGGCGTGAAGGTGATCTTCGTGTCGGTGCCCAATATGCAGATTGAGCTGATTGAGCCGTTAGGTGAAGCGAGCCCAATCCACAAATTCCTCGACAAAAATCCGAAGGGTGGCCAACACCATATGTGCTTTGAAGTGCCTGATATCATTGCGGCGCGCGATGCCATGGTGGAGCGCGGGGCCACGGTCCTGGGCACAGGCGAACCCTATATCGGTGCCCATGGCGTGCCGGTGATCTTTGTCCACCCGAAGAATACGGGTGGCGTCCTGATCGAGCTGATGCAGGATCCGGCCTTGTATGACGGGGAGGGCGCGTAGGTGCGGCGTCGTCTAGAGCAGGCTCTTTTAGGCCTCGTCATCCTGATCTGTTTGGCTCAGCTTTTCCTACCGGAGAGCGGTGTTGGTTTTGTCACCGGTATCGTGGTTTTCCTGATCGTGTGGTGGATGGTCTTCTTCATGATCCTGCCGCTGCGCGTCCAAAGCCAGCAGGAAAGCGGCGAAGTTGTTCCGGGCTCTGATTCCGGTGCCCCATCCGACCCTCGGCTGAAGTGGAAGATGTGGGTGACAACGCTGATCACCTGCGGGCTTTGGCTGGTGTATTTCGGTCTCTTTGAATTCGAATTGATAAGCCTGGACATGATCCCGGTCGGATGGTCACCGGAGCCGGTGTCGACGCGTTAATCCCATAACGCGCACCGGTGTCTTGCGTGGGGTGTTCGGCGCGGTCTAAGTGAAAGGGAAAGTCCTTTTGCCCGTGCCTCGCTTTCGCACGATGGATCACTTTGGAGCCAAACCTCCCCATGCGCCTGTCTCGCTTCTTCCTGCCCGTCCTGAAGGAAACCCCTTCTGAGGCCCAGATCGCCTCACACCGATTGATGTTGCGCGCCGGCATGATCCGCCAGGAAGCGGCCGGCATTTATGCCTGGCTGCCGCTCGGCTTTCGGGTGTTGAAGAAGATCGAGCAGATCGTGCGCGAGGAGCAGGATCGGGCCGGCGCTGTTGAAATGCTGATGCCCACCCTGCAGCTGGCCGATCTGTGGCGCGAGAGCGGGCGCTATGACGGCTATGGCGAAGAAATGCTGCGCATTGTCGATCGCCATGACCGCGAGATGCTCTACGGCCCCACCAATGAGGAAATGATCACCGAGATTTTCCGGGCCTATTCGAAGTCCTACAAGGACCTGCCGAAAATCCTCTATCACATTCAGTGGAAATTCCGTGACGAACGCCGGCCCCGCTTTGGCGTCATGCGCGGGCGCGAGTTTTTGATGAAGGATGCCTATTCATTCGACATGGACGAGGCGCACGCGCGCAAAGCCTATAACCGGATGTTTGTGGCGTATCTGAACACGTTTGATCGCTTGGGTCTGAAAGCGGTCCCAATGCGCGCCGATACCGGCCCGATTGGTGGTGATTTGTCCCACGAATTCATCATTCTGGCTGAGACCGGCGAGAGTGAAGTGTTTTGCGATTCCACACTGATCGATATGGGCGCGCCTGGGCTGGACGTGGACTTTGACGGCGATCTACAGCCGCTCGTTGATCAGCGCACAGCGCTCTACGCCGCCACCGATGAAATGCACGAGCCAGAGCGCTTCGCCCGCGATGTGCCGGCTGAGCGCCAGCTTTCGGCGCGCGGGATTGAAGTGGGCCACATCTTCTACTTTGGCACCAAATACTCCGACGCCATGAATGCCAAGGTCGCTCATCCTGATGGCCAGGAGCGCCCGGTGCATATGGGCAGCTACGGGGTCGGCGTGTCGCGCCTGCTGGGCGGTATCATTGAAGCCCATCATGACGATGCGGGCTGTATCTGGCCGGAAAGCGTTGCCCCATTTGGGGTGGGTATCATCAATCTGAAGGCCGGGGATGAGGAAGCCGACGCGGCGTGTGAACGCGCCTACTCGGTGCTGGATACCGCCGGCAAGGAGCCCTTGCTGGACGATACGGGTGATCGCGGCGGTGCAAAATTTGCGCGCATGGACCTGATCGGCTTGCCCTATCAGCTGATTATCGGGCCGCGGGGCCTGAAAGACGGCAAGGCCGAGGTCAAGATCCGCGCAACAGGTGAACGCCATGAGCTCAGTCTCGACGACGCTGTGTCTCGCCTGGCTGAAGGAGCCTTCTCTTGACCGCAGCCGCTGAGGCAAGTTCGCCGAAACCAGAACCCTCCTTTGGCTTCGAATTCATGCTGGCGATGCGCTATCTGTGCGCGCGCCGCAAAGAGGGCGGTGTCACGCTCATCGCGATTATTTCCTTTGTCGGGATCATGCTGGCTGTGCTGGCGCTGATCGCGGTGATGAGCGTGATGAATGGCTTTCGCCATGAGCTTCTGACCCGGCTTTTGGGCGTCCAGCCGCATGTATATGTTTACGCGCCGGTCAATTCCGATATCGATCGCGGTGAGCTTGCCGATAGGATAAGGAGGCTCGACGGGGTTCGACAGGCCGGGCCTGTGGCCGTGGGTCAAGCGCTTGTGACGTCCCGGCGCGGGGCAGCGTTTGCGCAAGTTTCCGGGGTTCGGGCTGATGATCTCCGGCGATTTGACCTGATCACTGGCGAGAACGGCGTGCGTGAAGCCAATGGCGGGATTGTGCAAGGCACAGCCGAGACGTTTGGTGAAGGTCGAAATGGCGGTGATGAAATCATTATCGGCTCGGCCATGGCCGCAACGCTCGGCGTTGGGGCCGGCGATCAGGTGACCCTTGTCTCCCCGCGCGGCTCGGCGACCGCCTTGGGCGTGACGCCGCGCTCCAAAAGCTATTTCGTCTCCGCTGTGATCACGGTTGGCGTTCAAGATCTCGATCAGATTGTGGCCTATATGCCGATTGAGCAGGCGGCATTATTCTTTAATCGCCCTGTCGGAGGGGATTTTATCGATGTGCGCATCGACAATCCTGATGATCCTGACGCGATTAAAGAAGCGATCCAGGCGATATCGCCGACCGGAACCCTGGTGATTGACTGGCGCGGTCAGAACGAAGCCTTTTGGAATGCATTGCAGGTTGAACGCGTTGCGATGCGCTTGATCCTGAGCATCGTCATTCTGATCGCCGCGATGAATATTATTTCCGGTATTGTCATGCTGGTGAAAAACAAGACGCGCGACATCGCGATCCTGCGCACCATGGGGGCAAGTCAAGGCTCTGTGATGCGGATTTTCCTGATTTCAGGGGCAACCATTGGAGTCCTGGGAACACTGGCGGGCATCATTCTAGGGCTTCTGATCGTCATTTTCATTGGCGAGATTCAGGACTTTGTCGCCCTGATTACCGGTGTGAACATCTTCGATCCTGAAGTCTATTCGCTCTATCGCCTGCCAGCGCGCCTGGACTGGGGGGAGGTTGCCTTCGTTTCGATCTGGGGATTCCTGATGTCCTTGCTGGCAACGGTGTGGCCCAGCTATCGGGCCGGGCGCATGGATCCGGTGGAGGCGCTTCGCAATGAGTAGTCCCCACCCCTATGCCCTGAGCCTGCGCGGGCTTGAGCGCACCTACCAGACCGAGGGCGAGGCGCTCCATGTTCTGACCGGCGTTGATCTGGATTTGAAGGCCGGAGAATTGGTTGGCCTGGTTGGTCCGTCCGGTTCAGGCAAGTCTTCGCTCCTGCATGCGGCTGCGCTTCTGGAAGAACCCGATGCGGGTCAGGTTCTGATCGGCGGGGTTGATGGCTTCGCGAAAGGTGATGATCATCGCACCCGGCTGCGCCGGCGTGAAATCGGATTTGTCTATCAATTCCATCATTTGCTAGCAGAACTTGATGCGTTGGAGAATGTTTCTCTCGCCGCTCGAATTGGCGGTCGGAGCCCGAGCGAGGCCAAAGAGGCGGCCGTAGAGCGTTTGACTCTTCTCGGGCTCGAAGGGCGCCTGAGCCATCGCCCAGGCCAATTGTCCGGGGGGGAACAACAGCGCGTCGCGATTGCGCGGGCGCTGGCCAATAATCCTAGCGTGCTCCTAGCGGATGAACCGACCGGAAATCTGGACCCGTCCACT
>JANQMI010000103.1 GCA_028280165.1 Oceanicaulis sp. | reverse complement strand
CCGCCGTCGCGATCGCTTCTTGAATATCGGGCGCAGCTTGCTGGAGGGCTAGGCCTCCAGCGACTTTCCTGGACGTTTTCCCGCGCGCTGGCGCAAACGCGGCAGGCGCGCAGGCAGCATGCTGGCTTGGAAGAATACCAGGAAGCCTCCGACCAGGCCAATCAAGCCCGCTTGCAGCCAGCTATTCAGAGCCGAACCTGCATTGGGTTCGCGTACGACCAGATACCAGCCCGGCGCACCCAGGCGCACAAAGGCCGCCAAGCCGTTTTGAACCGGATCTTCAATCACCGCCTGGGACTGACCATTGCCGGTGATCACCTGAGCCAGGCGATCAAGATTCAGATCCGCTTGTACAGCCGCCACATCATCGGCGGTTATGACGTCGGACTGAAACAAAGCCGGGTGGGCGACGATGTCGCCATTGCGCGCAACCACAAAGGCTTCACGGCCTGAGGGGTCAACGACGGCGTCCAGCAGATAATCCTTCACGTCCAGCGTCATGCCGAAGGCCCCGATCTGGCGGCCCACCTGACGAACTGGCAAGTGGCACCCAATGGTCAGCTGGCGCTCGTCTTCCTTGTAGAGCAGATCGGTCAGCGCGGTGCAGGCAAAGCGACCGCTGGGATTACTCGCGGGCTGGACGATCTGCACGAAAGACTTGTCAGAGAAGTCAAAATCAGCGGGAGCCTCACGGCGATAAAACTCCAGCCGGTCATCGCGGTTCGGGGCGAACATGATCAGGTCATTGCCCGCATCGTTGAAGTAGAGGCTCTCATAAAGACCCGAGACGCCTGGACCCACTGAGGTGGTGGCTAGATAAGCGGCAACAACTTCCCGGCGCTCGCGTGCGGAATAGCCGTCCCGGCCCAAGAAAGCCCCAAAGCCATAGATCAGGTGGCCACTATCGGTGCGCCGGCCGTCAAAATCCTCATCACGGCTGCGCCGTGTCCCGTCGCTGGCAAGCGGAAAGCGATCTTCGAAAATTGCGTCGACCTGGGTCTGATCCAATTCGGCATAATGGCGCAAAAAGTGTTCCCGCGCTGTGGCCTGAACAATTTGAGCTTCATCAAAGAGGGTGTTGCGTCCGGCGGCACGCTCGGCCACATAGGCTTCAAGCGCCGCGCGCTGCGTGCTGATCCGCTCGCCTTCGATATAGGGCTGCAATAACAGCGTCGCGACCACGGCGACCAGCAGCCCTACAACCAGTGCTGGAATCTTTTCAACCACGCTCATATCCCCCGCCACCCCAATGGCTTATTGCTGGGAATAATCTAATCACCGAATGGCAAAAAAAGGCTGAATTCGACGCCAAGACTCTGGCAAGATTTCCATCCTTGTCAGTCGAGCCGGTGCTCCAGCCAGGGCAAGCTCCGGCCTGCGATCACATCAGAGGGGCGATCCTCGATATAGCTGGCACCCATAGCGGTGTAGAAACCGCGGGCAAAGGGATCTGACAGAATAGCGAGACGCGTCGCGTCTGCGCCGCGCGCTTGATCGAGTGCCCAGAGATAGAGCTGGCGGCCAAGGCCAGTACCGATGGCTTCAGGCGCAATGAAAAGCAGGTCCAATTCCATGGCCACACCGCGCGCATCGGCATAGGGCGTACTGACCTGGGCGACGCCAAGAGGGGTTGCATCAGACCAGCCGGCGACCGCGCGGCCTTCTGCAGCCGCGTCCAGATCGAGGCGCAAGACACGCGCCATGGCATCCATCATTGCCGCGTCATAGCCCCAATGGGCTTTGGATCGCAGGATCAATGCGTTGATGTCGGCTTGCTGGTCCGGCGAAATGCGGGCAAGGCGCGGCGAAGTCAAAGCGCTAGGCAGGCGGAGCGTAATTCACCGCGCCGTGGCAATGCTTGTATTTCTTGCCTGAGCCGCACGGGCAGGGCGCATTGCGTGGCACACGGCCCCAAGTGCTGGGGTCGTTCGGATCGATCTTGGCCGCTGCGGTGCGCGTGGCCAGGGATGGGCTCGGCCGCGGCCCCGCGGGTGGGTCCCCCATTTCATTCTGGCCCGTGGTGGGGTCGATATGCTTGGCCTGAATGTCTTTAGGGGGCTCGGGCATGTCCGGGGGCGGTGCGCTGGGGGCCAGGCGCAGATTGGACAAGACGCGGATCGTCTCAAAGCGCAGATCATCCAGCAGAATTTCAAACAGCGCGAAGGCTTCAGTTTTAAACTCGTTGAGCGGATCGCGCTGGGCATAGCCGCGCAGGCTGACCACGCTGCGTAAGGCATCAAGCTGTTGCAGATGCTCGCGCCAGTTCTGGTCGATGGTCTGAAGCAGAACCTGCTTTTCCAGACGCCGCATCAACTCAGGACCGATATCAGCGACCTTCTCCGCATAGGCTTCTTCGCTCGCTTTCAGGAGGCGATCCTTAATCTCCTCGTCGGCGATGCCTTCCTCCGCAGCCCAGTCGTTAACCGGCAATTCCAGGCCGAAATACTTGGTGATCGCCTCACTAAGGCCATCCATATCCCATTGGTCGGCATATGCTTTTGGCGGGATGTGGCGCTCCACCAGGTCTTCAACAGCGGTCTCGCGCATATCCTTGATAACGTCGGAGACATCCTTGGCGGTCATGAATTCGATGCGCTGTTCGAAGATCGCTTTGCGCTGATCATTCATCACGTCATCGTATTTCAGAATATTCTTGCGGATGTCGAAATTGCGCTGCTCGACCTTTTTCTGGCTGGTTTCCACCGCCTTGGTCATCCAGGGGTGCTGAATGGCTTCACCGGGCTTCATGCCCAGCGTGCGCATGATCGTATCCAGGCGTTCCGGCGCAAAAATACGCAGCAGATCGTCTTCCACAGACAGGTAAAAGGCAGACCGGCCCGGGTCACCCTGACGCCCAGACCGGCCGCGCAGCTGATTGTCGATCCGGCGGCTTTCGTGACGTTCGGTGCCAATCACAAACAGGCCGCCCGCGTCCAGGGCCGCCTGTTTTTTCTCGGCGACATCCGCTTCGATTTTGGCGCGTTCCACATCGATTTCGGCGTCACTTGGAGATTTCCCCGCCTCGGTTTGGCTGGACACCCATTGGTTCAGGCGGAAATCGACATTGCCGCCCAGCTGAATGTCGGTGCCGCGACCGGCCATATTGGTGGCGATGGTCAGCGCGCCCGGCTCCCCGCCCAAGGCCACTATCGCCGCTTCTTCTTCGTGGTAGCGGGCGTTGAGTACTTTGTGGGGGATTTTCCGCTTCTTCAGAACGTCCGATAGCGCTTCGGATCTCTCAATCGAGACCGTCCCCACCAGGATGGGTTGGTTCTTATCATTGGCTTCAGTAATCGCATTGACGATGGCGTCGTTTTTCTCGTCCATCGTGCGGTAAAGCTCGTCCTCGTCATCGGCGCGGGCAATCGGCTTATTGGTTGGGATCTCCACCACGCCAAGGCCGTAAATGCCGGCGAATTCTTCGGCCTCGGTCGCGGCCGTACCGGTCATGCCGGCCAGCGTGTCGTAGAGGCGGAAATAATTCTGGAAGGTGATCGAGGCCAGCGTCTGGTTCTCAGGCTGAATGGCCACGCCTTCTTTGGCCTCGATGGCCTGGTGCAGGCCGTCGGACAGCCGCCGGCCCGGCATCTGGCGACCGGTAAACTCGTCGATCAGGATCACATCATCGCCTTTGACGATGTATTCCTTGTCCTTATTGAACAGCTTATGGGCTTTCAGGCCCTGGTTCACATGGTGCACGACCGAGACGTTTTCCACGTCGTACAAATCCGTGCCCTCTTCAATCAGCTCACGTTCGCGCAGCAGCTCTTCGATATGCTCATTGCCTTCTTCGGAGAAGGTGCACGAGCGAGACTTTTCGTCGATCGTGTAGTCGTCTTCGTCCAGCAGCGGAATGATCGCATCGATGGTCTTGTAGAAATCGGTACGGTCTTCAAGCCGGCCTGAAATGATCAGCGGGGTTCGTGCCTCGTCGATCAGGATGGAGTCCACCTCGTCGACGATTGCGAAATTGTGGCAGGCCTTTTCAACCGGCCGGCCGCCAAACTGCACCATCTCGTCCAGCGAGTACTTCATGTTATCGCGCAGATAATCGAAGCCGAGCTCGTTATTGGTGCCATAGGTGATGTCACAGGCGTAGGCGGCACGGCGCTGGTCGTCTTGCATACCATGCACAATCACGCCGGTGGTCATGCCCAGCTTGGCAAAGACCTGACCCATCCATTCGGAGTCGCGCTTGGCCAGATAGTCGTTCACGGTGACCACATGCACGCCTTTACCGGGCAACGCATTGAGATAGGCGGCCAAGGTTGAGACCAGCGTCTTGCCTTCGCCGGTTTTCATCTCTGAGATATTGCCGCCATGCAGAACCATGCCGCCCATCAGCTGGACGTCATAATGGCGCTGCCCCAGCGCGCGCTTGGCACCTTCGCGCACCGCTGCGAAAGCTTCAGGCAGAAGCTTATCCAGCGTTTCGCCCGCTTCAAAGCGCTCGCGGAATTCTACCGTCTTGGCCGCAAGCGCGGCATCATCCAGCGCTTCGAATTCGGGCTCCAGGGCGTTAATCTTCTCAACGGTTGGCCGCATCTTTTTAACGGTGCGGTCATTGGAGGAGCCGAAGAGCTTGCGGGCGAGATCGAGCATGACGTATCAGCCTTGAAGGGCGAAAAGTATCTTTTGGTGCGTCAGGTGTAATGACGCGATGATGAACAAACGACGTGCACCGGCTTTTGGCTTTAGGCGCAAGGCGTCACCGGTGACTTAAGGAGGCCCCCATTGAGTGTCAATCAAGCCCCACTGCGGCTCATGGCTTTGAGTGGCATTTTCACCGTCGTGCTGGCGTCTTGTGGCAGCCCGGACGCGACGGCCCCGGCCCAGACTGAGGCCGTTGCCAGTCCGGCGCCCGCGAGCTCAGGTCTGCGCTTCATTGCCTCTGAACCTGGTGAGGGTGAAACCGTTGCCGCACGGGTCGGGGACACGGTGATTACCGTGTCAGATGTGTATCGCGAGGCGGTCGCCCGAGAGCTGATCCCAGATGGCGGCACGCTGGAGCCTGAGGGCGCGGTGTTCGCAGAGGCTCTGTCAGAGTTGATCGATCAACGCCTGTTGGCGCTGGAAGCTGCGCGGCGCGGCCTGGATGAAGATGGTGATGCGCGTCGGCGCCTGGCGGCTGCCGAAGAGCGTATTCTGGGCAATGTGCTTGTGGAAACAGCCATTTCTCAATCGGTGACAGAGGCGGCGGTTGAGCGGGTCTATGAGGAACAGGCGCGCTTAGCCCCTCGGGTGCCCGAAGTGCGCGCCCGCCATATCTTGGTGGAAACACGTGAAGAAGCCGAAGAAGCCCTACGGGTTTTACAGGATGGTGTGACATTCGCGGAGCTGGCAGGGCGGATCAGCCGCGATCCAGCAACGCGGCTTAATGGCGGTGATCTGGGTTATTTCACCCAGGCCGGCATTGTCCCGGGCTTTGCTGAGGTGGCGTTCGCGACCGAGGAAGGGGCGATTAGCGCACCGTTTGAGACTGAATATGGCTGGCATATCCTGACGGTCATGGATCGCCGGACCCAGCCGCGCGCTAGCCTGGACAGTATGCGGGCCAATATCATCCGCTTCCTGACTTTGCAGGAAATCGACACGCTGGTCTCTGACCTGCGTGAGAATTATCCGGTCGTGATTCAAGTCGGAACGCCGCCGGGCGATCTGCGAATGTCCGACCCGGACATGCCTGACGAAGCTGACGGCGAGGGCGGTCAACGTTAAGGGCTGGTTCACCACCTTTCTGCACGGCGATTTAACGGAAAGACGTTTATGACTGATGCACGCTTGCTCCTCGTGGCCGCCTGCGCGCTGATTGATCCCGATGGTCGGATTCTGGTTGCGCAGCGCCCTGAAGGTAAGGCGCATGCGGGCCGGTGGGAGTTTCCCGGTGGCAAGGTGGAACCAGGGGAAACCCCGGAAGAGGCTTTGGTGCGCGAACTGCGCGAAGAGTTGGGAGTGGAGCCATGCGAGCAATGCCTGCAGCCGTTTGCATTTGCCTCCCATCGCGTGTCCGAAGACCGGCACCTGTTGATGCCGCTGTATATCTGCCGGCGCTGGGACGGATTTGTCGATCCCAAGGAAGGTCAGGCCGTTAAATGGGTGCGCTCCGACAAGCTTCTCACCACGGACCTGCTAGACGCCGACAAGCCGCTGGCTGCGGAACTGCGCGACCGGCTCGTTGGTGGCAAAGTCTGAGGCTTTTTGCCCGTGACCGCAAAGGCGGCACGGCCATCGAATACGGCCTGATCTCCGCCATCCTCGCCACATCAATCATTGGCGCAGTGAGCCTGTTGGGCAATGGCGTTGACGGCATGTGGGACCGCATGACGGCCAGTATCAGCACCCCCTTGGGCGGAGGCGATGCCGGTGAGGGCGACGGTGAGGGCGACGCTTAGCGCCAACTTCATTGGCCTGGTCTGTCGAAATATCTTCCCGCAAAACGTCTCCATGTCAGGATCTGACCTGATGGAGCGATATCATGATGACATTTTCCGTAGCCCTTCTGGCTCTGGCACACCAGAGCGCACCAGCCGAATTCAGCAATCCTGGATGGCTTGAGGGCTGTTGGGAAGGCAGCGGCCTTGGGGCTCCGGCCACTGAGTGCTGGATGGATAGCCCGAGCGGACGGCTGACGGGTGTGTTCCAGTTGATGAATGATCAAGGCGGTCAGGTCTTCTCCGAAATCATGGTGATCGACAATTTCGAAGACGGGGCGGCTCTTCGCTTAAAGCATTTCCACGCCGATCTGACGGGCTGGGAGCGCGCCGATGAATACGTGGCTTTTCCCTTTGTCAGCCAAACAGACACAGCGTTGATCTTCGACGGATTGGAGATGCACCTTCAGCCTGACGGGACGCTTTTTGTCGATGTCGTGCTGAGCGAGGGTGAGGAAACTCAAACCGCCAGGTTCGAGTATCGGCGTGTGGAATAGACTTCTTTAGCGCAAAAGACCTAGCTCAGGATTTATCCTGCCCGATGTGTAACGGCCAGCGATACAAATCACTTGTAGCATGTAACGGTTGGTGATACAGTTTTAATGGCTTCGGAGGACACCATGAGAAGTCTTTGTGAGAAAGGGTTCGGATATGATCCGTTCCTTCAGGGGCAAAGTGACCGAGGCGCTTTTTCAAAGGCGATCGGTTAGAGAATTTCCGGTCGACATTCTGGAGCGTGCCTATCGCGTGCTTTCCAGGATCGATGCCGCAAGATCCATTGAGGACCTGAAGGTCCCTCCGTCCCACCGTCTGCACGCTCTGAAGGGCGATCAGGCGGGACGCTGGTCGGTCAGCGTCAACATGAAATACCGGGTGACGTTCCGGTTTGAAAACGGCGACGCCTATGAGGTGGCGCTTGAGGACTATCACTAGGGCTATCCTGGGCGGCAATCCGGAGTGCGCCGGTAAAGGGTGACCATGGACGGTTTTATCATCACACCCCAATCCGTTGGGGATCATTTAAGGGAAGACTTTCTTCCTGAATATGGCTTGAAGGCCCCGACCTTCGCCAAGCGTTTGGGCGTGGATCGTCAGCGCGTGGTGCGTTTACTGAAGGGCGCGCGCTGCGACGCGGACATGGCATTGCGACTGGCGCGTTTTTTCGGCACCTCGGCAGAGTTTTGGATGAATCTGCAAGCACGGTATGAGCTGGAAACCGCTCGCCTTGAAGCGGGGACTAAGATCGAGAGTGAAGTCGATCCGGTCGAAGCCGCTTAACGCCCAGCCTTGTCGCCCGTGCTCTGTTCTTTGGCTCCCAAGGCATCGGCAAGCCTGACTGTGGCCGAGCCCGGCCGCTTTGGCTTGGGCTGATCAGGGTGCGGGGCCCAGCCGGCGAAATTGACGATTTCGAACGTGGCCGGAATTTTCCCGTCATCATGGGCGTGTGTGCTGGCATACGCCTGAGCGGCCTTCACAAATAGCAACTTGGTGCCTGGCGTGCGCGAGCGCTCCACCAAAACACTGGTCTCACCCATTTTCCGAAGATCGCGCATCAGCACGAAAGCGTTGCCATAGCGCGCGGTCACTCGGTCGATATCCGAGACCGGCATGGTGAAGCCTGCGCGTGAAATGAGACCGGCCATGTCGATGGTATCCGCGAAGGGGGATACGCGCCGGGCCGGCTCGCGGCCCAGCGCCTCCTCCGACGCTGTCAGTGCGCCGCGCAGCTCTGTCAATGTGGCCCCGCCCAGAACCGCGCCAGCAAAGAATCCGTCAGGCTTTAGCGCGTAGTTGATCTGGATAAGCGCGCCAACCAGATCATTAGTCCAGTGAAGCGACAGGCAGGACAGCACCAGATCCACACTGCCTTCCTTGAGCGGCAGGTATTCTTCATCAAGCGCCACTGAAGCGTGCCCGGACAAGCCAGCCATCTTTTCCGACAGGTCGGCTTCGATCACTACGCCCATCTTGGCGCGGGCTTGCGGGCGCTGCGCCAGAGCGCGCCCGACTGCGCCACCGCCGCCCAAAATCAAGCAGGTGTCGAAGCTGCGCGAGATGGTTTCGACCCGGTCAAGCAAATCATCCGCGACACGCGCATGAAGAAAGTCGTAGTCTGTGAATTCGTGTGCTGCGCGATTTTTGCGCTGGCGCAACAGGGCGCGGTCGAACAGCCGTGGCGGGCCATCTTCTGGAGGAGGCGCAGGCTTTGACGCAATCAGGGTTACACCGGTCATGGAGCCGATATGGCCGTTTCTGGCTGCTGCGCCAAGCGCTACGGGTGTGGACGACGCTCGCCAATGTCATCTGGCCGCCGGTATCGCCCCTGTCCGACGAGCCCGTATTGCGCTCTGGGGAGCTGACAGCTGAGGACTGGGCTGAGGTCCATTTCATCGATCGGCCGTTTTGCCGGTCCTGCGGTGTGCCCTTCGACCACCCCAGCTATGACGACATGGATTGCCCGGCCTGTATTGCCAAACCCCACGTTTTCACCACAGGCCGCTCGGTCTTCGTCTATGACGAAATCAGCCGGCCCATGGTGCTCAGCCTCAAGCATGCCGGGCGCACCGATGCGGTTGCTGCGTTTGGGCGTTGGATGGCAAGGGCCGGGGCGGACGCGCTGAAGGATGCCGATGCGCTTATCCCCGTGCCTTTGCATGCGAGCCGGTTGCGCGCACGACGGTTCAATCAATCCGTACTGCTGGCCAGGGCGATATCCAGGGTTGCCGGCATACCGGTTGACGCCCATGCGCTGGCGCGCACCCGGCGTACTGGAACCCAGGGCGGTCTGACAGCCCAGAGTCGGGCCCGCAATGTGGCCGGGGCGTTTCGCGTGCGGGCGGCGGCGCGCGGGCGGCTGAAGGGCCAACGCCTTGTCCTCATTGATGATGTTTTTACAACAGGCGCGACGCTAAACGCTTGTGTCAGAGCGCTAAAGCGCGCTGGTGCCGAGAACGTGAACGCAATCACGCTGGCGCGCGTTGTGAAACCTGTCGATCCGACTAAATAACGTCTCAACGACCGTCACATCTATAGAGTTTCAGGAACGCCGAAATGGCCGCTGTCACGATTTATACCCGCCCGCTCTGCCCCTACTGCGTGCGGGCCATCTCGCTTTTGAAAAAGAAGGGCGTGGCGTTTGAGGACATCGACGCTGGCTTTAACGCGGCCAAGAAGCAAGAGATGGTGCAGCGGGCCAATGGTGCCCGCACCTTTCCGCAAATCTTCATCGGCGACGACCACATCGGCGGGTGCGACGAGATGATGGCGTTGGAGCGCGCCGGTAAGCTGGACGCGTTGCTGGCGGCGTAGGCATCCGTCTAAACTCCGGGCCATGAGTACCACGCCCATAGCTCTTGTTCAGATGCGCTCCGGGATCGATCCGGTGCGCAATATTGACGATGCCGCAGCAATGATCCGGGAGGCGGCAGCCAACGGTGCGCGCTTTATTGCGACGCCGGAGACGACCCATCTGGTCCAGCGCGATACCGACGCCCTTGCCGACATCATCAAAACGCCAGACATCGTCCCAGCGCTGGTGCGCTTTGCGGACCTCGCCGATGAACTCGACATTGATTTGCTGATCGGCTCGTTGGCGCTGATGGGCGACCAGGGTCGCGCAGTGAACCGCTCGGTGTTGTTTGGCCCCGATGGCGCGGTGAAGGCGACCTACGACAAGATTCACATGTTCGATGTCAGCCTGGGTGCGGGCGAAAACTACCGCGAGTCCGCCACTTACCAGCCTGGCGAGCAGGCTGTGGTGGTTGAGGTTGGCGATCTGAAGCTCGGCCTGTCGATCTGTTATGATGTGCGCTTTGCAGCGCTCTATCGTCGTCTGGCTCAAGCTGGCGCGCTGGTCATGACAGTGCCAAGCGCCTTCACCCAGCCCACCGGTCGCGCCCATTGGGAAACGCTGCTCCGGGCGCGTGCGATCGAAACCGGCAGCTATGTGCTGGCTCCAGCCCAAGGCGGCAAGCATGAGGATGGTCGCAAAACCTGGGGCCATTCTATGGTGATCGGGCCATGGGGTGATGTGCTGGCCCATCTGGATCATGACGAGCCTGGTATGCTTTACGCTGAGATCGACCCCGCAAAGGCCCTGAAGGCCCGCGAACGTATACCCGCACTCACCGGCGACAGAGAGTTTGAAGGACCATGATCCGCTACGCCCTGATCTGTGATGAGGCCCACGCGTTTGAGGCCTGGTTCTCATCGTCTTCGGACTACGACATGCAGGTCGAGCGTGGCCTGGTGGAATGCCCCCATTGCGGGTCGATCAAAATCTCCAAACAGATTATGGCCCCGGCAGTGCGCACGGCCCGGAAGGCCGAAGCGCGCAAAGACCCCACAGCCAATGGCGCGGCCAGTTTTGAGCAGCTGGCCAAGAAGGTCCAAGCCCATATCCGCTCAAATTACGACTATGTGGGCGAAGACTTCGCCAAAGAGGCCCGCGCCATCCATGATGGCGATAAGCCCGAACGCCTGATCTATGGCGAGACCACGGCTGAAGAGCGCGAGGCGCTCAAAGCCGATGAGGTGCCGGTGGCTCCCCTGCCGGAACCGTTCGCGCCGACCCCGCCGAAGAAGGCGAACTAAACCAGATCGTCGAGGTCTACACTCAAAGCCGTTGCAATGGCCTTCAGAGCTTTTAGTCCAGGCTCACGCTGCCCGCGCTCAATCTGGCTAATATAGGCTGCGCTTAAGCCTGCCGCCTCGGCAAGTTTCGAGCCTGTTAAATCTCGAAATTCTCGCCACACCTGTATCCGGTTGCGGTTAGGGTCAAGGAGTTGCTCCATCACTTCAAGTGGCATGTCGTCGGCCCGGCCGAGGGCGCGTTCGTGTTGCCAGCTGTCCACCGCGCTGCGGTCGATCGCATCTTCGGCCGCTTCGATAAGGGCATTGAACTTTGCCTCCGGAAGAACGACGAGGCGCTCTCCAGCCGGTGTTGTAATGATCTGTGTCACAGCAGCTTCACTCATATGCAGCCCCTCTCGGCGCAATGCGGATGACATCAATAACGACGCCCTCCTTGAACAAGACACGCCAATCTCCGACACGAAGCCGAAGGATACCTTCACGCCCCTTAAGCGCACGAACATTGTTCGTCATGCTGTTCGGGTCGCTCGCATACTGCTTAATCTTAGCAACGATGCGACTGGCGGTATCGGGCGCCATTTTCAGAAGCGATTTCTGAGCTAATTTTGAAAAGACAACCGCCTTCATGGTTGAATATTATAGCACACAGCTAAGGGTGTGGAAAGCGTGGTGCTAAGCTGCCTTCTCCGACGCCATCAGATAGTTCACGCCGCTATCACCGGAGATGAAGAAGCGGTCTTTCAGCGGGTTGTAGCTGACGCCAACCGGCGTGCGCGGGGTGAGGTTTTCTTTTTCCAGCGCGGACCGGACTTCACCGGGTTTGACCAGTTTTTCAAATTGGTGCGTGCCGCGGGGCAGCCAGCCCATGACATACTCTGCCCCGAAAATCGCGGTCACGAAGGCGCGCGGGGTCCGGTTGATTGTGCCGACGATCATCATGCCGCCCGGTTTGACCATGCGCGCGCAATTGCGCAGGAAGCTTTCGGGGTCGGCGACGTGTTCGACCACTTCCAGATTCAGCACAATGTCGAACTGCGCCGCCCCGTCGGCTTCTAAAAGCTGTTCGGCCGTCCCGTGGCGATAGTCGATGGTCAGGCCGTTTTCTTCGGCGTGAACGAGCGCGGTTTTGATATTGGCTTCCGCCGCATCCACCGCCGTGACGTTCGCACCCAGGCGCGCCATGGGCTCGGACACCAGACCCCCACCACAGCCGATGTCCAACAGTTTCAGCCCGTCCAGCGGTGTTGCGCCGGAACGGCCGAAATGCGCCGCGAGCGTATCGCGGATATAGGTCAGGCGGGCCGGATTAAACTTGTGCAGCGGGGCAAACTTGCTGTCCGGGTCCCACCAGTCCGCGGCCATGG
>JANQMI010000083.1 GCA_028280165.1 Oceanicaulis sp. | reverse complement strand
GCTGGATGTGCAGGCGGGCCGTCGCGCCGCGGCCTATCGCCTGATCGAAACCGGCGCTGAGCTGACCGCCTGGGGCGGTGCCCAGCTTCATCGCGCCATGTTCAGCGCCGCTGAGCCGGAGGTCTGCAGCCTGGCGCTGGAAACCCTGGTTCTGGCTGTGTCCGGTCAAATCGACAGTCCTACACCCCAGCAGATCGAGCCGCTGCGCGCCGCCCTGCTGGAGGGTCGCGCTTTAACGGGGGCGGGCGTCGCGCTGACAGACAGCGCGGTGATGGGCCGGGATCCGGGCTCGGTTCTGGGGCGGGCCGATGGCGCGGCCGGCCTTCAGCCCCTCACGCTGAAGGCGGGCCAAACCGCGACCTTTGATGGCCGCTGGCGCGTGATTGCACACCAGACAGTCGAAATTGGCCCTTGGGGCGCAGACTTTAAGATTGCCGAGGGGGTTCCGGTGCCGCTGCGGCCTGCGCTCATGGCTGTGACCCACCCCGAAACTGGCGAACTTCTTGCTTTACCAGGGGTTAACGACAGCGGTGTGGCCGATTTTGAGCAGCTGGGAGCGCAGAGAATCGCGTCTCGCCTGCTTCCACCGGCCGTCCCGACGTGGTTTGATGCAGAGGAATGTGCGCGCAATGTCGAGGCCAGACTGGCGAAACGGGACTTAAAGTCCAATATCTCAGTCTGACACGCGCAATCTCGACACCCCCCGCGAGGCGCGCAAGGAAGGTAAAGTCGGATGAATATGCGGAACATTCTGGTCTGGGCCATTTTGCTGGTTCTCTTGCTCGCCCTGTTCAACATGGTGAGCGGCCCTTCGCGAGAACCGGCGTCCGCTGAGATCAGCTATTCTGAATTCATCGAACGCGCCGGGAACGGTCAGATCACGGCGGTCACCATTGAAGGTGAGCGGGTCAAAACCGTAACCGCGCAAACCACCAATGGCGCAACGGTGCGCACGACTGTGGCGGCCGATAGCGACATCACCTCCACCCTTATGGACATCAACGCCGCGATCGACCCCGATATCGAGATCAATGCTGTACCGTCCCAAGGCGGCGTGAGCCTGATTGGTGTGCTGATCAATTGGTTCCCGATGCTGCTGCTGATCGGGGTGTGGATTTTCTTCATGCGCCAGATGCAGGGCGGCGGGCGTGGAGCAATGGGCTTTGGCAAGTCCAAAGCCAAAATGCTCACCGAGAAGTCCGGCCGCGTGACCTTTGACGACGTAGCTGGCGTGGATGAGGCCAAGGAAGAGCTCCAGGAAGTGGTGGAGTTCCTGAAAGACCCGTCCAAATTCCAACGCCTCGGCGGCAAGATTCCCAAGGGTGCATTGCTGGTGGGCCCTCCGGGGACCGGTAAGACGCTGATCGCGCGCGCTGTAGCGGGTGAGGCCGGTGTGCCCTTCTTCACCATCTCCGGGTCTGACTTCGTCGAAATGTTCGTCGGCGTGGGTGCAAGCCGGGTCCGCGACATGTTCGAGCAGGCTAAGAAAAACGCCCCGTGCATCATCTTCATCGACGAGATCGATGCCGTGGGCCGCGCGCGGGGCGCTGGCCTGGGCGGCGGCAATGACGAACGCGAGCAGACCCTCAACCAGCTCCTGGTGGAGATGGACGGCTTTGAGGCCAATGAAGGCATCATCCTGATTGCCGCGACCAACCGCGCTGATGTGCTCGATAAGGCGCTGCTGCGTCCGGGCCGCTTTGACCGTCAGGTCCAGGTGCCGAACCCGGACATCTCCGGCCGCGAGAAAATCCTGCAAGTGCATATGCGCGAAGTGCCGGTCGCCTCTGATGTTGACCCCAAGGTGATCGCGCGCGGAACGCCCGGCTTCTCCGGGGCTGATCTGGCGAATCTGGTGAATGAAGCCGCCCTGATGGCCGCGCGCCGCAATAAGCGCATGGTGGGCATGGCCGAGTTCGAGGACGCCAAGGACAAGGTCATGATGGGTCCCGAGCGCCGTTCCATGGTGCTGACCGAGGACCAGAAGGAAAAGACCGCCTATCACGAGGCGGGCCACGCCATTGTCGGCCTGAACATGCCGCTGTGTGATCCGGTCTATAAGGCCACCATCATCCCGCGCGGCGGCGCGCTGGGCATGGTGATGAGCCTGCCGGAAATGGACCGCTTAAACTGGCACCGCGACGAGTGCGAGCAGAAGCTGGCCATGACCATGGCCGGTAAGGCGGCTGAGGTCATGAAATATGGCGAGGACCATGTCTCCAACGGCCCGTCCGGCGATATCCAGCAGGCCAGCCAGCTGGCGCGCGCCATGGTGCTGCGCTGGGGCATGTCCGACAAGGTTGGCAATGTGGACTATGCCGAAGCCCATGAAGGCTATGGCGGTCAAACCTTTGGCGGTTCGGTTTCGGCTGCCACCAAAGAGCTGATCGAAAGCGAAGTGCGCCGTCTTATTGAGGAGGCGTATGCCAAGGCCAAACAGACCCTGAAAGACAAAAAGGATGACTGGGAGACCCTGGCGCAAGGCCTTCTGGAATACGAAACGCTGACCGGCGATGAGATCACTGACCTGATCAACGGCAAGCCACCGGTCCGCGACACGTCCATTCCGCCGAAGAAAGACGACGCGACGCCGCCCTCCGGGGCCGTGCCGATCATCGATGATGACGAGGACGACATCGCCGCACCCGGCGGTCTCGATCCCAAGCCCGGTGGCGCGTAAGCGTTTCGGAATGTGACTGAAAGAAAAGCCCGCCGGGAACACTCGGCGGGCTTTTTGTGGTTGGAGCCTTTTGCACGAGGCGGAAGCCTGAATTGAGGGCACGCCGGCATGATCTGACGGAATAGCTATTTCGAGGGCCTTACCGCGCGGACACTTCCACGCCGTCCGCATCCTCAAGCTCAGCTGTCACCGCCCAGCCGCCGAAGGTTTCCGAGACGGCAAAGGTCAGCGTGTTCGCGCCGGCTTGCAGATCAAGCGGCAATCCGACATGGCGGGTGACCGTGCCCAGATAGCGGTAATCGCGGGTCGACCACCCATTATTGCCGTGAAAGAGCCGCTCGCCATTCAGCGCCACGACCACCCGGTCTGAATAGCCAAACCCCATCATCACGGTCTGTGCGGTCTCTGCGGTGAGGGTGACTTCGGCCAAGACCGTATTGCCGTCGCTGATGCGTGCGGCGCGGGCCAGATTGGCAATGCCGTTGTTTTCGACCTCCAGCGTGGTCCAGTCCCCGACATCGCCGGTGATCTCCGCCAGAGTTTCGGTATCCAGCCGCGCTTCGTCAAAGGGGGCGGACACGCGCCACGCGCTCACTAGACCTTCAGGCCAGTCAGGGGTGACGGAGGGGGTTCCAACGCTGTCGGGCCAACTCATGGCATCGATCTGGACATTGCGGATATAGGCCGACGCCTGATCATTGGGTGAGAGCTGCCAGAACCCGATCCCGCCATCGATCTCATCGCGCAACAGGTCCGGCACATGGTGGATCAGCGCGCCATCCATATAGATGTCAGCGGAGTCCTCTGCGATCACCACGCGGATTGCCATCCACCGATTAAGCCCGTGGTCCACCACACTCATCGCATCGCTATCGCTATAGATTTGCCATCCGGTGACGCCATCAAAGGCGGGCGTGTACTGCACCGAATCCGGCCGCCCGGAGAGATGATGCCGGAAGTAGAATTTCTCCCAATCGCGCGGCCCGCGGGCATGCCAGACAAGACCGGTATGGCCGGGCTGGCCCGCGAGGGCGAGATCGAAGCGGATTTCCCCGGTCCCCAGCGACCGCTCATCCAGCCAGACAATCCCATCGCGCCAGTGAAGAGCGCGCGCCCCCAAATGCTCCACCAGCTGCGCGTGTTCGGCGTCGACATTCCAGACCCGGCTCTGGAATTCCAGGGTTTCAGGGGCTTGGGCTTGGGTTGTGCCGGCTGCCGCCATGGCCAGCAGGCCGGAAAGACAGTGTTTCATGGGTGACCTCCAGATCAGAACAGGCGGTCACTCTGGATCAGGCCATGAGCGGATTCTTGAACAAAACGGCCTGGCATTGGCGCTCAGCATGCAGCCGGGCGGGGGTGTGGCCGGTAAAGGCTCTAACCGATCGCGTCAGGTGGGCTTGGTCGCTGAACCCTGCCGCAAGCGCGATATCGGCCCAGTCTGGCTTTCGGCTCTGATCGGCGCGCTCGATGGCCGCCTGGACCTGAAGCCGGCGGGCCAGCGTTTTCGGTCCCAGACCGGTGCGCGCCTTCATCTGGCGGCGCAGATGGCGCAGCGAAACACCAACCCGCTCTGCCACACCCTCCAGTCGGGCCCGGCCCCGGCTCGCACGGATCAGGCGGGCGGCATAACGGGTCTCGTCTGGCTTTGCGGCGGTCTGCGTCTGCCGCCACCGATCAAGCTCGATCTGTTTTATGGGGACGCAAGCATCGACCAGCTCGTCGGGATGGATGCCGAGCACCGCGATGGCGTCTTCGGGTGTGATGAATTGGCCTTCAAGCCGGGTACCCGGCTCGGGCGCATACCGGCGCGGTGTCTGGATCGGGCCGTAAAGCCAGCATTGCTGGTCGATGATATCGCCGGTCGGGCCAAAGCGTGTCTGTGTGGCCAGGCTCAACCGGGTCTCCGGCATCACCAGATGAGGCGGCGGTACGCTGTCAAACCCGACCTCATGGCGCCAGGCGAGCGCCGAGCGCCCGCGTCGCGCGCGGGTTTCCTGATAAACGCCAAGACGGGTGGTCCAGCCGGTGGTCATGCCCCCACCCTTGCGAGTTCAGGCGGCAATGGGAAAACGCATTCGCGTGAAGAGCGTGAAATTCTCGCAAGAAAAAGCCCGCCAGGCGGAACCGGGCGGGCTTGTGTGTGGTGTGTGACCCGGTTGGGCTTAGCTCGCCTTGTCGGCGGCTTCACGGTCCTTATTCCAATAGGACACCGATTTGACTTTGGAGCGGTCACAGCGATCGGCATATTTCTTGGCGATCTCGGTCACTTCTTCCAGAAGCCCCTCGGCCAGCGTGATGGGTTTCAGACCCATGGCCAGGAAGGTTTCGTTTTCCACGTGAAGCTCGTTTTCGTCGGCTTCATTGCGCGGATTGGGTAGCTTGGCGACGTCCACACCGGTCATCTCGGCAATCATGCTGGCCAGCTCGCGAACCCGGTGGGTTTCGGTCATCTGGTTCATGATGCGCACGCGCTCGCCGGTCTGCGGCGGGTTTTCCACCGCCAGCTGGATGCATTTGACCGTGTCCTGGATGTGGATGAAGGCGCGGGTCTGACCGCCGGTTCCGTGCACGGTCAGCGGGAAGTCGATGGCGGCCTGCATCAGGAAACGGTTCAGCACCGTGCCGTAATCGCCGTCATAATCGAAGCGGTTGATCAGGCGCTCATCTTTGCGGGTCTCTTCGGTCTGAGTGCCCCAGACAATGCCCTGGTGAAGGTCGGTAATCTTCACCTTGTCATTCTTATTGTAGAACTGGAAGAAGAGCTGATCCTGAGTCTTGGTCATGTGGTAGATCGAGCCCGGATTGGCCGGATACAGGATTTCCTGATCCTTATCGCCTTCGCTCGTTTCCACTTTGACCTTCAGATAGCCTTCGGGGATTTTCATCCCGGCCGTGCCATAGCCGTACACGCCCATCGTGCCCAAATGCACCAGGTGGGTATCCAGGCCGGTTTCCACGATGGCGGCCAGCACATCGTTGGTGGCATTGAGATTATTGTCGACTGTGTAGCGCTTGTGGCGCGCGGTCTTCATCGAATACGGCGCGGCGCGCTGCTCAGCGAAGTGGATGATGGCGTCCGGCTTCTCGGACAGGATCAAGTCGACCAGCTCCTGATAGTCCTTGCCGATCGTCATATCGATGAAGGCAATGTCCTTGCCCGACACCTCTTTCCAGGCGGCCAGACGCTCGCCCATGGGGCGGATGGGGGTCAGGCTGTCGACTTCCAGCTCGATATCGATTTTGCGCCGGGACAGGTTGTCGACGATCACGACATCATGACCGCGCGCAGACAGGTGCAATGCAGACGGCCAGCCGCAGAAGCCGTCACCGCCAAGCACGAGTACTTTCATCGAATATTCTCCGCTAATCCTAAGCCGGACGGCTCTAATGATTGCGGGGTGTTCTGGCAGGTCACGGCATTGTACGCAAGGCGCTGGCGCGGCTTAGACGCAGGATAGGCGCGATTAGCGACCGTTCTGTGCAAAGACTTCGCGCACCGTGCGTACCAGGATGACCACGTCGCGCCACAGCGACCAGTTGCGGGCATACCAGTTATCCAGGCGGGCGCGCTCTTCAAATGTCGTGGCGTTGCGGCCATTGACCTGCCACAGACCGGTAATACCGGGGCGCATGCGCACATAGGCATCCAGTGACGCGCCATATATCTGCATCTGATCCATCATCATCGGCCGCGGGCCAATCAGGCTCATCTCGCCCTTCAGGACATTGAAAAGCTGGGGGAGCTCATCCAGGCTCGTGGCCCGTAAAAGCCGGCCCACCGGCGTGACCCGCGGATCATCATCCAGCTTCTGATACGCATCCCATTGCGCGCGCTTGGCCGGGTCGGTAGCCAGAATGGCCTCCAGCCGCGCCTCGGCGTCCACGGCCATGGTGCGAAACTTCAGACAGCCAAAACCCCGGCCGCCTTCGCCGGCGCGTTCCTGGACGAAAAAGGCCGGACCGCCATCGCGGCGGATCAAGGCGGCGATGATCAAGAGCAGGGGCGACAGAAGGGTCAGCGCCAGCGCCGCCACACCCATATCGAAGCCGCGCTTAAGCTGACGGGCGAGCGGCCGGTTCAGGCTGTCGCCGATGCGCAGGACCAGGCCTTCTGCCGGCGGGGCGTCTAACAGATCCAGCTTCTCACTCGGCACCCGACCAAGGGCGGGCTTGTAGTAAAACTCTGCACCCTGGGCGGACAAACGGCTGGCCAGCCGTGCGGCGATGGCTTGGCTGTCCGCATCTGGGGCCAGGAAGACCGGCTGGCGGGCGAGTATTTTCAGCTGTGCGCCCAGCGCGTCATCATCCAGATCGGCCAGCGTCGTAATGTCCAGGCTGCGCGACACCACCAGGCCGTGGCCGTCATTGGCTTTGAGCAGCCAAGCGTCATCTTCCACGTCGCTGAGCGGCGCGATCAATAAGACCGGCTCATACCAGCTGTCTTCAGCCTTCAGGGCTTCGCGCACACCCAGGCGCAGGACCAGGATCAACACCGGCGACAAAGCCCATTGCAGGACAAATCCTGGCTCAAACCCGCTTTCGCCCAGGGCCAGACGGGCTGTGGATACCATCAGGAAGGCCAAGCCCACGGTTTGCAGAACCGGGCGGATTTGGTCAGACAGGGCCTGGCGGGCCCGATAATGACCGATCGACCGGAAGGCCATGACGCAGCCCATAGCGGCTGTGAAGGCCAAAGCGGTTTCCCCTAAGGAGACGTCCGCGCCCAGGAGCTTACACACTGCCAGACCCAAGAGCGCGCTGGCAAACAGGGCCAGCAGGTCTGAATAGATGAAAATGTGCAGAACCGAGCCGCGGGCTTTCGCGCCGGCGCGCTGTTCTGAAACGCTTTGAGCCTCAATCTGGGACGACATGGCGGTCTCTTCAGCTGACGGAACGCCTTCTGCGCCCGTTTCGCTTCAGGTCACGCAATATCTGCGCCAGTTTCCCGCCGGATCAGGGCCGGTACGATCAGGGCGAAGGCGAGGGCGGCGTGCAGCCATTCCTGCCAGACTCCCGATCCAACCTGGACGGTGACGAAAAATGTCGTGCAGGCATAGGCGATGGCCGCGCCCTGGACGGGCAGCAGCATGCGTCGCGACAGGGTTTGCCCCACGGCAATCAGCATGCCGCCGAACAGGATCGCGCCCACGGCACCGGTCTCCAGCCAGATCGTCAGCCCGGCATTATGGGCATGCAGCGGCAAGCGATCGAAGGCGACGCCGCGCAACACGTCCGGCTCACCCAGCACCCGGCTGGCATCCAGGCCATGGCCGGTGATGGGGGCTTCGGCAATGCGCTCCATGGCGAATTGCCAGATCTCGATGCGCATGGCCCAGGACAGGGGGAGCATGTCGACAAAGCCTGGCGGGATGAGCGAGAGCAGACCGCCCATAATCAGCGGGGCGGCAATGATGGCGGCACCCGCCACGGAAAACCCGAATTGCAATGTGGCGCGGGGAAAGCGCCAGGCGATGGTGGCGGCCACCACGCCGCCCATCAGGGCCAGCGCATTGGCGGAGACTCCAAACGAGACCGAAGCGGCCACGCCGGCCACGGCAATCAGCGCTGAGACCACCTTGGCCAACCGCCCGCCAAAAACCCAGAGCGCTAACACCACCGGCCCGGCCACCAACAGATAGGCGAAGGTGCCGCGCCCCAGGATCCGATCGGCCAGAATGGCCACCTCATCAGGATTTTTGACCGGCTCGAATGCCAGTTTGAACTGCGCGGACAAGAAGGCCCCGCTGACCACTTCGAACAGGAGATAGACCGCCAGCAAGCCTGCACAGACACTGAACCAGGCCAGGCGGTCTTGGGCGCGCCCGGCGTCAAGGCGGGCCATCGCGTATACCGCCAGACCATAGGCCGGGGTCAGCACGAAGAATTTGATGATCTGGTCCGGGCGGTCATAGGGCGACCAGACCAGGCTGATGCTCGCCCACACCACGGCGGCCAGTCCATAGATGATCGGTTCAACGGCGCTGCGGCTCGCCCGCAAGGCGCTAAACCCAATCAGCGGCAACAGCAAAAGGCCGATCAGGCCCACCGTGGTCGCGGCCCCCAGACCGCCGGCCCCAATGACAATGAAGCTGGCCAGGATCAAAAGGCGGGCGATCCAGTCTTCATAAAGGCGAAGCAGGCCGCTCATCTAAGCGCGGTCTCCATCTGGTCTGGCGCGGTATTCCAGGCCAGCAGCTGGAGTCCTTCTGCGGTGATGCGCGCGGCCCCCATATGGCCGGTCTTCACCTTTGACTCTTCGGGTGGGGCCGAGCTGCCGGCTAGCAGGGTATGGAAATAGCGCAGGATCCCATTGGAGGTCAGGATCAGGACCACGGTATCGGCCTGGCGATCGCGGGTGACTGCATCCAGCACCGCGCGGGCATTGGCAGCGAGCTGGTCGGGCGTGGGCGACCATCCAGCGCCGGCCGGCGGGGTGGAGCGTTCGCGCCAGTCATCAATCGCCGCTTCGCCCCACGTTTCGATAATCTCAGCATCGGACTTTCCGCCCCAAACGCCGTAATCGATCTCTTTCAAGCGCTCGTCGATCTCGATCTCGCCGGAAAAGCCGCAATGCTCGGTGGCCAGCTGGGCTCCGATGCGGGTGCGCTTCAGGGGTCCGGAGATCACCCGGTCGGGGATCACGCCCGCCTTGCCGAGCGCCCGCCCGATGGCGCGCGATTGCTCCAGACCTTTGTCAACCAAGTCCAAGTCTTCCTGGGCACCAACCCAGACCGGCGTGTCCCCCGGTCCAAAAGTATTGCCGTGGCGGGCGAGGATGAGCAGCATCGCTTAAACAATCTCCCCTTCGCGCGCGACGATATCGGCGGCGATCTGGGCATCGCGCGGGGAATCCACACTCCAGGGCGTGCGTCCGCGATAGTCGGTGAGCACGATACGGATCGGAATGCCGTTTTCCAGCGCCCGGAGTTGCTCCAGGCTTTCGGTACGCTCCAGCGGGCTCGGCTCCAAGGCCACCAGCTGCGTCAGGGTGGAGAAGCGGTAGGCATAAAGCCCGATATGCTTGTGGACCGGCACACCGGCATCCTCGCGCCGGAACGGGATGATCGCTTTGGAGAAATACAGCGCGTCCATCTTGCGGTCGAAGACCACGGTCGTGCCGCCAACCTCACCAGCCGCCTTCGCCGAAGCCAGCTTGGCATAGGCGTCTTCGGTCAGCGCCGTGGCGGGCGTAGCCAGTGGCAGGCTGGGGTCTTCAGCCATCGCCGAGGCGGCCGCATCGATCACCCAGGGTGGGGTCAGCGGTGCATCGCCTTGCAGATTGACGATGACGTCATCGTCTTGCGCAAAGTCTTTCACCGCTTCAAACGCGCGTTCTGTGCCATTGCGGCAGCTGACCGGGGTCATCACCGCGTCGCCGCCAAAGCGCGCGACGGCTTCGATGATGCGCTCATCGTCGGTGGCCACCAGCACTTTGTCGACGCTGGGGGCAGCGGCGGCCAGGCGGCGCACGCGTTCAACCATGGGCACGCCCGCGATCTCATGCAGCGGCTTGCCCGGGAAGCGCGTCGAGCCGTAGCGCGCGGGAATGACAGCGATAACACTCATGGGGAGTCGTCCTGGTGGCAGTTTGCGCGGGTTCTCATGCCACGGGAAGACGAGCGGCGCAAAGCGCTTCATAACAGGGCTTTGCCCAGACTATGATCTTTTGATAGAAGGCGCGCCTTCCAGTTAGGTCAAACCCAGCGCTTTGATGCGCGCATACCACTTCGGAGGCTTTCGATGGCCGGCCACTCAAAATGGGCAAATATCCAGCATCGCAAAGGGCGCCAGGACAAGGCGCGCGCCAAGCTGTTCTCCCGCCTTTCCAAAGAAATCATGGTGGCGGTGAAGATGGGTGGCCCGGATGCAGATATGAATCCGCGCCTGCGTCTGGCGGTGAACAACGCCAAGGGCCAGTCCATGCCCAAGGACAATATCGAACGCGCCATCAACAAGGCCGCGGGTGGTGATGCTGAAGATATTCTGGAAATCCGCTATGAAGGCTTTGGTCCAGCCGGCATTGGCCTGATTGTTGAAGCTTCCACCGACAATAGGAACCGGGCCGCCGGCGAAGTGCGGGCGGCGTTTTCGAAGAATGGCGGGAATCTGGGTGAGACCGGCTCGGTCAGCTTCATGTTCGACCAGCTGGGCGAGATTCGCTTCCCGCTCTCGGTGGCCGACGAAGAGGCCATGCTGGAAGCCGCCATCGAGGCCGGTGCCGAAGATGTGACCCAGGAAGACTTGCTGGATGAGGACGGCGAACCCGCCCCGGAGCATGTGATCTATTGCGCGCGCGAAGATTTGGCCGAAGTCACGAATGGCCTGCAGGCCCAGTTTGGTGATGCGAAATCGGCCAATATCATCTGGAAGCCTCAAAACCTGATCGATGTCGACGGCGAGAAGGCCGGCACCGTCCTCAAACTCGTCGAGGCGTTGGAAGACCTTGATGATGTCAGCCAGGTTTTCACCAATTTTGACATCTCTGAAGAAGAGATGGCCAAGCTGGACGGCTAGGACGGATCGATGACGATCATTGCGGTCGACGGCCCGCTGGCTTCGGGCAAGGGCACGATTGCGCGGGCCTTGGCTGCGCGCTTTGGCTTGCCGCATCTGGATACCGGCACGCTGTATCGCGGCGTGGCCGTTGCGGTGCTCCAGGCTGGCATTCCGCCCGAAGACGCCCGTGCGGCTGAAGAGGCGGCCCGAACGCTGGACGTGACCGCCATCGACGAAATCAAAATCCGCACGGCCGGTGCCGGTGCGGCCGCAAGCGTGGTCAGCGCGCATCCCGGCGTGCGTGCGGCGCTGTTAAGACTGCAGCGTGATTTCGCGCATCAGCCCGGCGGTGCTGTGCTGGATGGCCGGGATATCGGAACGGTGATTGCGCCGGATGCCGATGTGAAGCTCTTTGTCACGGCCAGCGAGGAGACCCGGGCCTGGCGCCGCCACACCGAGCTGACCAGCCGGGGCGAGCAATGGTCGCTGGACGAGATTATGGGCCAATTGCGCCAGCGCGACGCACGCGATGCCGCCCGGGCGGATGCCCCGATGGTCAAGGCTGAAGACGCCATTGAGCTGGATACCACAGAGATGAGTATCGATGCGGCCATTCAGGCGGCTGTGTCCGCGGTCGAAGCAACCCGGGCCTAGACGCGAATGCGGGGGTCAAAGAACGGCTGAGATCCACCGCGCTAGCCGCTTCGTTTAGCGCCAATTAACCAGAACTCGTTCAGCTCACCGCCGGGACATTTTTTGATTTGGTGAGTATTCCATGATTGCACTGTTTTCGGGGACTGATGGCAGCCGCCTCACAGACGCTTTGGCCCGCCATCATGCCGTGATTGAGTTCGAACCCAGTGGTAAAATCGTGACGGCCAACGCCAATTTCCTAAAGGCGACGGGCTATTCTCTGGCCGAGATCAAAGGTCAGCATCACCGCATTTTCATGTCGGCTGAAGACCGGGAGTCAGAGAGCTATAAGGCGTTCTGGGCTGATTTAGCGCGCGGCGAGTTCAAGTCGGCCCAATGCCGCCGGGTCACCAAGGATGGTCAGGATTTGTGGATCCGGGCCAGCTATACCCCGGTGACCGACAAGGCCGGCGCAGTTGTGCGCGTGGTCAAGCATGCGGTCGATGTCACCGATGAAGTGATGGAATCAGCGATGGATTCGGCGCGTCTTCTGGCCGCCGATCGCTGTTTCGCGGTGATTGAGTTCACACCCAAGGGCGAGATTCTCCAGGCCAATGCCAACTTCCTGGCGGCCTCGGAATACACACAAGAGGAGATCGCCGGGCAGCATCACCGCATCTTCTGTGAGCCCAGCTATGCCAACAGCCCGGACTATGCCGCCTTCTGGCAGCGCCTGGCCGCAGGCGAGTATTTCACCGGCGAGTATAAGCGTGTGCGCAAGTCCGGCGCGCCCTTGTGGATTCGCGCGATCTATTCACCCATCACCGACCATGAAGGCCGGGTGGTGCGGGTTCTGAAATACGCCATCGATATCACCGAAGAAGTGCAAGGCCGCGAGCGCCGCGAATTGGCCCAGGATGATCTCAATCAACGCCTGGAGGCCATCGCCGCTGATATTGCCGAAGCCAGCGGCCGCGCCGGTCAGGCGTCCAGCGCCTCTGAATCGGTGAACGCCAATGTGCAAGCGGTCGCCACCGGCGCAGAGGAGCTTGATGCGTCCATTCGTGAAATCAGCGGGCAGGTCGAAACCGCGCGCGGGGTCTCCACTGAGGCTTCCAACTACACCGCCAAGACCCGCGAAGTGGTCGACGGCCTGGCCGGGGCCGCGCAGAAGATTGGGGAGGTCGTTGAGCTGATTAGCTCCATTGCCGATCAAACCAATCTGTTGGCTTTGAACGCCACCATAGAGGCTGCGCGCGCCGGCGAAGCCGGGAAAGGCTTTGCGGTTGTGGCCAGCGAAGTGAAGATGCTGGCGAGCCAAACGGCGAAAGCCACAGGCGAAATCGGCGAGCAGATCACCACCATGCAGGAGGCGAGCGCCAACGCGGTGTCGTCCATGTCCGACGTGACCGATGTCATCAATCGGGTGAACGATATTTCCTCGTCCATTGCCGCTGCGGTGACGCAGCAGTCTCAGGTCACCGGGTCCATCTCGGGCAATCTGCGCGACGCGGCCGCCTCAGTGTCCCAGCTGGACGGCGATATCAAAGCCGCCGCCCAGCGCGCGCAGACCAGTGAGAGCGCCGCCCGCGAGGCCGCTGAGGCCGCGCGTAAGCTGGCATAACCGCTACCAGCCCTGCGCGTCGAGAAAGGCGTTCAAGTCGGCCTGAACCGCTGCGGCGGCCTCAGGGTCGCGCATGAAGAAATGCCCGCGCTCGCCGCCATCGTGCAGCGTGGCGGTATTTCCGGCTGCCACCAAATTGGCCGCATAGGCCGATACCCGCTCAAAATCGCAATCGGTATCCTGGCGCGCATTGGCAAAGAAAATCGGCGGTGAGCTGGGGTTTTCGATCAAGACCGGCGATAGGCGAGTGGCCTCTTCGAGACTACCGCTCATCCGAATCTCATAGGGGGCGTCGGTCATGTCTGCGCAGCCTGAAAACGCAGCGATCAGGTCCGGCCGGCCGGGATCGCCTTGCGCTGTGAGCGCCCCTGACGTCATGGATAAATGACCGCCCGCCGAGAACCCGGATGCGGCGATGCGATTGGGGTCAATCCCCAGCCGGTCTGCGTTGTCGCGCGCCCAAGCGATGGCGTCTGTCACATCATTCAGGCTGTCGCCCGCTCGGCTGCGGAAGCGTCCATGGATGCGATATTCGATCTGGATCACCACATGGCCGCGCTCTTTGAAGAAGCGGCAAGGGCCACACCAACTCCAATTGCCGAAATACCAGCCTCCACCATGGAACCAAAGCACGGCTGGGCGAGGGGCCTCAGGGGTATGGCCTTCAGGCGCGAAGATGTGGGCCGTCAGATCATAGCCCTCGACCGATTTATAGATCTCCACCGGATGGCCTTGCTGGTTTTCACGTTCCTCGGCGAAGCGGGTGACCAGTGTTTGCGCAGTGTCGCCTGGGCAGTCGGCGGCAAAGCGGTCGAGTTGATGGGTGGCGGCATAGCCGTCAAAACGCTCTAGCCAATATTCGAAAATCTGGGCCTGAAGGTAACAGTTCACCTCAGGGTCCGTAAAAATATCCAGGCTTTGGAGCCGGGCATCGAGATAGAGCGCGCCGGGCGTCCCTTCGAAATCCTCGGACAGGAAAACCTCGTCCGCCCGCATTTCGGCCATTGTCTCAATGAAGCCCGTGTATTCTTCCAACCCCAATAGATCGGGGCGTTCAAGCTCGATTTGATTGAGGTAGGCGTTGTAGCTCTGACTGACCGGCTGTCGATCTTCTCCGGTGATACGCGCGTGATAGACGGGGTAAAGCAGGCGCGCGAAGGCCCATTCATAGCGGACGCGCTCAAGATCAATCGCGGCAGCCCCCGTGGCCTCCAGCTCGTCTCGCCACCCGGCAAAGTCGGCATCCCAGGCATCAACGAATTGGGCTTCGTCCAGCGCGGCCGCGGCCCGGTATCGTCCGCCCAGCTCGCGCTCCCAGCGCTCCATTACCGCAGCCGGTTCCATCGACACTGTTGTGACCGGCGCGTCTTCGCCAGCCTCAGCGGTGGTTTGTTGTGAACACGCAGCCACGCCCAAAGCCATGGGCAGCGCCAACCCAGCAAGGATTGCTCTCACGATACCTCCCTTGAGGCACGCCTGAATCGCACCTCTCTCCTCCATCGCCCACGCTCGCGAGCGGATGTGGCGGAGTTGTGGCAATCGAGGCGAAATGTGGAGGTTTGCGGTGGTTTTTGGGGGTGTGGGGTGTCTCTTTCCCAGCGGACGCTGGGATCCATGAGGGCAAGCGTCGGCGCTGCCCCCCACCCGTCCGCTTGCGCGGACACCCTCCCCGCGAGGGGGAGGGACGGGTGCCAGAGGACCTCAAACCTAAGTCCGCCCCAATGCCCCTCCCTCCCCTTGATGGGGAGGGTGTCCATGAAATGGACGGGTGGGGTGGAGATCAACGAGCGCCGGCATTTGATGATCTCTGGGCCCCGACCGGAGCCTGTCCTGAACTCGATTCAGGGTCGGGGAAGAGGAAGTCTTTAAACGCCCCCTCCATTCGTCATTCCCGCGCAGGCGGGAACCCAGAGCCATGAAATGCCGCGCCCTGTCCTCTCTGGGTCCCCACCTTCGTGGGGATGACGAGGGTGTGGGGTGTCTCTTTCCCAGCGAACGCTGGGATCCATAGAGATCAAGCGCCGGCGCAGCCCCCCACCCGTCCGCTTGCGCGGACACCCTCCCCGCGAGGGGGAGGGACGGGTGCCAGAGGACCTCAAACGCTAAGTCCGTCCAACGCCCATCCCTCCCCTTGATGGGGAGGGTGTCCATGAAATGGACGGGTGGGGTGGAGATCACAGGGTGCCGGCATTTGATGATCCCTGGGTCCCCGCCTGCGCGGGGATGACGAGGGGATGGGGAGGGTGACGCGACCCTAGCCTTGACGCGTCCTCAGCCGCGCCTTGGATCCCTCATGGATCAGGCGGAGCTCGTCCAGTGTGGCGTCGATCTGATCGCGCTTGGCTTCCAGCTTGGCGATTTCGGTCGCGGTTTTATCGATGACGAATTCCAGCTGCTGGATCCGGCCTTCGCCCTCCTGGCCGTAAAGCTCAAGGAAGGTCTTGATGTCGGCCAGCTTGGTGCCAATCGCCTTGGCGCGCAGGATGAGGCCTAAGCGTTTGGAATCAAACTCAGTATAGACCCTCTGACCGCCCACGCGGCGCGGGTTCATCAAGCCTTTATCCTCGTAAAAGCGGATCGTGCGCTGGGTCACCCCGTGCTGCTCGGCCAGCTCGGCGATGCCATAAATCGGATCGGTGCGGGCTGCCCCGTCGGCCATATCAAAGTCCCTTCCGCGCCCTCAGATAAGCGCAAACAGCTTCCCTTTACAAGAGTTACTTGACGTATACGTCAGGCTGGGTGAGGGTAGCGCCGTGATCGGGCTATCAGAGCGCCTAAGCGCCAATCCCAGTCTTCGGGGCCGGTCAGGGAGGAAACGGGATCCAACACCCATGTCTGAGA
This sequence comes from Oceanicaulis sp., assembly GCA_028280165.1. Lineage (GTDB taxonomy): Bacteria > Pseudomonadota > Alphaproteobacteria > Caulobacterales > Maricaulaceae > Oceanicaulis. The sequence goes on along the minus strand of JANQMI010000083.1, from coordinate 4,939 downwards.
CCGCTCAAGCCAGCTATGACAGCGTGTTCCGCGACGGGCTCTTTGCCGATCAGGTGATTGTGGTCACCGGCGGGGGGTCGGGCATCGGGCGGTGTATATCCCATGAGCTGGCCCGCTTGGGCGCAACCGTCATCCTGGTGGGCCGCAAGCAGGACAAGCTCGATGCAGTCGCCGCGGAGATCGCCGAGGATGGCGGCAAGGCCGATACGGCGAGCTTTGATATCCGCGACGAAGAGGCCGTGACCGAGGCGGTCAATGCGCTGGTGGCCAAGCATGGCCGCATCCATGGCCTGGTGAATAATGCTGGCGGGCAGTTTCCGGCCGAGGTGGCCGACATCTCCAAAAAGGGCTGGGACGCGGTCATCGCCACCAATCTCACTGGCGGCTGGCTGGTTATGCGCGCGGTGTTCAACGCGTCGATGAAAGACCACGGTGGCGCGGTGGTGAACATCACCGCCGACATGCATGCCGGAATGCCCGGCATGGCCCATTCGGGTGCCGCGCGGGCCGGCATGTTCAACCTCACTCAAACCGCGGCGCTGGAATGGGGCAAATATGGCATTCGGGTCAATGCGGTGGCCCCGGGCTGGATCGCCAGCTCCGGCATGGACACTTATGGCGGCTCGACGCGCGCGATGATCCCGTATCTGAAGCAGCACCTGCCGGCCCAGCGCCTGGGATCGGAAGCCGAGGTGAGTGCTGGCGTGGTCTTCCTGCTCTCGCCTGCGGCGGCCTTCATCACCGGCACCCAGATGCAGATCGATGGCGGCGCGCCGCTCGGCTCAGGCATCTGGCCGCTGGAAGCCCATGAGAAGTCGGACATCTTCAACGGCTTCCATCGCGCTGTTGAGCCTGAGGTCTTGCGCGGAGGCGGCGATGCCTGAGCTGACCAGTCGTCTCAATCCTGCCTCTGACGACTTCAAAGCCGCTGCTGAGGCCATGGCGGAGAAGCTGGCCATCATCACCGACGCTGAAGCCCAGGTGCGTGCCAATTCTGCGGCCAAGAAGGCCCGCTTTGAGGAGCGCGGTCAGCTTCTGCCCCGCGAGCGCGTGGCCCGCCTGGTGGATCGCGATCAGCCCTTTATCGAGATCGCCCCGTTGGCTGGCTGGAAAATGCATGACGATGATGGCGAGCGCGGCGCGTCCGGCGGTGGGGCGGTCGTCGGCATTGGCGTGGTTAGCGGCAAGCGCTGTGTGGTGGCCGCCAGCGATAGCGCCATCAAGGGCGGCACCGTGGCTCCTATGGGGTTGAAGAAGTCTCTGCGCGCCCAGGAGATTGCGCTCACCAACAAGCTGCCGATGATCCATCTGGTGGAATCCGGTGGCGCAAACCTGCTCTATCAGTCCGAGATTTTTGTCGATGGCGGGCGCAGCTTTGCCAATCAGGCGCGTTTAAGCGCCGCCGGCATCCCGCAAATTGCGGTGGTCCATGGCAGCTCCACCGCCGGCGGGGCCTATCTGCCGGGCATGAGCGATTATGTCGTGCTGGTCCGCGAGAAATCGAAAATCTTCCTGGCTGGACCGCCGCTGGTGAAAGCCGCCATTGGCGAAGACGCCGATGATGAATCCTTAGGCGGGGCCGATCTTCATGGCGAGGTCACCGGCCTCGGTGAATATGTCGCCGAGGACGATGCCCAGGCGCTCGCTTACGCTCGCGAGATTATGGACAAGCTGAATTGGGACCCGGTTGTCCGCCCAGCCGAGGCCCATGCGCCAAAATTCGACGCCGAAGAGCTGATGGGCGCCGTCCCCGCTGACGACAAGACGCCTTATGACGTCAAAGAGGTGATCGCGCGCATTGTGGATGGCTCTGACTTCCTGGAATTCAAGGCGCGCTACGGGTCCGAAACCGTGTGCGGCCATGCCCGGATCGGCGGCCAGATCGTTGGGATGATTGGCAATAACGGGCCGATCCAGCCTGACGGCTCCACGAAGGTGGGCCAGTTCATCCAGCTCTGCGACCAGTCCAAAACCCCGCTGGTATTCTTACAGAACACCACCGGCTACATGGTCGGCTCTGAGGCTGAGCGGGCCGGGGCGGTCAAGCATGGCTCGAAAATGATCCAGGCGGTGGCCAATGCCCGCGTGCCGAAAATCACCATCGTGCTGGGTGGCAGTTTTGGGGCGGGCAATTACGGCATGTGCGGGCGTGGCTTTGATCCGCGCTTCATCTTCGCCTGGCCCACCGCCCGGACCGCGGTGATGGGCGGGGCCCAGGCGGCCAAGGTGATGGAGATCGTCACCCGCGGAAAGAATGCCCGCGCCGGGATTGAAACCGACGAAAAAGGCTTAGCGGAGATGAGCGCGATGATCACCGCGACGCTGGATGATCAGTCCCAGCCGCTCTTTGCCTCGGCCCGGCTCTGGGACGACGGCGTCATCGACCCGCGCGACACCCGCGCGGTGCTCATGGAAGCTTTAACGATCTGCGCCGAGGGCGAAGCCCGCCAGCTCAATCCGAATACATTTGGGGTGGCACGGTTTTGAACCTTGGAGCCGTCATTCTCCCTCCCCTTGACGGGGAGGGTGTCCATGAAATGGACGGGTGGGGTGGAGCCGCAAGCTCCATCGTTAGCCGTTTGTCCGCGCCATCCCCCCACCCAACCCTTCGGGCCACCCTCCCCACCGGGGGGAGGGATGATAGAGGCAGCAGTCTTCTCCCGCCCTTCAAAGGCGAGGCGTGTTCTGAAGGTCCTTCGAGACGCGGGTTTCACCCGCTCCTCAGGATGAGGATGTCTTCAAGCCCATACCTTCCTCATCCTGAGGAGGCCGCAGGCCGTCTCGAAGGACGCACGCCCCTTTCGCCAACCGCAACATCACGCCACGCCGATCCGATAGAAAGACACCGCCATGCAATTCACTGAACAGCACGACCAGCTCCGCGACACGGTTGCGAAATTCGTCGAGAATGAAATCAACCCTCACGTCGAAGAATGGGAAGCCGCCGGCGAGTTTCCCTCCCATGAGGTCTTCAAGAAAATGGGCGATCTGGGCCTTCTGGGCCTGCGCTGGCCGGAGGAGTTTGGCGGGGCGGGGCTGGATATGTCCTACTCGCTGGTGCTGGCTGAGGAGCTGGGCCTGATCAATTGCGGCGGCGTGCCCATGGCCATCGGGGTTCACACCGATATGTGCACGCCCGCGCTGGCGCGCTTTGGCTCTGATGAGCTGCGCCATGAATTCCTGGCCCCCGCCATTGCGGGCGATCAGGTGGGGTGTTTGGGCGTGTCCGAGCCCGGCGGCGGCTCCGACGTGGCGGCGGTCAAAACGTTCGCGAAATCCGATGGCGACGATTATGTCATCTCCGGCTCGAAGATGTGGATCACCAATGGCCTGAAAGCGGACTGGTGCTGCCTGCTCGCCAACACGTCTGAGGGCAAGGCGCACGAAAACAAGTCGCTGATCATGGTGCCCATGGATACGCCCGGCATCGAAAAGCAGAAGATCGACAAGATCGGCATGCATTCCTCCGATACCGCGCTGCTCTTCTTCGATGAGGTGCGGGTGCCGAAACGCAATCTCGTGGGCGATGAGGGGGCGGGCTTCCTCTATCAAATGCTGCAATTCCAGGAGGAGCGCATTTATGGCGCGGCCTCCTCGCTGAAGAGCTTTGACAAGCAGATCGACCTGACCATCGAATACACCCGCGACCGCAAGGCCTTCGGCCAGTCGCTCTTGGACAATCAGGTCATTCACTACCGCCTGGCCGAGCTTCGCACTGAAGTCGAGCTTCTGCGCTCGCTGGTCTATCGCTGTGTGGAAGATTTCAACGCGGGCAAAGACGTCACCAAGCTGGCCTCCATGGCCAAGCTGAAAACCGGCCGCCTGGCGCGGGAGATTTCCGACAGCTGCCTGCAATATTGGGGCGGCATGGGCTATACCGCCGACAATCCGATCAGCCGGGCCTTCCGCGATGGCCGCCTGGTCTCCATCGGGGGCGGGGCTGACGAGATCATGCTGGGCATTATTGCCAAGCTGGAAGGCACCTTGCCCAAGCGCAAGCCGTCCGGCCCGGCGGGCAACGCTTAAGATGGCGGACTATAACACCCTCCTTTTTGAGCGCCGGGATGGTGCTGCTTTCGTGACGCTGAACCGTCCGGAGAGCCGCAACGCCATGTCGCTGGAGATGGTGGGTGAATTGATCGCTGCCCTCGACGAGGCGCAGCAGACCGGGGCACGCCTTGTCGTGCTGCAGGGGGCTGGGGGGCATTTCTGCGCAGGCGGCGACATTAAGGATATGAGCGCGCCGCCGCCCAGCCAGGGCGGTGCCGATCCGATCATTGAGGTCTCCACCCGCTTTGGTCAGATGTGCGCGATCTATGGCGCGTCCGATCTGCCCATCGTGGCCGTGGTCGAAGGCGCGGTGATGGGCGGCGGCTTTGGCCTGGCCTGCGTTGCTGACGTCACCATCGCGCGCGAAACGGCTGTGTTCCGCCTGCCTGAAACCGGCCTTGGCATTGTTCCGGCCCAGATCGAACCCTTTTTACTGGAGCGGCTGGGCTATTCGCAAGCCAAGCGCCTGTGCGTCACCGGCGGCAAGGTCACGGCCCAGGAAGCCAAGGAGATCGGCCTGGTGCATTTCCTTTGCGATGGCGTGCAGGAGACCGAAGCGCGCTTGATCCAGGTCATGACCGACATCCGCAAATGCGCGCCTAACGCCGTGGCCGCCACCAAGCGCCTGCTGCGCAAAGGCCGCAACGCCGAACCCGCCGACCTGATCGGACACGCCGCCGAAGTGTTCACCGCCGCCGTGCGCAGCGACGAAGGGGCCGAGGGCATGACGGCGTTTTTGGAGAAGCGCCCCGCAAAATGGGCGGTGAGCGAGTGAGGAGGGCGCGGGCAAGTCGCGTCCCGACGCGTCAGTCGTCGAGTGCGACGCGCACCGCGCGCTCGCGAGGGAAGCGGCCGAGAAGTCGATCGTGCTCGCGAAGAACGACTGGGA